>CAYZVR010000033.1:0-19126 GCA_964481715.1 uncultured Acidobacteriota bacterium | reverse complement strand
AGTAGTAGTGGCGCGCTTGGGAATTGGTGGGATCCAATTCGATGGCCCGCTTGAAATCACGCTCGGTGCCTGGCCAGTCCCAATCGCACTGGTACCTGACCCACGCCATCGCAGAGTACGCCTCACTGAGCGTGTCGTCGAGTTCCAGTGCCTTGCCTGCAGCCGTCCTCGCCTTTGCGCACGCCTCCATCGGGGGCAGTCCCAGGTTCAAGGTCGGCACGACGATGGCGGCGTGCGGCGGAGCCCACGTCGGGTCGATTTGCGTGGCGCGCTGCTGAAACTCGACGTCCTTGGCATCGTCGAGGATTTCCAAGTGGCGGCCCTTGATATAGGCCTCATAAGCCTCGGAGTTGACGGGGCGGACGCGGGCGAGGCGGGACTGCTCCTGGGGCGTCACCTTGACCTTGATCTCGGTGGCGATGGACTGCGCCAAGTCGCTTTGCAATGTGAGCACATCGCGGAGATCGCGCTCGTAGCTTTCCGCCCAGAGGTGGCGGTCGGTTGCCGCCTGGATCAACTGCGCGGTGACCCGCACTCGATCCCCCGAGCGCAACACCGAGCCTTCCACGACCGCGTCCACGTGCAACTCCCTGGCGATTTCCGGAATGGTCTTTTGCGTTCCCTTGTAATGCATGATGGAAGTTCGCGAGATCACTTTCAGCGCGCCAATTTTGGCGAGGTTTGTGATCAATTCTTCCGTCATCCCGTCGGCGAAGTATTCCTGCTGCGGGTCGCCGGAGAGATTCGCGAGCGGCAGGACGGCAATGGAACGAATTTGTGGGGGCGATTCATGAATCGCCCCTACGGCGGTGAGCAACCGGTCGCGCAGGCTGGCGACGTTCAAGGCGACAAGCGAGGCCGCCAGCACGATGAGGGCACCACCAACTGCCAGCGCCCAGCGCCGCCCTGCCCTGTAGGAGCGAGGCTCGGCCTCGCCCTGGGCGACGCCACGCGTCGCCCCTACGACCGCGCGCGCCGAATCCGTATCCCGCTTCAGGCGCTTCAGGTCGGCGCGCAGCTCGGAGGCGGATTGGCAACGCAGATCGCGATCTTTCTCGATGGCCTTGTTGATGATCTCTTCCAGCTTGGCGGGCAGGTAAGGATTCAACTCCACCGGCGGCGTGGGCGCCCGGTTCAGAATCGCATCGTGAATCACCGCCGTAGTGGTCCCCGAGAAGGCCTGCCGACCGGTGGACATCTCGTAGAGCACCGCACCGAAACTGAACAAATCGGTGCGCGCATCGAGTTCCTCACCCCGCGCCTGTTCCGGAGACATGTAGGCGACCGTCCCCATGACCGCGCCGGGGCTGGTCAGCGCGTCGGCGCTTGCACCGGCTGTAGCGGCGGCGTCCTCGCCGCCGTCCCGTAGGGGCGCATAGCCATGCGCCCCTCCGGTCAGCTTGGCTAGCCCAAAATCCAGAATCTTCGCTAGCCCGCGACTGGTTACGAAGATATTCGCTGGCTTGATGTCTCGATGGATGATTCCCTTTGCGTGCGCGGCGTCGAGCGCGTCGGCAATCTGTATGGCGAGGTCGAGCACTCGATCGAGCTGTAGCGCCGGTCTGTGACCGGCGGACCGGGGGTCATAGACCCCCGCTACAGACAAACGTTCCTTCAGCGTTTGCCCTTCGAGCAACTCCATGGCGATGAACGGCCTGCCTTCGTGCTCGTCGATGTCGTGGATAGTGCAGATATTGGGGTGATTGAGGGCGGAGGCTGCCTGCGCTTCGCGCTGGAAACGCTCCAAGGCTTGATGGTCCCTGGACATTTCTTCCGGCAGAAACTTGAGCGCCACGAAGCGATGGAGCTTGGTGTCTTCGGCCTTGTACACCACACCCATGCCGCCGCCACCGAGCTTTTCAAGGATGCGATAGTGGGAAATGGTCTCGCCTGTCATCGGGAGACTCGCCCTGCTACGGCCATCTTAGGCTACCCACGCGGGCCAGTCAACGCGGGTGGCAACGTGCCGTGGAACCGCGATTCCAATCGGGGGAATTGGACGCAGCATCCGCGCCACGCGACGCCGTGCGGCCCCTCACCGGGCGATAGGGTAATTTCGCCCTTGACAAACCACGCTCCCGGGTGTAGACTACATTAGTAGACTAGTTTCGTCGCGCCGGCGGGACCGGCGGCTCCACAAGGCGTCCCAGGGCGAAGGCCAGGCGAAGCAACAGGGAGGGCAAGGGAAAAGGGACGTTATTTGAGCCAACGAAGCTGGAGATTTACTGAAAACAAGGAACTTAGCAAAACACAAACCTAAAAACGAACCTATAACGAAGCTAAAACGAACCGGAAAACCTCCGAGCGGTCCGGCGACCGCGCAGCCCTACTCAACCGTCACGCTTTTGGCCAGGTTGCGGGGTTTGTCCACGTCGCAGCCGCGCAGCACGGCGCAGTGGTAGGCAAAAAGTTGGAGGGGGACGACGGTCAATATGGGAGTCAGAATATCGTGGGCGCGCGGGACTTCGATGACATCATCCACGAGATTGCCGAGTTTGGTGTTGCCCTGCGTGGTGATGGCGACCACGCGTCCCTCGCGGGCGCGGATTTCCTGGATGTTGGAAGCCACCTTCTCATAGGAGCCGTCTTCGGGCACGAGCGCCATGGTCGGGAACGCGGGATCGATCAGCGCGATGGGGCCGTGCTTCATCTCGCCCGCGGCGTAGCCTTCCGCGTGGATGTAGGCAATCTCCTTGAGTTTGAGCGCGCCTTCGAGGGCAATGGGATACTGGTACTTCCGTCCGATGTAAAGAAAGTGTTCCGCCTTGGAATATTTCTCCGCGAGCTTATGGATGTGATCCGACTGCGTGAGGATTTCGCGGATCTGGTCCGGCACCTGCTCGAGCCCGCGCAGGATGGACGAGCCTTCGTCATAGGAAAGGTCTCGGCTCCTGCCCACGAGCAGCGCCATCAGCGTCAGGATGGTCAGTTGCGAAGTAAAGGATTTGGTGCTCGCCACGCCGATTTCGATTCCGGCGTGCGAATAGACCCCCGCGTCCGTTTCCCGCGCGATCGAGCTGCCGACCACGTTCACGAGGCCGAGGACGAGCGCGCCCTTGCGCTTGGCTTCGCGCAGCGCGGCAAGCGTGTCCGCCGTTTCGCCGGACTGGCTAATCGCGAGCACAACCGTGTTCTGCCGAAGGTTCAACTTGCGGTAGCGGAATTCTGAGGCGAGCTCGGTCTCAACCGTCAAATCGGTCAGCGCTTCAAAAACGTAGCGCGCAAAGAGGCCGGCATAGTAGCTCGTCCCACAACTGATGATGATCAGGTGCCTCGCCTGCTGCAGCCGGTCGCGCACGGACTCGAGGCCCCCCAACTTCGCAACCCCTTCGGAATGGCTCAGCCGTCCGCGCAGCGCGTTTTCAACCGAGTCCGGCTGCTCGAAAATCTCTTTCAGCATGTAATGCGGAAACTCGCCGCGCTCTGCCGCTTCAGGGCCGACTTCAAGAGCCGTGGTGCTCCGCGTGACCGCGCGGTTCTCGAGCGTCGCGATGTCAAACCGGCCGGGCTCGATGCGGGCGACCTCATTGTCCTCGAGGTAGACGACTTGGTCGGTGTGCCGTGCGAGCGCGGAAACGTCCGATGCGGCAAACGCCTCGCCATCTCCGACACCCAGGACGATGGGGCTTCCACGCCGCGCCACGATGATCTCCGCGGGATGCTTGGCGTGAATCACCGCAATGCCAAAGGTTCCCTGAACCTGTTGCAATGCCTTTTGGACGGCCGCGCGCAGGTCACCCTGATAACCGGCTTCGATGAGGTGCGCGAGGACTTCCGTGTCCGTCTCCGAACAGAACTTGTGGCCCTTCTCGGTGAGGCGCTTCTTCAGGGGTTGGAAATTTTCGATGATGCCGTTATGGACCAGGAAGAGCTGGCCCGTGCAATCCCGATGCGGGTGGGCATTGGCTTCCGTGGGCCTGCCATGCGTCGCCCAGCGGGTGTGCGCGATGCCGATAACACCCTCGGGTTTCTCGGCCCAAACGCGCTGCTCGAGCACGGCGACTTTTCCGACCGCGCGGGCGAGGTACGTCTGAGCGTTCAAGATGGCGATGCCGCTTGAGTCGTAGCCACGGTACTCCAGCCGCTTCAATCCCTCAATCAGGATGTCGCGCGCTTGCTGCCGGCCAACATAACCCACAATCCCGCACATGGTCGTTGCCTCTTTCTCATCCTATCGGCTGAAATCCAGGAAATTATTAGTGATGGGATGTCGGTCTGCCATCCGAACCCTGGCAAGTCTCATAGAAATCCCAATTCTCGGCCGGTGGCGCGCAAAGACTCGTCACTCAGAGCCAGCTCCGCAAGCGTCGGGTCATAACCGTGTTCGAGCGTGCGCCTCAGGAAAAGTGCAGAGATATCCGCTAACTGCTGGTCGCTCAATGGCTTGCGTTCGCGTTCGCGCAGCTCGCTCAGAGCGGCGCACGAAATCGTTACCAGCACCCGTTTACCATCAACCAGGAAGACGCTGTCAATCGTATCGCTGTGGCGCGTGGCAATTCCGGAAAGCAAATGCACAAAGCGGCAGTGCACCGGCGCCCCAAGCGCCTTGGAGCTTACCTCAAACGGCGTCACGACATAACTCATGGCACTTTCCCAGGGTTTTTCTCAGAATGCCCCGTCCCGGAAGAGCCCCTATTATAATACAAGTCCCTTGCCCGCATCCGAAGGGGTATCGCTGGAGATTTTACAATTCTCCCAGCACTTTTTTGCAACCTCGCGAGGGGTGGCCGCATCTTTCAAAATAACAACACGAATGACTACCTGGGGAAGTGGGTACGAGACAGGGCAACCGAATTACCCACTTCCTCCTTCCCTTCTCTGATTCCCTCGGAACTCCGTTCATCCGTCGACGTTTTAAAGGCCATTCTTCGTGTCGCCCCTTCCCGAGAGATATTCCAAAAAGGTTTGCGCACCGACCCTAGCCCATATATACTCTCCAAACGCGGAAGTTGATCCCTGCATTTCAAAGGACATCAGTGGCACAAACATCGGGATCGCGAAAACCACAGCCGAAGGCCAAGGCCGGCCTCTCGTTCGCCTCGCTCGTTCAGGAAGTCGAAGAACTGAGTGGCGAGCTTTCGGGCGAAATACTGCCCAAGGACATCATGAACGGCATGGTAACGCGGTTGGTGGAGCGTTACGGAGTGGCAACAACCGGCGTCTGGACGTTCAAGGACTCTGAAACTGAACTCGAGCTCACCTCGATGGCGGGCCGGCCCAGTTTTCCGGCGGGACTGATTAAGGCCCCCCTGACCGGAAACCTTCTCGGCCGAGCGATACGCCAGCGCAAACCTCAGGTGGTGCGTAAGGAAGATGGCGGGCGCGATGAACTGGCCAAGTGGGCCAAGAAGCACGATTTCGAATTTCTCGGCGCTTTTCCGTTGATGCGGGATTCAAAGGCTCTGGGCGTCCTGCTCGTCGCGACTTCCAAGACACCCGGTGAGCCTTTGATGGCGCTCTTGCAAGTCCAAGCGCGACTGCTTGCCCTGCTGCTCCGCGACGCGGAACTGATTGCCTCGGCGCGTCACACCCTGAACAAACTGGGCATCCTGGTCGAGTCAAGCAAGGCGATGTCTTCCACCCTCGACCTCTCGGAATTGCTGGCGCGCATCCTCGACGTGGCCAAAAGCCAGGCGGACGCGGAACGCGGCACGCTTTTCCTGGTGGACGAACAGTCGGCGGAGATCTGGTCGCTCATCGCGCACGGCCTGGAAAAGCAGGAGATCCGCCTGCCGCTGGGAAAAGGCATCGCGGGGCACGTGGCGAAAACGGGCGATATCGTCAACATCCCGGATGCCTATGCCGACTCGCGGTTCAATCCCGAGGTGGACAAGCGCACCGGATACCGCACGCGCAACATTCTTTGCCTCCCCATCCGCAACAAGATGGGTAAAATCATCGCCGCGCTGCAACTGCTCAACAAGAAAAAGGGTTCATTTACCGACGAGGACTCGGACTTCCTGCTGACCCTTTCCGGGCACATGGCCCTGGCGCTTGAAAACGCGCAGCTCCACCAGCAACTGATCGACAAGGAGCGCATGGAGAAGGAGTTGGCGCTGGCGCGGGGCATTCAGCGGAGCCTGTTGCCGGAGTCCACACCGACCGTCGAGGGCTTTGACGTGGCGTTGCTCAACGAGCCTTGCTACGCCGTGGGCGGCGACTACTACGATTTCCTGACCCTGGGCCCGCGCACCCTGCTGGTTGTCATCGCCGACGTGGAAGGAAAGGGCGTCAGCTCGGCCCTCGTCATGTCCAACCTTCAGGCGACGCTGCGCGCACTGGTCTTGCACCTCCACTCACTCAACGAAATCGCCGAAGCGCTGAACAAGATGATCTGGAACCACACGCGCGCGGAAAAATATTTGAGCCTCTTTATGGGGCTCATTGACATCAAGCGCAAGGTGATTCATTACATCAACTGCGGCCACGTTCCGCCCGTTATTATTCGGCCGGGAAGCGATCCCATCCCTCTCACCGACGGCGGTATGGTCGTCGGACTGTTTGAAAACGCCTCCTACGAGCGCGGCCAGCTCAAGCTCCAAACCGGAGACGTGCTGGTGCTTTGTACGGACGGAATCACTGAGTCCATGGACGCTCACCACGAAGAGTACACCTCGGAAAGGCTGGTCGAGAAAGTGTACGAAGTGGCCGAAAAGACCGCGGCGGAAATCGTCGAACACGTCTCAGTGGACGTGGCCCGTTACTCCCGCGCGGGAACTCACATCGACGACAAGGTCATGATCGCCATCAAGGCGCTGTAGCGCCGAATTCCTCATTTCAAATGGTCGGGGGAAAATCACCGGAGAGGCAAGTGTCCGACCCGGTTGATCCACTCTGGCTGATCGCTGACTCGACAGATCAACTCCAAGTCATTTACACACTGCCCAATCGTAACGTTGAGCTGATGAGCGTAGACAACTCCCGCGAAGCTCTCGCCGGCCTTTTGCCGTCGCGCCGCCTCCCGCAGGAGATCGTCGTCTTGAGAAAATAAGACGCGGCCTAAGTTAGCCGCACGCGCCAGCACCTCGGAGTCTCTGAGCTCCTTTGCCCCGTCTTCTTGCGCGGTCAGCACATCAACGCCGCGCAAACGCAGGCCAGTGGTTACGGCGTAGGGGACGTTAACATCCATATAAAGGCGCAGGCTCACCGGGATTTCTTTAGCGCCAGGAGACTGCGGCGCAAAGCCGAGTCAGTCCATTCTTCTCGATACGCCTCAGCTTCTTGCCGCCTGTGCTCGATTTCGGCGTCGAGCTTCTCCTGGTTTTCGTAATAGTAGGCAAGCGCGGAATGAATCTGCGCGAGTGAGAGGTGGGGATGCTGAAAATGGATTTCTTCGGGGCTCCAGCCGTAGGCGAGCTTGCCCAGCACCACCTCGATGACCTTGGTGTTAGCTCCGGTAATCCAGGCTACGCCTTCATCGTCAATTTCGATGTGTGTCGCGATGCGTGTCGCCACGGACGAATCACCCCGGTCGAAACACTAATCTAACACAATCCCGGCACGGATACACTCTCAGTCAGCCGTCAGCCCAACTGAGGTGCAAGCCTTGCTCTCGCTACTGAGTTTCTTCCCTTTCACTCAACCGCAATTTAACCAACTTCCCTTCCCCAAATTTGCGCGTCATCCAATCTTCCATGTCGGCGCGCAGCGCCTCGAGGTCTATGCGGCGGCCGGCTTCCATTCGGCCATCGGCGACCGGCAGGGTTTCGTCGAAGGCGGACGAACCCGTAAAACTTCTCATGCAAAAGCTGTCGAGCCATTTCAGCGGGCACGGCCGCGGCGCGCCGGGCCCCATGACTTCGACTTGAATTTTCCGCGCAAACATCAGGCCTTCCCTTTTTTGTCCGGCGTTCTCCCCCGCAAGGCAGCGGCCGGTCACTTGCGCGCGATATCATAGCAGCCCGGTTTCGCCGAACCAAACCGGCGGTGATGAATTTCCGCCAAGCTTGCTTTTCGCGAAGCAACCGAAGTAAGTTCACTCCCCGTGTCGATTCTTCCGTCCGGCAAACAATTCGATGCGTGGCCGAACGAAGATCGCGTTAAAGAGTGGGTTTCCACCCTTGGGCAAGCGGCGGCGCAATTCGCGTATCTCGCCTTTCCTCGGCTTTCGTCCAGCGCGCTCGCCATGCAAGCCGCGGGGCTTGAATCGCCGTCCATTCCGCACTTCTTCTCCCGCGATTTGCACGAAATTTCCCCTGCGCTCAATGAAGACCTGCTGGACCTCTATGGCCGGAGCGAGCAGGTCCTCGCCAATCGTTTTGCTTTCCTGAATCACACCGAGGCCCTGGATGCCGGATTCAACTGGGAACTGCACGAGAGTCCCGGCTCGCCCGCCCTGGCGGGCTGGCGCCGCGAACTGCACGCATTTGACTACGCTTTCGACCTCGCCCTGACCTATCGCATTTCCCGGGAGAGCCGCTACGCGGTTCATCTCCGCTACCTGATCGCCCATTGGATCGCCGAGAATCCCCCGGGCCTTACGACTGGCTGGGAACTTCGCCCACTCGCTCGCCGCGTTCGCAACTGGATCCTCTCGGCCGACCTGGCTCGGGACGAGTGGGAGCACGACTCCGCATTTTTGTCGGTCTTTCAATCGAGCCTTGCCTTGCAATGTGCTTTTCTCGAACGCCACGCAGCTTCGGCACGCTCGCTTGAGGCGGCGCTCGACTGCGCGCGCGCTCTTCACCTCGCTGCGAAATTTTTCAACGGACCACGCGCCGAAGAACTGAGAGCAAAGGGACGTGCGATTATCCAGGAAGCCGCCGGGATGGATTCCCGGGAGGACGGACCTTCCGGCCTTTCACCGGTGGCGGCACTCCGCGAGGCCGAAGCACTTATCGAGATTCTGGTTTTTCATTCCCCGGGCGAAGGGCAGGCATCAGCTTCACTTGCGCAAGCGGCACTTCGAATACTTGTGGCTCTCGAAGGCGTACTCCTGCCCGACGGAACGCTCCCGCTTTTCGGTTCCTCCGCAAGTTCTGCCGCCGGTCCGCTAACGGACCTCTTCGCCCTGGGAGCGGTCCTCCTGGATGAGGCGGCGTGGAAAAAACTCGCCGGAGGGTTTGGAATCGTGCCCTACATGCTGCTCGGCGAAGAAGGCAAGGCGCACTTCGAGCGGCTCGGCCCTCAGACACGCGAGCCCGAGTCGCGCGCAGTGGCGGAACTTGGGCTCTATCGCCTCTCCGGGGCCGCTGATTCAGCCATGATTATTAATTGCGTCCGATCACTATTGCCTGGCGCGCATGAGGACTACGCGAGTTACGAGCTGGGGCTCAACGGACACCGCGTGGTTGTTGACTCCGGGGCCTATTCGCCGGATGGAGAGTCCTGGGACAAATATTTCCAAACCGCCCGCGCCCACAACGTTTTGTTGGTTAATGGCTGCCTGCCCCAGCCGGGCATTGATCATTTCCCGAGTTTGATGCCGGAAGATTTGAAATCCGAAGAGGGCCAGCGCGGACTGCGCCTTCCGGTGGCGAGCTGCGACCGCACCCGGGTCAAGAGTCAGCGCGTTTTTTTCTGCCTCGAAGGGCGCGCCTGGGTGGTGCTCGACCTCGTGTGGGGCGAGGGACGTCCTCGCCTTCAGAATTTGCTTCACTTCTATCCGCCTTTTGAGGCCGAGGCTCGCGAAGATTGCGCCGTCCTTCGCAGCCGGTCTCAGAACGTAACGGTTATTCCGCTGGGACCGTCACGGGTTCGAATTCAATCCGCGCGCGGCGTGCATTCGGAGATTCCAGGTTTCTACGCGCCCGATTTCGGCGTCAAGTTTGCTGCCGCCACACTCTCGCTCGAAATCCTCGACTCACCTCTGCCCTGGCTGGGGGGTTATTTGATCGTACCGGGCGCAACACCGGACTTCCAGCCTGGCGAGGTCAATCCCGCTACGGGAACCGTCTCGTTTGAGCTTTCCGAGAGAAAATATTTTCTCCGGGTGCGCTAGAAGAAGAGTGGCGAGTTGATGAGAGCGTTTCAGCCCTTCAAGAAGGAAAACCAGCTCCGCCGGCTTTTAATCTTGGTAGGGTGGATGGGTTCCGGTCCGGCTGGAAGGGGCCGTCCTTCGATGATCGCGCCTGGGTTCTTGTCGCAAAGACGGTCAGCGGCTTCCGATCCCTGCGCGGCCGCGATTTTCTTGTGACATTCCGAAAGGATTGGCGGGCGATACTTCGGGTCGTGCGCGTCGGAAGCGAAAATGTGAATCCAGTTCTGCTCCAGCCATTTCTCCGCAAAGCGCTTGGGCGCAGCGCCGAAACCGCCCGTCAAAGACTTGGCTGTAACCTGGCAAAGGCAGCCGCGAGTAATCCACCGGTAAAGGAGCTCAGGCTGGCGCTGGAAAACAGGGTTTCGCTCGGGATGCGTCAGGATAGGAGTTAGCCCGGCGCATTCGATATCGTAAAAGACCTGGTCGATCTGTTCCGGAATGAAAAACTCGCCAAATTCCACCAGAACATACCGCGTGCGATTAATCGTGAAGGTCTCGTGATTTTTGACGAGCATTTGGATGTTATCGTACGAAAGATGAAAGTCGCACCCCAGCAGAAGCTTGGGCTTTTCACCGACGGCCTCCTGTAACTCCGCCAGCTTGGCGCGATTGACTTCCGGATCGAAGGTGTATTGATAGTTACAATGGGGCGTTGCCACCAGGTGCGTGGTGCCGTCGTCAGCCGCCATGCGGCACATTTCGACGGCAATTTCGAGAGTCCCGGCGCCGTCGTCAACGTCAGGAAGCGGGTGGCTGTGAATATCAATCATAAGGAAATGTTAAACGTTCAAAACAATTTGAAAGTCACACCCTTTTGTCCACTATTTATCGGTCTCCGCTTGGTGACGGCCAAATAGTCCGTTTGCATCGCGCGTTGAGGATTTCATCATCAACTCTCTAGCGGTCAGATGGCGATCGTCCGCCAAAGGTTGATCGCAACTCGTTGGCCAAAAAGGATTCAAACACCCGTAAGAATCCGTAAATTCATCTACCAAATTCCGAAATGCGGAGCGATTCTGAGCCCATTTCGCCCAAGTTCAACTTCTTGGCGAGCGCAATAAACGCCAAAAGTCCAGTCATTTGCCCCATATCGGGAGTCGCCCCATGCCATCCAACGATTTGGTATGTGGCTTGCGTACAAGAATACTGAGCTAACACCATCTTGTTGCGAAACAACAAGCTAGCTGGTGCCAGGCTCAGCGATTAGACCCAACACCCGACGCTTGGAGGGGGGAGCTTAACTTCCCCCTCTTTTTTATTCCAGCAGCACACCCGCCAAATCGGTATTCCACTCGCGATTTACTCTCGAAAGGCGTCGAAAGCTTCACAGTGTGAGAATTCCAGCCGGGGCGAGCTTCCCGTACTTTTATCGGCTGGATTCTCCCGAGGCAGGAGTGGCCCTCAAGGTTGAAATTCGCTTGGTTCCCGCAATGCCTAACGTGCCGGCTGCTCGTGGGTGAGACAGTGCAGCGTCCCAAGCCCCCAAACCAGATCAACGGCATGGATGCCTACCACCGACCGGTCGCGGAAAAGGTCGCCCAAAATTCCCAGCGCCACGCGGTCCTGCGGATCATTAAAAGTCGGAACGATCACCGCCGCGTTCGAGATATAGAAATTGGCGTAGCTTGCCGGGAGCCGCTGGCCCCGGAAAATAACCGGCGCAGGCATGGGTAGCGGCACGACTTCGATTCGGGAGCCATCCTCGAGTCGCAAACCCTCGAGGCGCTCGCGATTTTCCTGGAGCGCACGATAGTTCGCTTCCGCAGGGTTGTCTTCCTGACAGAGGACAACCGTGCGCGGCCCCACGAAGCGGCAGAGGTCATCCACGTGCCCGTGGGTGTCGTCGCCAGCAATTCCGCGACCCAGCCACAGAATATTCTGCACCCCGAGTAGCGCCCGCAGCGCCGCCTCCATCTCATCTTTCCCTATGCCGGGATTGCGTACCTGCACCTGCGCGTCGAGCAAACATTCCTCGGTCGTCAAAAGCGTGCCGCCGCCGTTGGTATCAATGCTGCCACCTTCGAGCACGATGTCGCGGCCGTGGTACCGGGCTGGAAGCAGCCGGCAACCCAAAGCGCGTGCGGCGCGTTCCGGAATACGACTGTCTTTCTGCCAGTCGTCGTAACGTGCCCAGGCGTTGAACCGAAACCCGATGATGGCGACCTCGGAGCGAGGACCGCCGCGCCGCACAAACATCGGCCCGCTATCGCGCGTCCACCCGCGATTGGTTGGAATGCGGAAGAATTCGATCGCGGAAGGGTCCACGCCGGCTCGGTTTAGAATGCGCCGCGCCCGGTCCTCGTGCGCGGATGAGTTGACCAGGATGCGGAGCTTTTCCCCTGGAGCGATCTTCCGCGCGATTTCCCCGTAGACCCAGGGGATTGTGGCAAACTTTCCGGGCCAATCGCTTAGGTTATGCGGCCAGCCGATCCACGTAGCCTCGTGGGGCTCCCATTCGGCGGGTAGGTGATACCCCAGCTCCGCAGGCGTTCGCAGAGAAGATTTCCGACTCGCGGCTTGCGGGGATCGTTCGTCTACGATTTCTTGTCCCATTTTTGTTCGTCGAGTTGGCGGCGGTCGATGCCGGCGTAAGCGTCGATTCGCCGGTCGCGAAGGAAAGGCCAGTTTCGCCGCACTTCTTCCAGGTGGGCAAGGTCGACATCACCGAAAAGGATTTCCTCTCGATCCACCGATGCCTCGGCGAGAACCACACCAAAAGGGTCGGCGAGAAACGATGAACCCCAGAACTCGATTCCCTTCCCGGTCGTTGAGGCGGCAGTTTCGTGGCCCACGCGGTTGACCGCAGCCACGTAAACGCCGTTCGCGATGGCATGTCCGCGCTGGATGGTTCGCCAGGCATCGCGCTGTACGGCGCCGTATTTTTCTTTTTCATCAGGATGCCATCCGATCGCCGTCGGATAAAAAAGCACGCTCGCTCCGGCGAGCGCCACCAGGCGCGCTGCCTCCGGATACCACTGGTCCCAGCAGATGAGGGTCCCGATGCGGCCGCGCTGGGTGTCGAACGCGCAGAAGCCAAGGTCACCGGGCGTGAAATAGAATTTTTCGTAGTAGGCAGGGTCATCGGGAATGTGCATTTTGCGATAAAGTCCCGCGATGCGGCCGTCGGCGTCAATCACCGCGGCACTGTTATGATAGAGGCCGGGGGCGCGCCGCTCAAAAACCGGAGCGATGATGACGACCCCGGCTTTCCGGGCGGCCTGCCCCAATGCGTCGGTCGTGGGCCCGGGAACGGGTTCGGCAAGATCGAAATACGCCGCGTCCTCACGCTGGCAAAAATACTGCGAGCGAAAAAGCTCGGGCAGACAGATGACTTCGGCGCCTTTGTGCGCCGCTTCCTCGACGCGCGCGACCGCCCGGTCGAGATTCTCCTGCGCGTCAGCAGAGACGGCCATCTGAATGAGGCCAACCTTGAATTGACGCGGGCCCGTCATGGCAGGAAGCTAACATAGGTGGGCGGATGTCTCAAAGGAGTTTGCATTGCGTCGCAGCACTTCAAGCGCGGGTGATTCGCTCCGAGCTTTAGACGAAGCCGTGACGATTCGTGCAGTGGGCAGATATGCTTGACTTCAAATACCCGGCTGCCTACAGTACCCGTGGGGCAGACGGACGGGCTTTGGCGCAGTTCTTCTCGGAAATGCAATGATCAACAGTCTGATTGACAGCTTCCTGAAGAAGAAAGTGCTCGCCGTCCAGGAATTCACCCAGCTGTTTGTTTCCACGCTTCGCAACGCACTCACCCCGCCTCGATACCTGACGGACACTCTCATCCAAATGGATGTGATTGGATTCGGGTCGCTGCCCATCGTCCTGCTGACGGGGTTTTTTACGGGCGCGGTTCTCGCCCTGCAGACCTACCGGACGCTGGCGCGTTTCGGAGAAGTCGGCCTACTCGGGCAGGCGGTCTCGCTCTCCATCGTGCGCGAACTCGGGCCGGTGCTGACCGCGCTGATGTTGACCGGGCGAAACAGCTCCGGCATCGCCTCCGAGCTCGGCTCCATGCTGGTCAGCGAGCAAATCGACGCCATGCGGGCCCTCGGCACCGACCCCTTGCGGAAACTGGTCGCGCCGAGACTCTTCGCAACCGTCGTGACCCTGCCGCTCCTGACCGTTCTGGCGGATTTATGTGGAGCGCTGGGCGGCTACTTCGTGAGTTATTACACCGCTCACCTGACCACCGAACAATACTGGACGTCGGTTTATCAGGCGCTCAACTTCCAGGACGTCACGCAAGGACTTCTGAAACCCTTCGTCTTCGCCTTCGTCATCGCTCAGGTTGGGTGTTACTGCGGCCTGCACACGACGGGAGGCACGGAGGGCGTGGGGCGATCGACCACTCAAGCCGTGGTGGTGGCGTCGGTTCTCATCCTCGTGCTCGACTTCTTTATTACTAAATTCCTGATTGGGATCAACTTTTTCTAGGTTCGCTTCCTTCAGCGATAAAATAAGATTTCGGGAGCCTTGGCGTTTGGCTCTCGAAAACAGTGACGGCCTGTGCCCGATACGAACTCCAATTCGGTTCTTGAGCTCCGGCATGTTTCCCTCTCCTTCGACGAGAAGAAGGTGCTCACAGACGTTTCGTTTGCCATCCCCAAAGGTGGAACGCTGATCCTGCTGGGCGTGGCCGCCTCAGGGAAATCGGTCCTGCTGAGGCTCATTCTCGGACTGATCAAACCCGATGGAGGCGAGATTCTCGTGGACGGGACGGACATCGTCCCGCTGAGAGAAGAACAACTGGGGCCCTTTCGCCGGCGCATGGGCATCGTTTTCCAGGAGGGAGCGCTTTTCGACTCGCTTTCCGTTTATGAAAACGTCGCCTACCGTTTGCGCGAGGAGGGCGAAAGGGACGAAACAGCCGTCGAGCGGCGGGTGCTCGAGGTCCTGGGCTTTGTCGAGTTGGAGCAGGCGATCGACAAGATGCCCGCCGAGTTATCCGGCGGCATGCGGCGGCGGGTTGCCATTGCCCGTGCCATTGTCAGCGACCCTTCCATCATGCTTTACGACCTTCCCACCGCAGGCCTCGACCCGGTGACCGCGCACACCATTGACGTCTTGCTGGCCAAGCTGCGCGACACGGGGCAAGTCAGCTCCATCATGGTCACTCACCGCCTTCAAGACGCCTTCGTGCTCGCTAATTTCATCTACTCAGCCGAAAAGCAGAATCTCGTACCCGTCTCTTCCAATGGCGGTTCCGCCCCCGAAACTATGACGCAGTTTTTGATTCTTCGCGACGGAGGGGTCTATTTCCAGGGAAGCGAGCAGGAACTCGCCGCGAGCCGCGACCCCTATCTGCAAAAATTCCTGTCCTAAGATCGCTCTCGCTGCGCCAGTGCACTACAATGGTCTTCATGAAACTTTTGGGAGGGAGATAAAACATGCCACAACGCCAAAAAGTAGCCTGGGCTCAGCTTCGCGTGGGGATCCTGGTTCTCGTCAGCCTCGGAGTGCTCGCCGTCGCGATCTTTTTCATCAGCGGCCAAGTCGGTTTCCTCAGCAAGCGGTATTTGCTGAAAACGTACTTCTCGGGCGCCGGCGGCGTCCGCGAGGGCTCGGAAGTGCGCCTGGCGGGAATTCCCGTGGGAAACGTTTCCAGCATCCACATCTCGCCCCACACCGAACCCGAACGCGCCGTCGAAATTGACTTGCGCATCTCCAGCCACTACCAGGACCAGATTCGAGAGGACTCTGTCGCAACCCTGGAAACCTCCGGACTGCTCGGAGAGGCCTACGTAAATATCTCGCGGGGCGGGCCGGGCAAGAAAACGCTCCATAACGCCGAGGTCTTGCAAGGCCACGAAGAGGCCGACATCAAGCAGATCGTCCAGAACGCCAACGACGTGGTCTCAAACCTGCGCGTACTCAGCGCGACCCTCAACAAAATCACCAACCAGGTTCAGGCCGGCGAAGGATCGGTGGGCAAACTCATCTATGACCAGGGATTCTATAACCGCCTGAACGCCAGCGCTTCCAGCGTCGAGCGATTAATCGGGCGCGTGGAAAGCGGCCAGGGGACGGTGGGCAAGCTCTTGACCGATGACGCCGTTTTCCAGCGCACCGTCGCGACGCTCGACCACGTGGACCGCCTGCTCGAAGATGTCCAGCACGGAAAAGGCAGCGCGGCCAAGTTCATCAACGACCCGACCGTTTACAACGACGTGCAGCAACTGGTGTCGCGCGCCAACACGCTGATTGACAATGTGAACAAAGGACAAGGGACGCTCGGCAAACTCGTAACCGACGACCAGCTCTACACCCGGCTGAATGACACCGTCGCCCACGTCAATACCATCACCGCGCGCATGGACCGGGGCGAGGGCACTCTCGGAAAGCTTTCCACCGATCCCTCGATGTTCAACAGCCTGAGCGACAGCGCGAAATCGCTCCAGGAATTTCTCACTGAATTCCGGCGAAATCCCAAGAAGTACTTGACCCTCCACCTTCGCATTTTCTGATTCCGCAAACTCCCCGACGGCCGGCCCTTTCCCTCCCGGGCCGGCCGCCGGCAAGCAGCCTCATTTATTCCCAAAGATTAAGTTCAAGCGGTGGTGATCTCCGCCCGATATATGGTCGAGACTGGTGGGCGGTGTTCAAATCCTTTTGCGGCTCGCCGGTCACGATCCCATGCCCGTGTCCAACGACCGCCGTAAGGCGAACCGCGATCAGCTTGAACAAATCGACCAGCGAAACTGGCAGCTCTGGATTCTCAGTTTTGCGGTGACCGTGTGTCTCGTCACTGCCATTGTGGCTTTCTTCTATCCGGCCATTCGATGGCATGTGGCGCGATTGGAAATTCTCTACGGCGTTCTCCCCCAGTTGATTCTGGGCCTACTGACGCTGGTCTTCCTCTGCATCATTTACATCACCCATAAGCAACGCGAGCTGAACGACCTGCGGAATTACCTGATCGCCATCCATTTTGAAGCCCGGCGGCTTGGCGAGGAGTACCCGAAGGATTCGCTGACCGAGGTTTTGGACCGGCGCGCGCTGCCCGACATTCTGAAGCGCGAGGTCGCGTGGGTGGACCGTTACCACGTGGCACTTGGCCTGGCCCTCTTCAATATCGTCGGTTTTCGAAAAATCAACGAGGCGGAAGGCAATCTCTCGGGCGACGTCGTCCTCAAGGATTTGGCGCGCACCCTCGAAGCTACAGCACGCCAGACGGATACCATCCTTCGATACAGCCCCGACCGCTTCCTTTGCTTTTTGCCGCGCACCGACCGGAAAGGTGCGGAAGCGTTCGCTCGCCGGGTTAATGCCGCCTGCCGTCAAAACGTTCGCCTTCGCAATGTTGTGCTGACGTCCGGCGCAGCTCTCTACCAGGCGGGCGGAGATCCGCAAAATGTGCTCGCGGAGGCTGAAGCAAACCTCTCGCAAAGCGCTCCCTTAGAACCCGCGGCCTTGCCTGCCCCGTCAGGCGAATTTCAGCGCAGTTAACCCCAGCCTTTTCTTTTGCCGAGATTGGCGCTGAAAACCACCCCCAAGGATCATGTCGCTTTGGTGCCAGGACGGTGTACTCATTTTGTCTAAAACTGCATTGTTTTCTCACTTCTCACGGCTACTTATGTCTTAAACTGTTAAGGACAAACGGTTGCCTTATTGACCCTCGCGCGGCCCTCAACGTGCGTTAAGACTTTTAGTCTTCCAGGTCTTTCATGGGTGGATCAGGGCACGCCGGGACCCCGAACGTAGGCCACGCACCAGAAGCACGAATCAGGCCGATGAGGTCTGAAACTCTATGCCCCCGATTGGAGAGGTCATGTCAAAGACACGGCTCGGCATCTTCTGCGTCCTGGTGCTGCTGGTAATGCCGGTTGCGGCCCCCGCACAAACAGTATTGACCGTTACGAGCTCAAACTTTGGCGCGACAGTCGGGGTCCCCTTCAGCGCCACCTTGCAGGCATACAGCGAATATTGGCCCTTAACCTGGAACCTGGCCAGTTACGGTAACGCACTGCCTCCGGGGCTCACGCTGTCGTCTACTGGGGTGCTGAGCGGGACCCCCACCACTGCGGGGACGTATTTGTTCACGGTGCAGGTCTACAACACGGTCGTGAACGCCAGCAAGACAGTTTCCTTGAGCATCGCGCAAATTGCAGTTACGACCACTTCGCTTCCGAACGCAAATTCCGGAACCCCCTACAGCATCACCTTGAAGGCGTCGCCGATGGGATCGCAACCCTACGCCTGGACATGGTCACCCTACACCCCCATATTGCCTCCGGGGCTCACTCTGTCGTCTACTGGGGTGCTGAGCGGGACGCCCACCACGGGTGGGGCATATCAGTTCAACGTGTTTGTCAGAGACGCGCACGGTGCATCGAACGGCACGACGCTTTCTTTGTATGTCGGGCCCTCTTTGCCAGCAATTACGACCACTTCGATTCCGAACGGATCTTTCGGAACCCCCTACAGCGCCACCTTGGCGGTGACGGGGGGAATACCATCCTACACCTGGGCACTGGCCAGTGGCATATTACCTGCGGGGCTCGCTCTGTCGTCTAACGGGATGCTTTGGGGAACTCCCAGCGGGACTGGAAACTACTCGTTCACGGTTCGGGTCACATGCGCGTCCGGCTCCGCCCAAAAGTCTCTTGCTCTCTACATCTCGCCACCGGTACTCAAAATTACGACCACTTCACTTCCGGCCGGCGCACCCGGGGCCAAATACAGCGCCGCCTTGGCGGCGTCGGGGGGAATAGCACCCTACACCTGGGAACTGGCGAGTGGCACATTGCCCGCGGGGCTCACTCTGTCGCCTAACGGGACGCTTTGGGGAACTCCCAGCGTGCCTGGGGACTACAAGGTGTTCACGGTTCGGATCTACGACTCGGTCAAGGTCTCGGTCACAAAGTCTCTTGCTCTCACCATCAACAAGTGAGTGGGTCAGGGCCGCGCCGGAATCGCCAAATACGGGCCACGCACCACAGCAATGAATCAGGCCGATGAGGCCTGAAACTCTATGCCCCCGATTGGAGAGGTCATGTCAAAGATAAGGCTAGGCATCTTCTGCGTCCTGGTGCTGCTGGTAATGCCGGTTGCGGCCCTCGCACAATTGACCATTACGACCACTTCGCTTCCGGACGGTGTGGGCGGGGTCCCCTACAGCGCCACCTTTACGGCGTCGGGGGG
>CAYZVR010000032.1:0-19155 GCA_964481715.1 uncultured Acidobacteriota bacterium | reverse complement strand
CGCTCGAACGCTTCCAGCGCGAAGCCCGCGCCGCCTCCGCCCTCAACCACCCCAACATCTGCACGATTTACGACATTGACGAATGCGATGGGCGGCCCTTCATCGCCATGGAGCTGCTGGAAGGCGAGACCGTCAAGCATCGCCTAACACGCGGGCCGATGGAGCCGGAAGACATCCTGGCCGTCGCGATTCAAATCTCTTCCGCGCTCGAAGCCGCCCACGCGCGCTCGATCGTCCACCGCGACATCAAGCCGGCGAATATCTTTGTGACCCACAGCGGCCAGACCAAGGTGCTCGATTTCGGCCTCGCCAAGCTGGGCCCTCGCCGGCACGGCGCGGCAGCGGACTCGCCTTCCGGCATGCCGACCGCCGCGCAGGCGGATGATCTGACCAGCCCGGGCTCGGTTCTCGGCACGGTTTCTTACATGTCGCCCGAGCAGGCGCGCGGCGAAGAGGTGGATCATCGCACCGACGTTTTTTCCTTCGGCGTCGTGCTCTATGAGATGGCGACGGGCAAGCCGGCCTTTTCCGGAAACACCTCCGCGGTCATTTTCGAAGCCATCCTGAACCGCGCGCCGCTATCGCCGGCGCGGATGAATCCGAAAGTGACGCCGGAACTCGAAGCGATCATCCACAAAGCTCTCGAAAAGGACTTGCGGCAGCGGTATCAATCGGCCGCGGCCCTGCGCGCCGACCTCGAGCGGCTCAAGCGCGATTCCGATTCCGGCCGCGCGACCCCTTCGGCTGCGCCGCGGCAGCAGAAATCGCTGGCGGTCCTTTACTTTGAAAACTCGGGCGGCTCCAAGGAAGACGAATACTTCCGCGACGGCATCACCGAGGACATCATCACCGAGCTTTCCAAGATCCAGGAGCTCTGGGTGCTGACGCGCTCGGCGGTGCTGAACTACCGCGACAAATCCGTGGCCGCGCCCGATGTGGGCCGCGAGCTGAACGCCGCCTACGTTCTGGAAGGAAGCTTGCGGCGCGCCGGCAATCGCCTGCGCATCACCGCTCGACTGGTTGAAACGGGCACGGCGCGCGCCGTCTGGGCGGAGCGCTACGACCGCCAGCTCGAAGACGTTTTCGCCATTCAGGATGAAATCGCGCAGAGCATCGCCAAAGCGCTGCGCCTGGTGCTGAGCGACACTGAGAAGCAGACCATCGTGAAACAGCAGACCGCCGACGTCCGCGCTTACGATTGCTATCTGCGCGGCCGCCAGTTCTTCCACCAATTTCGCGGCAAGAGCTTCAACTTCGCGCGCCAGATGTTCCTGCGCGCCATCGAGATTGATCCCCATTACGCCCGCGCCTACGCCGGCATCGCCGACTGCTGCTCGTTTTTGTACATGTATTTCGATTCGAGCCCGTCCAACCTGGAGCAGGCGGAGGTGGCGAGCCGCCGGGCGCTCGAGCTCGAGCCGGACCTTGCCGAAGCGCACGCTTCGCGCGGGCTTGCTCTGATGCTCAGCCGCCGGCACGACGAAGCGGCGCTGGCATTTCAGACCGCCATGAGCCTCAATCCCAAGCTTTTCGAGGCTTATTACTTCTATGGACGTTCTTGTCTCCAGCAGGGGAAATACGAAGAAGCGGCCAAGCTGTTCGACCAGGCGTGGAAAGCCAACCCGGACGACTTTCAATCACCGCGATTCCTTGCCATGTGCCTCACGTCTCTCGGCAGGCCTGCGGAGGCAAAGGCGATTGACGCGCGCACTCTCGGAGTGATCCAAAAGCACGTTCAAATGCATCCCGACGACGCGCGCGCCATCCTGTTCGGCGCCTCAGCCTACCTGCAAAAGGGAGATATGGAACAGGGGAACGCCTGGACCAACCGGGCCTTGAGCATTGATGGGAGCGACCCTGCGATCCTTTACAACGCGGCGTGTAATTGCTCCTTGATGGGCGAAATCGAAAAAGCCATAGACCACCTCGAAAAAGCCCTCTCCACCGGCTTTGGCCAGCGCGAATGGATCCTGCACGATTCCGATCTCGACCCCCTCCGCACTCATCCGCGCTTCATTGAGCTCCTCCGGGAGAAATAGATTCCTGCGGCCGGGTCATCTTCACGCCGGGCGCTGCGCGCGAAATCTTTATCGGCGATCACATCGGTCCCACCGCTCCACGTCCAAAACCAGTCCATATGGCCTCGCTTCTTTTGCCAACGGTCTCTTCTCTCAACCCCTACAGATCAAGAGTCCGAATCAGCACAGACCCATCCGGCTCCGTTTGACCCGCAAGGTATTTTCGGCGCGCTTCCTGCTCAATTGTCCTCCGGTTCGCTCTAAACACTTCTAACTTGTCCTTGCCATCGCCGCCGAAATGGTCGTCTAAAGCTTCCCCGCTTATTTCACAACGCACCCGCGTCTCTCCGTCTTGTCCCCAGAACACCACCCCCCGCCGGTCAAAGACATATTTTTCTCCGGCTTCCAGAAAGTCTAGCTCCCTCTGCTCAACGCCACCTACCCTTTCAGGAAACAGCCCCGGCATCCAGCGGGAGGCCAGCGCAGCCGGGAAGACCAGGCGTAGCGGGGCCCGCGAGCTCTCGGAGACCAGCACACCACGTTCCACCAGCGCTGAGACAATCCGCCGAGCATGGCGCTCTCCCGTACTGACGATTCCGGCTACATCGCCACGGGGCAGCTCTCCCCGGTAAAGAACTGCCTGCAGCACGCTCCCCGCCTTTGGCGGCAGGTTGTTAAGCCTGATTTCTTCTTCCGCCCACAGTAGGATGCGCGTACGCAGACGGTCCGGCTGCATCAAACTCTCCATGAAGTTCACCTGATCGACGCACACTCTCAATAAGAACTCCGTGAACGCTCCAAGCGCTTCCTCGCTTAGGTGCCCACGGCCGTCAAGATCGTTGCGGCGGGTCTCGTCACAGGCTGCAAGAAGTCCCTTGTACGCTTCCATATTGCGCGCCAAGCCGCGCGCAACTGACCAGACAGCCCCGGTATCCAGCGTCTCAAGCAGCATTGCATGGGATATAAGGCGCGCCACACGCCCATTGCCATCCAGAAACGGATGAATCCACACGAGCCGGTGATGCACCGGGGCAGTAGACAGAATCGACTCCATCTTGCTTAAACTCCCATAGACCTCCTCGAAGCGTTTCAGGAACCGTGGCAGAGCGCCAGGGCTAACGGGGACATGACCACTGACTTTCACATCCCGCCCGCGCAACTTGCCGGGAATGACCCGGACACGCTCCTTCGTCTCAGGGTCCTCCACCCACAACAAGTCCTCCGGTAACAACTCACAGAACCGCGCATGGACCTTGCGGATTCCATCACTGCTTGCCGCACGCCCTCGCAGGCCGCCCTCATCGATCCATTTCTGCACCGTGATATGCGCCTTCGCCTCCAGTTGCAGATCACGCCTCCGGGCATCCTTGCTATAATCGTCGTTTAGGGCTCGTTCGATATCGACGGGATGCGTGTCGTGCCCTTCGATGAGATTGCTGTAGTAGCAGTTCATTGCCCGGACCAAGCTGGCAAGTGAGTGAAGCATGCTTTCGGGCAGACTCCTCCGAAACCCGGCCGACTTTTGCACCAGTTCTAATGCAAGATCGGTCAGGATAGTCCGATGGCGTGAGGTCTCCCCGATGAGCATCGGCTCCATCATGGAAACCATTTCCCCTTGATCTACGACCGCTTTAATGTCCGCTTTCATGTCCCCTTCTGAAATTCTAACAATACGTTTTATACCATAGTCTTAGTTAATTTTCTAGAACATTTTTGTCAATAATTAAGTCCGCTTTGCTGTCCGCTTGGAAAGTTCCCGTCCATGGGCTCACGCCCATGGCTATTCGTGTTCGGCCCCATCGGGGTCGAGGCGCCCTCTCCCCAAGGGGGGCCGGCGAAGACCTTCCACTTCCTTTTTGCGCGCCGGATGCGCAAGGGACCCAGGGATCGCCCCGATGTATCGGGGCGCCAGCCGGTGAAAGGGCAGATTTAGCGGCTTTGGAGCGACTCCCGGCTTTGAGGCGGGCATCGAAGGGGAAATGTCGAGCTGCCGTCCGTCCTAATCTCGGGTTTTCATTTCTGAGATGTGACTGACCTTGCCATCAGGGCCGATGGTCACGCTGAAGTAAACGCGTCTGGGTGTCGCGAGAAAACCAAAGGTAAACTCCCAGTCCACACGGGTTTCTTTCATCCGTTTGCTGAGAGCCTGGGACAACTCTTCCGTATTTCCGAACTTCACTGTCGAACCCTCAGCTGTGAGTTCGGATTTTCCATCCGGGAAGACTGTTACGTTTTCCTCCTTGGAACCGGACATCGAATGGCCCCAGCAGTAAAGCCATTCCTTGGTCACCGCGAAGACCTCCGGCAGGGTCATGCCCGTCCGAATTTCACGCCGCATTTTATCCGCTTGGGGACCTGTCGCGCCGCAAGCGGCAAATAGGCCGGCGGCGAGGATGAGGCTGAAAGCCACTTTCTTCATGGGCGGTATCATCACCAACCTCCTGGAGCCGGATTTCCGATGCCGAGCTTCCCGTCGGCCCGAAAGCATACGCCCGCCGCTCCCACACGTCAAACTTCGCAAGCCACGCTTGTTGCTTTTCACAACCGTGGAAACTGCCGCGTTTACTAGCCCACTACCGACTCCCGATTTGTCGTTTCGCGGCGCGTGGTTTATAATCGCGCAAGTTTCGTGAGCGGCGCATGAGCTTCAAACGCCGCCCCGGGGATCCAACATTGAGCGTTCGCATTTGTGTACTGGGCAGCGGAAGCCGGGGCAACTCGACTTTGATTGCGACCGAGCGGACGCGCCTGCTCATTGACGCGGGCTTCAGCAAAAAAGAAACGTACAAACGCCTCTCCGATGTCGGCGAGCGCGCGGACGGTTTTGACGCCATCGTCATTTCGCACGAGCACTCCGACCACATCAACGGCGTCCGGTCGCTCGCGCTCGACCTCAAGATTCCGATTTATATTTCCGCCTCCACGCGCGAGGTCATTCGCTGGGACCCGCGCGTTAATTCCTTCGAAGAATTTTCCGCCGGCACGAAATTTGCCATCGGCGATTTTGAAGTTACGCCCTTCTCCATTCCCCACGACGCCGCGGACCCTGTGGCGTTCACGTTTGAGACGCAGGGCATCAAGGTGGGCGTCGTGACCGACCTCGGCTACGTTCCCGAACTTGTGAAGCAGCACGTGCACGGATGCCACTGCCTGGTCTTTGAATCGAATCACGATGTGGAAATGCTCAAGGTGGGACCTTACCCGTGGTACGTCAAGCAGCGCGTGATGAGCCGCCACGGGCACCTGTCGAATAACGCCACGGCGGAGTTTTTAGGTGAGGATTTCGACGGCGCCGCTCAGGTGCTGGTGCTCGCCCACCTGAGCGAGAACAATAACCATCCCGAAATTGCGCGTATGTCCGCGGAAGAAGCTTTGACGCGGCGTCCCGCCCTGCGGGACCGCGACCGGCCCGAACTTCATCTCGCCAGCCAGACCGCTCCTACCGTAGTTTTTCAATTTTAGTAGGGGCACGGCGCGCCGTGCCCCTACGGTTACACCGACACAATCGTCACCATCTCAATACGGCCACTTCCAGTCGCGGATTTCGGGCATGTCGTCGCCGTACTCGGCGATGTACTGCTTGTGCTCGACAAGTTTGTTACGCAGGAACTGCTTAAAGTGCGCGCCGGTGCGCGCCAGGCGCGGCACGCGGTCCACGACGTCCGCTGCCAAATGAAATCGGTCAAGATCGTTCAGCACCGTCATGTCGAAAGGCGTAGTGGTGGTTCCTTCCTCTTTGTATCCGCGCACGTGAAGATTTTTGTGGTTCTTCCTGCGATAAGTCAGCCGGTGAATCAGCCAGGGATATCCGTGATAAGCGAAGATGATCGGCTTGTCGGCCGTAAACAGGGAATCAAAATCATTGTCCGAAAGCCCGTGCGGGTGTTCGCTCTGCGGCTGAATGGTCATCAAATCCACAACATTGATGACGCGAATCTTGACATCGGAAAAATGCTGGCGAAGCAGGTCCACGGCGGCGAGCGTCTCGAGGGTGGGAACGTCTCCCGCGCAGGCCATCACCACTTCGGGTTCCGAATTCTGGTCGCTCGAGGCCCAGTCCCAAATACCGATGCCGGCCGTGCACTGCTCGATGGCTGATGGCATGTCGAGCCACTGCAAGGCAGGCTGCTTGCCCGCCACGATGACGTTCACATAATGCCGGCTGCGCAGGCAGTGGTCGGCAACGGAGAGCAGAGTGTTTGCGTCCGGCGGCAGATAGACGCGCACCACGTCCGCCTTTTTATTCACGACGTGGTCAATGAAGCCCGGGTCTTGATGACTGAAGCCGTTGTGGTCCTGCCGCCAAACGTGTGAGGTGAGCAGGTAATTGAGCGACGCGATCGGACGGCGCCAGGGAATATCTCCGGTAACCTTCAGCCACTTGGCGTGCTGATTGAACATTGAATCCACGATATGAATAAACGCTTCGTAGCAGGAAAAGAATCCGTGGCGTCCCGTGAGCAGATACCCTTCGAGCCATCCCTGGCAGAGGTGCTCGCTCAGGACTTCCATCACGCGCCCGTTCGGCGAGAGATGGTCGTCGGTTGGAATGATGTCGCCCATGAAAACCTTGTCCGTCACTTCGAACAACGCGCCCAAACGGTTCGACGCGGTTTCATCCGGCCCCATTACGCGGAAGTTTTGCGGGTTCGACTTCATGATGTCACGCAGGAATTGGCCGAGAACCCGCGTCGCTTCCGCCGTCACGGTTCCGGGCTTTGCGAGCTTGACGGCGTAGTCGCGAAAGTCCGGCATCATCAGATCCCTGAGCAGCAGGCCGCCGTTCGCGTGCGGATTCGCGCCCATGCGCCGCGTGCCTGCCGGAGCGAGATCGCAAAGCTCCGGCTTCAGCTTTCCGTCCTTGTCGAAAAGCCCTTCGGGCTTGTAACTCTTCATCCACTTTTCCAGCATTTTTAAATGCTTCGGATTGGTCCGCGTTTGAGTGAGCGGGACCTGGTGGGCGCGATAGGTTCCTTCCACCTGATGGCCATCAACTTTTTTCGGGCCGGTCCAGCCTTTGGGCGTTCGCAGGATGATCATCGGCCAGGTGGGGCGGTGCGCCTTTTTCTTTTTCCGCGCCTGACGTTGAATGGTGTGGATTTCGCTCACGACGGCGTCCAAGGTCGCGGCCATCAGCTGGTGCATCAACTTCGGTTGGTTCCCTTCGACGAAATAAGGCTTGTAGCCGTAGCCGCAGAAAAGCTGGGTCAGTTCCTCATCGCTCAGCCGGCCGAGCACGGTCGGGTTATTAATCTTGTAGCCGTTCAAATGCAAAACGGGCAGCACGGCGCCGTCACGAATCGGGTTCAGAAATTTGTTGGAATGCCAGCTCGTGGCAAGCGGCCCCGTTTCCGCCTCACCGTCACCGACCACGCAGCAGGCGATCAAATCGGGATTGTCGAAGACGGCGCCGGCCGCGTGCGCGATGGCATAACCAAGCTCGCCGCCTTCGTGAATCGAGCCGGGCGTTTCCGGCGCGACGTGGCTGGGAATCCCGCCCGGAAAAGAAAACTGCTTGAAGAGCCGCTTCATCCCCTGCGCGTTCTGAGAAATATTCGGGTAAAATTCCGAGTAAGTTCCTTCGAGATAAGTGTTCGCGACCAGGCCCGGACCGCCGTGCCCAGGGCCAGTGATATAGATGACGTTCAAGTCGTGCTTTTGAATGACGCGATTCAGATGAATGTAAATAAAATTCAGGCCCGGAGTCGTCCCCCAGTGGCCGAGCAGGCGGGGCTTGACGTGTTCAAATTTCAGCGGCTCGCGTAGCAGCGGGTTGTCGAAGAGATAGATCTGTCCCACGGAAAGGTAGTTGGCGGCGCGCCAGTAGGCGTCCATCTTGCGCAGTTCTTCCGCCGACAAAGGCTTGTTGTTCACAACCAGTTTCTGAGCGACATGGGTTTCGACGGGCATTTCACAGCCCTCCTTCCATTGCCTGGCGTTGACAGTCCAGATTACTGCAAATCGGTTTGAGGCGACATATCGGGACGCCGGAAAAATATCGTCGCGCCAGAATGTCGCTTACCGGCCGCGCACCACTCTGAGGGTCGTACCCTCCCCGGCCCCGAAGCGCACTTTCGTGGCTTGTGGTACGATGGCAAGTTACCGTTGGCGTGTCTGCTGCAACTACGATTACGCGTTTTTAAGCAATCGACAATCTAAAATCGGCAATCGAAAATCCCATGATTCCTCGATACACCCGCCCTGAAATGGGCCGCATCTGGAGCGACGAAAACAAGTTTGCCAAGTGGCTCGAGGTTGAAATCGCCGCCGCCGAAGCGGAAGCGGGAGCCGGCTTGATTCCCGCGAGCGCCGCGCGCGCCATCCGTCGCAAAGGCAAATTTGAAGTCGAGCGCATCCTCGAAATCGAAAAAGAAGTCAGGCACGACGTCATCGCTTTCACGACGAATGTCGCTGCGCACGTGGGCCGCGAAGCGCGCTACCTTCACTACGGTCTGACTGCAAACGACGTGGTGGATACGGCGCAGGCGCTGCAGATTCGCGACGCCTCGGCGTTGCTGCTCGAGGGCCTGACCCATCTTGGCGCCGTGCTCAAGCAGCGCGCCCTCGAGTTCAAGCACACGCCCATGATCGGGCGCACGCACGGCATTCATGCCGAGCCCATCACCTTCGGTTGGAAACTCGCCATCTGGTACGAGGAAAACCGCCGCAATATCGAGCGCTTCGAGTTTGCAGCCGAAGAGATGCGCGTCGGAAAAATCTCCGGCGCGGTCGGGACTTACGGGCACCTTCCGCCCTCCATCGAAAAGAAAATTTGCGCCAAGCTCGGCTTGAAGCCCGCGCCGATTTCTTCTCAGGTCATCCAGCGCGACCGCCACGCGTTTTACGTCTGTACGCTGGCGGTCATTGCCGCGTCGCTTGAGAAAATTGCCTTGGAAGTCCGCGGGCTGCAGCGCACCGAGGTGCGAGAGGTGGAGGAATTTTTCGCCGCCGGACAAAAGGGTTCTTCCGCGATGCCCCACAAACGAAATCCTGTGACCTCCGAGCAGATTTGCGGCCTGGCGCGCGTGGTGCGAGCGAACGCGCAGGCGGCGCTCGAAAACGTGGCCCTCTGGCACGAGCGCGACATCTCGCATTCTTCGGTCGAGCGCGTCATCCTGCCCGACTCGACCATCCTCCTCGACTACTTGCTATCGAAGACCGCGACGCTGGTCGAAAAAATGTTCGTCTATCCGAAGCGCATGCTCGAGAATCTGAACCTGATGAAGGGGTTGATCTTTTCAGGACAGCTTCTGCTCGACCTCACCGAGAAGGGCGCTTCGCGCGAAGACGCCTATGGCTGGGTGCAGCGCAACGCCATGCAGGTGTGGGAGACCGGCGAAGATTTTCGGACGCTCGTCGAGCGCGACCCGGACATTCGCCGCCACCTCAAGCCCACCGAAATCGCGCAGGTGTTTAAGGTCGAGCGCTACCTCAAGCACGTGGACGAAATTTTTAAGCGCGTGTTCGGGAAATCATAAGGGCACAGCGCGCCCTGCGTGCTGGTTGCCGGTCACACCGCATGTGGAGGAATCACCCATGAAAAAAATCTTCTGGACGATGGTTATTTTGTTGGCGAGCTCCGTGTTGATGTCCGTGGCGCAAGAGCCGAAGTCCGCATTCAACGGTCTGAACATGAGCCTGGGAAACCTCTCGCGCCTCTCGCACGCGAAGACCCGGTCCATCAGCCCGGAAAACCTTACAGGCGAAAAAGGCAAGGGCGGCATGGCGACCGAAGGGACGGGCGCCGGGGCGGCGCGCGGCCTCGGCCAGGGATGGAAAATCTCACCGTCCGTTCACATCGCGCCCAAACAGATTTTCACCATTGCCGAGATCCAGGGGCCCGGCGCCATCGAGCACATCTGGATGACGCCCACGGGCAACTGGCGGTTTTCAATCCTGCGCATTTATTGGGATGGCGAGACCGAGCCTTCGGTGGAAGTTCCCGTCGGTGATTTCTTCGCCAACGGCTGGGGAAAATACGCGCCCGTTTCCTCTCTTCCCATTTGTGTGAATCCCGGGAGCGCCTTCAATTCCTATTGGGAAATGCCCTTCCGGAAATCCGCTCGAATCACCATGGAAAATATTGACGAAAAGCCGATGACACTCTACTACCAGGTTGATTACACGCTCACCGATGTTCCGCAGGACGCCGGCACCTTCCACGCGCAGTTCCGGCGCACCAACCCGCTCGCTTACAAGGATGTCTACACGATCTTGGACGGCGTGAAAGGCTGGGGGCATTATGTGGGGACATATCTCGCCTGGGGCGTTCATAGCACGGGCTGGTGGGGCGAAGGCGAAATCAAATTCTTCATTGACGGCGACGGCAAGTTTCCCACCATCTGCGGCACCGGAACCGAAGACTACTTCTGCGGCTCGTATGACTTTGAAACCGGGCCGCCGAACGATCGTCACTATCAGGAGTTCAACACGCCGTACTCGGGACTTGCCCAGGTGATTCGCCCCGATGGCCTTTACGATTCCCAGCAGCGCTTCGGCCTCTACCGCTGGCACATCATGGATCCTATCCGCTTCGATCAGGATTTGAAAGTGACCATCCAGGCTCTGGGCTGGCGGTCCGACGGCCGCTACCTGCCGCTCCAGGACGACATCGCCTCGGTGGCGTTCTGGTACCAGACCGAGCCACACGCGCCGTTTCCAAAGCTGCCAGGTAAGGATGATTTGGAAGTAAAGTAAAGTAAGGTAAAGTAAAGAACGGCGTTAACCATGAAGTATTCCGGGCACAAACGCAGAAGGCGCCTGACCAAACCAAAGACCAAAAAGGGAACCGACCACAGATCGCTCGAAGCCGTTGTGGTCGCTAAAGACCGTAAAAGCGTCCTTCGCTATTACGGCAGTGGCATTTGGAAAGGTGACCTGAAAGCGATGCGCCGGAGCCGCGACTCTTGACCACTCGAAGGTAGCATTTTATCCGTTACAAGTTCCTGTAAACGTCGCGCCGGTGGCGAACGTAATGAACCGTGACCGCTTTCGCCTTCGCGTCCACTTCGTACACAATCCGATAGTCGCCTACTCGGACGCGATATAACCTTTTTGCTCCCGAAAGCTTCTACGAACCATGAGAAAACGGGTTCTCTGCCAACGCCTCGATGCCCGCCATCGCGCGGCCTGCGACGGCCTTGGGGATGCTCGAGAGGTCCTTTTCAATGGAGGGCTTGAAAAGGATCTTATAAGACGCCACGCGACCTCAGTCGTCGGCGCATTTCATCAAGGCTGATCGTCCGCTCTTTGCGGCGCTCAGCCACAACTGCCAAATCGTGCAAGTCCTCCATCATCCGCCGATATTGAGAAAGCGGAACAATAACCGCTTGCTTTTTCCCATTGTCATCCACAACGTATCGCCGCTGAGCTGTCTTCATTGGACTTTTCGGAATCCTCCTGCTCCATTATAACCGATTAATCACGCTCGCCAAATACCCCGCGCCAAATCCGTTATCAATATTGACGACCGCGACGTTTGAGGCGCAACTGTTGAGCATGCCGAGGAGCGCCGCGATGCCCCTGAAGCTTGCGCCGTAGCCGATGCTGGTGGGCACGGCAATCACGGGCACCGAGACCATTCCCGCCACCACACTGGGCAGCGCGCCTTCCATCCCCGCCACGACGATAATCACTCGCGCGTCGCGCAGGTGGCGGCTCTGACTCAGAATGCGATGAATGTTTGCGACGCCCGCGTCGTAAATCGCCCGCACGCGATTGCCCATGATGTCCGCCGTAACCACCGCCTCTTCGGCTACGGGGATGTCGGAAGTTCCCGCGCTCACCACCAGAACTCTGCCCTTACCGCGGATTTTGGCGTCACGGCGAATGGAGATGGCTCCCGAAAGCGCGTGGAATTCCGCGCGCGCATCGAGCCCGCGGATGCGCCTGAAGAGCGCGGCGTCCGCGCGCGTAATCAGAATATTGTGGCGGTTCTTGAGCATGCGCCGCACGATGCCTTCAACCTGAGCGGGCGACTTGCCGCGCCCGAGGATAACTTCCGGAAAGCCCTGCCGCAGTGACCGGTGGTGATCAATGCGCGCGTAACCGATGTTTTCAAACGGCAGGTTGCGCAGGCGGTCCACGGCGTCTTCGACGGAGAGTTTGCCGAGCCGCACCCTTCGCAACATCTTGGAGATTTCTTCCGGGGTCAATTCGTACTCTCTTCTGTAGCGGCGCTCTCTGAGCGCCGCTCCGGGACGGCGGTCATTGACCGCCGCTACAACATGCAGCATGGAGTATAGCAAGGATTCCGCTTTCCTTGACTTCGCATCAGGCGCCAACTACCATCAGCTTTCATGCCGCTGAAAACAATTCCCATCAAAAAGACGATTGTCCTGGGCGTCACGGGCGCGAGCGGCGCGATCTTTGCGCGGCGAATGCTGGCGATGCTCGAAATGGACAAGCGCGTCGGCAAAATTCACCTTGTGATTTCGGGGAGCGGATTGAAAGTTTTGCGCGAAGAACTGGGGATTGACGTTTCGAAAAGCTCTGCACTCGCGACGGCGCTCGCGGGCCGCGCGGCGTGGAAGACCGAATCCCTGCTCGATTCCGACATCGGCGCCTCGATTGCGAGCGGCTCTTACCCGGTGGACGGCATGGTGGTGATTCCCTGCTCGACCGGGTGTCTCGCTCAGGTTGCGAACTGCATTTCGCAAACGCTCATCGAGCGCGCCGCGGACGTTTGCTTGAAGGAAAAGCGCAAGCTGATCCTCGCCATTCGCGACACGCCGTTCAGCCGCGTGCACCTCGTCAACATGCTGCACGCGCAGGAAGCGGGCGCGGAAATTTTCCCCATCATCCCGGCGTTCTATCACCGGCCCGGCTCGATTGATGAGCTGGTAACACAATTCTGCTGCCGCGTGCTCGCGCATCTCGGCCTTGAGCAGAGCTCGCAGTTCCGCTGGACCGGCGAGACGCAGAAAAAACGCAAGCCGCCCTTTTGATTCCCCATGGCGCACCCGGTGCTCGGCACGATCGTGATTCTCCTTTCGCTCGTGGGTCTATGGGACGCGATTTATTTCACGCTCGCTTATTACGGCCGTGTGGAGAACTCGCGATGGGTTCCGGCCATCCTGTGCGCGCGCGAAGGCTCGAGTTGCGTCACGGTAGTCAAGACTCCATACGCGCGTGTGTTCGGCTGGCCCAATTCGCTTTTCGGAATAGTTTATTACGTCGTGCTGATTGGCTGGACGTTTATCCCCGCCGAATGGCTCACTATCGTCGACCTGAAAGTTCCGCCCCTGGCTTATTTGTTGCGGTTCCTGCTGACCGCAGCGAGCTGTATCGCCGTGGTACTCGGCGCTTATCTGGTCTACGCGCTGCGCGAGAAGCTCCACATTGACTGCCCGCTGTGTTACCTCGCCCACAGCGTCAACGCCGTGCTGGTCGTGCTCGTGATTCTCACGGTCTGGTAGCAAATCGGCGCGGATTTCTGCGCTAAAATCTGATTATGTCCGATGAAGTTCGAAACACCGTCATGACTCCGCCGGGCAGGGCGACCTCGGGCTTTTTGGGCAAAGTCCGCGTGACGCTCGAGATGATCAAGTTCGAGCACTCGGTTTTTGCGCTGCCGTTCGCGATGACCGGAGCCATGCTCGCGGTGCGCGGCTGGCCAAGCTGGCGGCAATTGTTCTGGTTGGTCGTGGCAATGGTCGGCGCGCGCAGCGCCGCCATGGCGTTCAATCGCATCGCCGACGTGAAATTCGACGCGCTGAATCCCCGCACCAAAACCCGCGCTCTGCCCAAGGGCGAGTTGAGTGTGCGCTTCGTCGCAGCATTCACTCTGATTTCGTGCGCGTTGCTGCTGCTCGCCGCCTGGGAGCTGAACCCGCTGGCCTTCAAACTCTCGCCCGTGGCCATCGCCATCTTGCTCGGGTATTCCTACACCAAACGCTTTACGCTGCTCTCGCACTTGATTCTCGGATTCTGCCTCGGCATGTCGCCCATTGCAGCGTGGATCGCCTTGCGCGGCGACCTGAGCGCAGCCGTGTTGTTGCTCGGCGCAGCGGTCACGCTTTGGGTGGCGGGCTTTGACATTATTTACGCCTGCCAGGACGTGGATTTCGACCACCGACTGGGCCTGCATTCCATTCCCAAACAATACGGGATTGCCGCCGCGCTCTATACCTCGGCCGCGCTGCACGCTGGAATGCTCGTGCTGCTGGGCGTTGTGGCCTGGATGCAAAATCTCGGGTGGATTGCCGTGGGTGGGCTGGCGGTGGTTGCGGTTCTGCTCGCCTACGAACACTCGATCGTCAAACCTTCCGACCTATCGCGCGTCAACGCCGCTTTTTTCACCATCAACGGTTACATCAGCCTGCTGTTCTTTGTGACTTGGGCGGCGGATTTATTGATTCATTAAGCCATTGATTCATCGGGCCATTGAAGGACTGCCCCGGGCTCGCCGTCGGTTGCGACGGAAAAATGGCAACTCATCGGGGACCGTTTCGCCCATGGCTCAATGGCCCAGTGATCCGATGGCCCGATTATTGCAGCCTTGTGGGCGGTCTCATTTCACTAAACACGAGGGAATCGAAGATAGCGAGGACGTGCTTGCGGTAGGCCAGGATGCGGTCAACCATCATCCGGTACCAGGGATCCTTCAGGGCGAGGCGCTGCCAGCGTTGCATCACTTCCGGAGGGACGTCGATGTCGGCGCGCAGCTTGTCCACCGGATAACCGCGCAGGAAGAGGCCGTAGAAAAATGCGGCCTCGTGCTGCGGCTCGGCCAGGTTGTGATCCATGAGCTGCGCCATACTGCATCGCGCCTCGAATGAATTCTAGGACGGCGCCCTCGTTTGAGAAATAATAATTTGTACGAGCGCCCATAAACCGAAACCATATCCTAACCCCTTTGTCAAGTCCCCGGCCAGTATTCATGCGGGTCTCGAGGGTTTCATATCCCTGCAAAATGATTGCCATCCCGGAGGTTGCGTTTCACCGGGCTTCAATTGAAAATCCGGCGACCTCGCTGTAATATGTTGGTTCACCTCCGCTCCTAAGCAAAATCACCGGGCGGAATCTAAATGTCCAATCTGCGCCTCCAAGACGAAAAGCTCGCGCCTATCGCCCAAAAGATTTTGGCGGGTGAGCGCCTGAACTTTGAAGAAGGCGTGACGCTTTACCGCTCGAACGATTTGCTCGCCCTGGGGTTCCTGGCAAACCACGTGCGCGAAAAGCTGCATGGCAAGCGCACCCATTTCAACGTCAACCGGCACATCAATCCCACCAACGTCTGCGTGGCCAGTTGCAAGCTCTGCGCTTTCGGGCGCAAGCCCGACGCACCCGGCGCCTACACCATGGCACTCGACGAAGCCTTCCGCATCGCCGGTGAAGGCTGGCGCGAAGCGATCACGGAGTTCCACATTGTCGGCGGGCTGCACCCCGACTTGCCGTTCGAGTATTACGTGAACTTGATTCGAGGGCTCAAGGAACGCTTCCCGAACGTCCATCTGAAGGCTTTTACCGCGGTCGAAATCGGCTACTACTCGCACATCACGCAGCTTCCCATCCGCGAAATTCTATCCAGACTCAAGGACGCCGGTCTCGGGTCGCTTCCGGGCGGCGGCGCGGAAATATTTGCGCCCGCGGTTCGCCGCGTGATCTGCGACCACAAGATCGGCGCGCACACCTGGCTGAAAGTTCATCGTACGGCACACGAGCTGGGCCTGCACTCGACGGCGACGATGCTCTACGGGCACATCGAGTCCGACGAAGATCGCGTGGACCACCTGTTGCAATTGCGCAAGCTTCAGGACGAGACACATGGCTTTCAAACCTTCATCCCGTTGGCGTTTCATCCCTCGAACACCGAGCTCGGGAAGCTCGTAGACCGTGACGAGACAACGGGCTTCATGGATTTGAAAAACGTTGCCGTGTCGCGGCTGCTGCTCGACAATTTCCCGCACATCAAGGCCTATTGGATCATGATGACGCCGCGCGTGGCGCAAGTAGCGCTCAAGTTCGGCGCTGACGATCTGGACGGCACGGTGGTCGAGGAAAAAATCTACCACGACGCCGGCGCCGAGACCCCGCAAGTGATGACCCGCCAGGAGATCATTCGCCTCATCCGTGAAGCCGGGCACGAACCCTTCGAGCGTGACACGCTCTATCGCCCTGTCCAGAGGACAGAAACCACTGTCACCGTCCAAGTGTAATTTCGATCGTGAGAGGCGGCTATCGGCACTTCCTCCAATATCGGTTTGGCTTGATATCACCCCACCTGGATGCTAGTTTTGTACAGTATGAGAAGTGCTGCGGACATCAAGACTATGCTGGCTTCAAACCGGGGAGCGATTCTCGAATTGGCCGGCCGATACGGCGCGAAGAACGTGCGCATTTTCGGTTCGGCGGCGCGCGGCGAAACAGGCCCTGAGAGCGACCTCGATCTTCTTGTCCAAATGGAACCGGGCCGCAGTCTGCTCGATCTCGTGGGTTTCTGGCAGGACCTCGAGGAACTGCTCGGCTGTCGGGTTGACGTGATCACCGACGGGGGTTTGAGCCCCCATCTTCGCGAGCGGATTTACGCCGAGGCTGTTCCTCTGTGAAAGACGACCGCACTTACCTGCTCCACATCCGTGACGCGATTGCAAGGGTCATGGAGTACACCGATCGCGGCAAAGAGAGTTTCATGGCGAGCCCAATCGTGCAGGACGCCGTCGTCAGGAACATAGAAATTATCGGAGAGGCCGCCAAGAGGCTGTCGGAGAAGTTCAAGGGCATACATTCCGCCATTCCATGGAAACGTATCTCCGGCATGCGCGACAAGGTAATTCATGAGTACTTTGGAGTTGATCTCCAGCTTGTCTGGGAAGTCGTGGAGCAAGACCTTCCGCATTTGAGCCGGGTTATCGATTCGGCCCTCCAGCAGTCACAGTGACGTCCCGCTCCAGTTCGAGCGCGACACGCTCTACCGCCCCGTCCAGCGCACCGAAACCACTGTCACCGCTCAGGTGTAATCGTTCATGCGTTTTCCACTCCGGGCGGCTTAAGGTCGAACGTGCCGGGTGGAAAAACTGGGCTTTTTCTCCTCAAGGAACACCGGCACTCATTGCCCAGCCACAAATATACCGGCACATATTCAAGCGCAGTCATCAAGGGCGAATGGACGTACGGCTGTCCGGCGGCGTAGGCGACCACGGGGGCGTGGCCGAGCACGCAGGTGACGGTCAGGAGAAGCAGTGGTGGGCTCGGGGTGAAGCAGAGGAACGGGACGATCCAGGTGAAGTACCACGGAAAGGCGTTGGGCGAAAGCAAGAGCATGATGGTGAAAAGAACCAGTCCGGCGCGCAGCGGCTCCATGCGCTTTTTGAGCGTGTAGGCGACGAGAATCAGGACGATCACGCCCGCCACCAACTCCGCCTGCGCCTTGGAATTTCCGGCCAAAAGCAGCAGCCGGAAGGCGCTGTCATTACCTTCCCAGCCGGCGGCATAGTCCGAAAGTCCTTTGAAGAGCTTTGCGCCGGCACTCAAGAAAGGCAGGTAGGCGAGCGCTACCACTCCGGCGAAGATGCCCGCATAGCCCAGGCGCGTGCGCTTAAGGAAAGCAGGCAGCAAAAGCACCGGAAATAATTTGGAGAGAAACGACAGGCCCAGGAAGGCAATTGACAGGCGCGGCCAGTGCTTTATAATGAAGAAGATCGCCGCTAGCAGCGTCAGGATGGCCAGGGAATCGTGATGGCCGGACAATGAGAAGGCCACAATCACGGCGGGATTCCAGGCATAGACCAGGACGCGATGCGGTGGTTGCTTCAATGCCGCAAGGAGGAGTAAGAGCACCGCAACGCTTGCCAAGTCTAGGGCCGTATAAAGCCGCTTGGTGCCAGGAATTGATTTCAACCAGGAAAAAGTCAGCTCGCTCAGCGGAGGATAAACGGTAGGCGTGGATTTCCCGGTTTCAATGGGATGTTCGCGGTCCTGGAACGCAGCAAGTCCCGGAGAATCGGGAGTGACAGTATAGGGGTTAATGCCGGCGCGCTGGATTCGGCCTTCCCATTGATAGCGGTAAACGTCTTCGGAAAGGGCGGGGCCTCGAGGCAGGAAGCAAAGTCGGAAGACTACGCCGCCGGCCAGAATCACGAGCAGAGCGGCCGTGCCGAGACGAAAGCGCTCGACGAAGAAGACCGCGGCGAAATACAGAATCCCCGCCGCAAGCATCAGCGCGATGAATTCCGGAACGAGCGTATCCAGGTTTCGGCGGCTCGCGAGGTATGCGAAGATCGCGGCCAGGCCGCCGGTGACGGCGAGCAAGCCGAGCGTGGCGGGCCAGACGGATTTAATCGGGTTATCGCGCATCTTGGTTTGAGGGCGCGAAGCCATTCATCGCACTCTTATTCGGGAAATTTTTAAAATATGTCTTATCTGTTTGCGGCCACCCTCATCACTTCCAATAACTCGGTGGTCCACTATTTTTACAAGATTTTCCACAAGGACCCGTTCCGGGGCCTTTACCAGCCGAACCCCTTTGATCTCGCGATTCTCATTCCCTACTTTACCATCCTCATTATTCTTTCGGTTTACGGACTGCACCGCTACCACCTCACGTATCTTTATCTGAAGCACCGCGCCCATGCGCCAAAGCCGCTCGGACAATTCGAGCGACTGCCGCGCCTAACGGTACAGCTCCCGATTTTTAACGAACGCTATGTAGTTGCGCGGCTGCTCGAAGCGGTGACGAAGCTCGACTATCCGCGCGAGCTTTTGGAGATTCAGGTTCTCGACGATTCGACGGACGAAACGCGCGTGGTTTGTTCTCGCCTGGTGAGCGAATACGCGCGCGCGGGTGTTCCCATCGCTTACCTCCACCGCGAGAACCGCGAAGGCTACAAGGCCGGCGCGCTTGCCGAAGGTTTGAAGAAGGCCACGGGTGAGTTCGTCGCCATCTTCGACGCCGACTTTGTGCCGCCGCCCTCCATCCTGCACGAGATGGTGCACTACTTCACCGACCCTCAAGTGGCGGTCGTGCAGGGCCGCTGGACTTGGATCAACCGCGAATACTCGAACCTGACGGAAGTGGAAGCAATCCTGCTCGACGGCCACTTCGTCATCGAGCACGGCGCAAGGAATTACTCGGGGCGCTTCTTCAATTTCAACGGCACGGCGGGCATGTGGCGCCGCGCCGCCATCGAGGACTCGG
>CAYZVR010000031.1:7784-19247 GCA_964481715.1 uncultured Acidobacteriota bacterium | reverse complement strand
GCCGACCAAACCTGGGGCATCGTTTTCATCCGCTGGATTCAAAGGAATAACGAGTCGGACTCCTGGCCCTGGGTTTCGACACGCGTCGAGGGGCGATTGAGTCAGGAGGCGACCCTGACGGGTCTCAAGGACATTTCTCCGGGACGGAACGTCCAGTTGATTCCCTACGGCTTTGCGCGGTCTTATCGGGCGCTGGACGTCCGCGATCCGAACCAACCGCATTTTGTAACGAATAATTTCAGTCCCGACGGCGGTTTGGACGGCAAGGTTGTCATCAAAGACAGCCTGGCTCTCGATGCCACCGTCAATCCCGATTTCAGCCAGGTGGAATCCGACCAGCCACAGGTGACGGTCAACCAGCGTTTTGAGGTTTTCTTTCCCGAGAAGCGGCCATTCTTTCTCGAAAACGCCAGCTTCTTCGATACCCCGATCAACCTATTCTTCACCCGCCGCGTCGCCGACCCGCAGTTCGGAGTGCGGCTGACGGGCAAGAAGGGTCCTTACGCAATCGGGGCGCTAATCGCCGATGACGAATCGCCCGGCAAAATCGTTCCGCCTGGTGACCCCAACGCTGGCAAGCGCGCGCACTACAGCATCGTCCGCGTCAATCGCGACCTCTTCCGGCAATCCACTCTGGGCGTGATGGTCACGGACCGGGAGTTTGCGGGGAGTTCAAACCGTGTGGGCGGGCTGGACGGCCGCTTTAAGCTGACCAAAAATCTGGTGACGAATTTTCAGGGGGTCGCGAGCAGCACGACGCAATTAGACGGCACGACGCTCGCCTGGCCAGCTTACAAGGTACGGCTACGGCAAACGGGACTGAAGTTTTTCTACAACCTCGATTACGACGACTTCAGCACGGGCTTTCGCAATGATTCGGGATTCCTGGCGGCCAATACCGTGGACCGCTTTGAGATTCGCACCCGGACCATTCCCAAGCCGCCGCTCAGGAACGACGAGCGCAGTCTTGGACAGTTTGTGACGTATCGGTTCCGGCCCGAACGAAAAGTCCTGATTTCCTGGGGTCCAACCTTTTTCTTCAATCCCGTTTGGGACCACGCAGTTACTCGGCTGGATACCTATTACGATTACGGCTTGAGCTGGGAACTGACCGGCCAAACCAACATCGAGGTTTATCAGACCGCCGACCGCGAAGTTCTCAGGCCGCAAGACTTTTCAGTGCTACCCCAAAACCGCGGTTATTTTCATCGCCGGGACGGAATCTTTATCCGGTCGAGATACTTCCCGAAAGTGAATTTCCAAGCCGAATTCGCGCGCGGCACGGACATCAATTTCGTGCCGCCCGCCGGCCAGGCGCCCACGCTTGCAAACCTCACTCGCGCCAATCTGGGTGTTACGCTGCGGCCGCTGACGCCGCTGCTTATTGATAACACCTATATTCTGGAGCGGCTGACCGACCGCGGCGTGGGCGCGAGCATCTTCAACAATCACATCGTCCGTTCCAAATGGAACTGGCAGTTCACCCGCGAGTTTTCGCTGCGCGTCATCCTGCAATACACCACCGTGCTGGCAAACTCCTCGTTTACCTCGCTCCAGACCACCAGGAACTTCAACGGTGATTTCCTGCTGACGTATCTCGTGACCCCGGGAACGGCCCTCTACGTGGGCTATAACGGAAACCTGCAGAATATCAACCTTTTCCCTGGCGCGACCGGCAGCCAAATCGTCCGAACCAACGATTTCTTGAACGACGGCAATCAGTTCTTCGTCAAATTGTCTTACCTTTTCCGTTTTTAGCACACTTCCGATCAAGTCACTCTGCCTCGCTCAGCATGACATTGATGCGGAACCGAAGAATCAGGCAGGAGATGATGCCGGAACGAGCGGAGGCCGGCTGAGTCGCCGCGTGATGACTGTCACTAGAAATGCCGAGACGGCCACCTGCAAGCCCATGCCCACGTAACTGGGGTGGGCCTGAGCGAGCCCGACGTCTTCCAGAACCATAATCTGCCACGGCGTAAGAAGACCAACCACAAGGCTTCCTGCGGTTTGCGACGCCAGCCCGATAACGCTCGAAATGACTCCGGCGGCGAAATAATAGAGCGACAAAAAGAGAAAGCCCTTGACCAGGGGGCGCTTCAGGCGTGTGAGCGTGCACCATTGGAGAAACAAGACGTCGCGAACGATAAACACCAGCATGTCGAGGAGTACGACTCCCGAGAATCCCAGCCTCCAGTTTTGCAAGTGGACGGCGCGCTGCACACCCAGTGCCTCAGCCGCGAGCATGGCGTAGGCAACCAGGGCCCCGATTACGAGCCACGGCCACACCAGCCCGGTACCTGAGAGGTAACCTTGCCGGCCGGCGACCCGGTTCCTCCACCAGACCTTTGACTTTTCCCGCGAGCCGATCAATGCCACGCCGACCAGGAACAAGATCGCGGAGTTGAGCACCAGGGCGATCATCGCCGCGTTTTGTGGCCGCAACCCTCCAAAGTTGGACTCCATCGCCAGGCGACGGGGGTCCAGGAACGCGTAGTAGAGGATATTGAGGAAGGCTACAAATCCAATCGCCTGCCAGTTCGAGAGAAGGCGCATCTCTTCCCTATCCCTCTTCAAATTGCGTACCAGCATGAAAATAAACCATGCTCCGAAGGCGGCGTAGAGCGCCAGGGTGAGACCAAGGTATGGGACCGCAAATCCAAAAACCGTGGGTGGAATCATTGAGTCGCTCGTCTGGACGTGGTAGAGGGCGAAGAGGACCGGGAAAATGCTGATGGCGCTGAAACCGCTAAACGGCGAGAAGGCGAAGGGATACGCGATAGCGACCGGCACCACAGTCACAATGGCCGGAACCCCGGCGCTGGACTTTTCAATTAGCATCGAGACCCACAGGCCCATCACACTCACAAATAGCGCAAAAGCGGCCAGGAGCACGTAGGCCCCCAGGAGGGTTGCGAGAGAAATGCCGCCGAGAATCCCAGCCACCAGAGATATAGGCAAAGAACAACCCACCACGAAATAGGCCATGATCGGCGCGCCGAGGATTTTGCCAACCGCAAGTTCCCACGCTGTTAGCCGCGTCGTCCGAAGGAAATCGAAGGTCTTGAGGTCCTTCTCACGTGAAATCGCCTGGCCGCAGGCGGATGCGCACCAGAGCCCGAGCACGGTGAACTGGATCCCTACCAACCAAAAATGCAGGAGCTGAAAGAATTCAAAGGGTTTGTCCGCGGCGCCCCAGCAGCTCAAAGCCACCAGGCCGCAGATGACAAGCGTCAGGGCAGCCATGGTGATGGCGCGGGGCGCGCGCAACTCAGCGCGAACGTGCCGAACAAACTCGGGGTTTTGCCAGAAGGCCACGACTACATCACCTCATTCTTCGAGAGCTTCAGATACAGATCTTCGACCGTCTGCTTGACCTCTCCGAACGAGACCACCCGCACGCCGCCGCTGACCAGTTCGGCGAGCACCGATGCGAGTTCATCCTCGCTCCCCGCGAATTTAAAGATGCCTTGCTGGTCCTTGGCCAGCACGCCGGAGATCCCGGGGTTTGCTCGCAGCCGGGCTTCGACATCCGCCGCAGCGTCGCCGGTCCAGGCAAACCGCACCACGCGGAGCTGGCCTTCCGCGCTCGTGATCTCTTCGATTCTTCCGCTGCGGACCATCCGGCCTTGTTCCATCAATCCGATGGAGGTGCAGAACCCTTCGAGCTCCGTAAGGATGTGCGAAGAAATCAGCACGGTGGTGCCGAGATCCCGCAGCGAGGTCAGGAGAGAGCGCAGGTCGTAGCGCGCTTTCGGGTCGAGCCCCGAAGCGGGTTCATCGAGCAACAAGACTTTGGGCTGGTGAATCACCGCGCGGGCGATGCCCAGGCGCTGCTTCATGCCGCGCGAGAGCCCTTTGATGAGCGCGTCGCGTTTGACTTCCAGGCCCACTTGCTGGATCACTTCGTCAATGCGCGCGGGAATCTGGCCTTTTGGCATGCGGTAGGCGTGGGCGAAATAGTCGAGGTATTCCCAGACCTTGAGGTCTTCATAGACGGAGAAAAAATCCGAAAGGTAGCCGATGTATTCCTGAGCGCGCTCGGGCTGGTGGTGAACGTCCACGCCCGAGATGAAAACCTTGCCCGCCGTCGGCTCGAGCAGCCCGCAGGCCATGCGGATGGTGGTGGTTTTGCCTGCGCCGTTCGGCCCGATGAGGCCGTAGATTTCCCCTTCCGGGATGGCCACTTCGATGTCGTTGACGGCCACCAAGTCGTCGAATTCTTTGCGAACCTTTTCAAGGCGTATCATTATTTTGGCCGGTCTGCCCCTTCCCCTTTGACAAACACTACGCGGCTGCGGGGGCAAAAGTTCAAAAGTTTATGATGCCGGTTCGGTACCTTCCAAATCCTTCACCGAATCTCCAATCCACTGCAAATAATTCCGCGAGCCGTCAATGATGGGCAGGCAGATGATTTCCGGCGTGTGGTAACTGTGGATTTTGGAAATCGCAGCCTTGATTTCGGGAAACAGGTCGCGGGTGCTCTTGATGAAAAGTTGAAACTCCTTCTCGTCCGCGATCTTCCCTTCCCATCGGTAAATTGATTGGATGGGCTGAGAAATATTCACACAGGCGGCCAGTTTCGCCTCCACCAGGTGTCTGGCGATTTTCTTCGACTCGCGCAAGCTGGCGGTGGTTACGAGAATGACGACTTTGTCGGTCATAGGACCTCCTTGGGCGGCGCGAGGGTGGTTGCGAGAGATGGCGCCTAACGATACAATGAAACCGCCATGGCGGACAACCCCATCCACTTTGGCACGTCGGGCTGGCGCGGGATTATCGCCGAAGATTTTACTTTCGCAAACGTCCGACTGGCCGCCTCCGCAATCGCTCAAGTCCTGCTGACGCTCCGCGGCAAGCCGCGGGTCGTTGTAGGCTATGATACTCGGTTTATGTCCGAGAAGTTTGCGGACACGGCCGCCGACATCCTGAATTCCCACGGCGTCGAAACGCACGTCGCAACGCGCCCCGACCCCACGCCGGCGCTTTCGCACGAAATCCTGCGCAGCCACATGGACGGCGGCGTCAACATCACCGCCAGCCATAACCCCGCCGAATACAACGGCGTAAAGTTTTCGAGCGCCGACGGCGCGCCCGCCCTGCCCGAAGTGACCCGGCAGATCGAAAGCTTTGTCAAAAAGATTCTGAAAGACGAATACTCGCTCCGCGGGCCGCGCTTTACCGCTCCTCTGCGCAGCTCTGCCGACCCGCGCCCGGCGTATCTTGAAACCATTCGCACGAAGGTTGACCTGAAAGCCATCGGCGAGGCCAAGCTCAAAATCGCCTACGATCCCCTCTTCGGCACGGGCCGCGGCTACCTGAACGACCTGCTGCGCGAGGCCGGAGCCGCTGTTCACACACTCCACGATTCGCGCGACGTGCTTTTTTCAGGGGTTGGCTCCGACCCGAGCGAAAAGAACCTTGCCGAGCTTTCGGCCTATGTCAAAGAGCACGGCTGCGCGGTGGGCCTATCGACCGACGGCGACGCCGACCGCTTTGGCATCGTGGATTCCGACGGCACGTGGATTCATCCCAACTACGTCTTGGCGGTGCTCGCCGACTATCTGATCGAAGTGCGCAAAATCCCCGGCGGCATCGGGCGCAGCGTCGCGACGACTCACCTGATCGATTCCGTCGCCAAGCACCACAACGTTCCCGTTTACCAAACTCCTGTCGGTTTCAAATACATCGGGGAGCTGATCAAAGCAGATAAGATTGCGCTGGGCGGTGAAGAGAGCGCGGGACTTTCCATTCGCGGACACTTGCCCGAAAAAGACGGCATCCTGGCGGGGTTGCTCGTGGCGGAGGCGATCGCAAAACGCGGCCAGAGCGTAAAACAGCAACTCGACGCGCTGTTCAAGAAAGTCGGGCCGTGCTACACCGTGCGCCTGAACCTCTCACTCGAGCCTGACGCCAAAAAGAAATTGGTGGAAAAGCTCAAGCACGACTGGGACAAGTTCGACTCGAAGAAAGTCTCAAAGGTTGACCGCACCGACGGGCTGAAGATGATTCGCGAGGACGGCTCCTGGGTGCTGATGCGCCTTTCGGGCACCGAACCCGTCGTCCGCGTATACTGCGAGGCAGCGTCGCAGCCCGAGCTCGACCACTTGGTTGTGGCGGCCAGGGCCTTCGCATTGAAGCCATGAATAAACTGCGCTGGGAAGGTTTCAAATCTTACCGGGGGGCGATCCTGGCGCTGATTCTCGTCTGCGTGGCGCTGATCGTTCACGAAATTTTCGGCGAGCACGGATATCTGGCGCTGCGCCGCGAAAAACAAAGATATCAATCCCTGCAGCAGCAGATCGAGAAGCTTCAGGATGAAAACCAGAAATTAGAAAAGCAGATCAAGGCACTCAAGTCCGACCCGCAGGCCATCGAAAAACTGGCGCGCGAGCAGATGCGCCTGGCGCGGCCGGGAGAAATCATTTATACCCTGCCCGAAAAAGACCCCAAGGCGGAGGCACCGTCTGACTCCGCCAAGGAGTCACCGCACAGGTAGGCGATTCGAGACTTCGCATCAGCTCTGCCCGCTTGTTTTCCAGACAGAGCACCTGGCCTACCGGCCTGTCGCAAACGTCACCGAAATGATGGTGCCGTTGGGACGGTAGTAGTTGCCGTTGTAGTAGTAGGCGCCGCAGCCGTATTTCTTAGCGAGCCCCGGCGGCAGATTGCATCCTCTCCAGCCCACCTTGCGGCCATGGTGCCAGTCCGGAGGGTAATTGTACGGGTCATTATACTGCGTGTAATAACCTCCGACGTACCGCCCGTAATCACCGTAGTAGTCATCGCGATCGTACCCGTTGAATCGAACCGCACCGTAGACCACCACGCGGCTCCGCTGGGGCGCGTAATATCGGCTTTGAGTCACAACCCTCACTTTGGTTTTGCCGTGGCCGCGCCCGCGAGCTTGAGCCAAACCGGGCACGACCAGGACTCCAACCAGAATCGCCATACCAATTCGCAACAGTCGGCTAGTCATGGCGCACCTCCTGACCAAGAAAGGGCATGTCAGAGGCCAAGCACGCGCCAGTCAAATAACCCTTTGAAATACAAGGGATTGCCGCCGTTTCTTGGCATTGGGAGATCCGTCCGAGAGGCAGTTCAACCGGAATTTCTTACACCTCCGAGAAATTGCTGCACCGTGGTGGATTTCAGCCAGGGGGTGACGTGGAATGGCAACGGCAAGTATCACCCGGTTGACATTTAACGTTCCACGTTATACGCTAAGATGGTGATCAAAAGCTTCCGCTCGGACGAAGCTGAGCGTCTCCATCGACGCGAGCGGGTCACGCGCTTCCGGGCCATCGAACGAGTGGCGCTGAGGAAGCTGCGCCAGTTGGATTCGGCAGAGGAACTTCGCGAACTGGCTTCTCCCCCGGGAAATCGCCTTGAGGTGCTGCACGGCAATCGCGAAGGACAATACAGCATCCGTATCAACGATCAGTGGCGCATATGCTTCGTATGGCGGCAAGGCGACGCCTACGATGTCGAGATTGTTGACTACCATTAGGAGGAAATATGCGTAAACCCCGCAAGTTACTTCCGCCGGTTCACCCGGGCGAAGTCCTGCGCGAGGACTTCATGGTTCCGATGCGACTGAGCATGAACAAGCTGGCACTAGACCTTCGTGTGCCGGTCACGCGCATCGCGGAAATCGTTCACGAGCGTCGCGCCATCACGCCCGACACGGCGCTGCGCCTCGCCCGCTATTTCAACACCAGCGCACGATTTTGGATGAACCTGCAGGCCACTTACGATTTGGATGTGGCGCACGATGAGTTGCAGGCTGGCATCAACAGGGACGTACATCCTTTGCACTTGGAGACAGTGAGCTAGTACAGGGGCAGGTTTGAAACCCGCCCCTTCGTCATCGGACCACGCCTTCGAGCGGGCTCGAAGCCGTCGCGTAAAGTTTCTTCGGCATGCGGCCGGCGAGGTAAGCCTGGCGGCCGGCGACGACGGCGTTTTTCATGGCCTCGGCCATGAGCACCGTGTCCTGCGCCAGCGCGATGCCGGTATTCATCAGCACGCCGTCGGCGCCGAGCTCCATGGCCACGGCGGCATCGGAAGCCGTGCCAACGCCCGCGTCCACAATCAGCGGAACGCTGGTCACCATTTCGCGCAGGATGCGGATGTTGACGGGATTCTGAATCCCGAGGCCCGACCCGATGGGCGCGCCGAGCGGCATCACGGCGGCGGCGCCAGCATCAATCAGTCGCCGGGCTGAGATTAAATCGTCATTCGTATAAGGCAGCACGACAAAGCCTTCTTTGGCCAGAATCTCCGTCGCCTTGACCAGCTCAAAGTTGTCGGGGAAAAGCGTTTTCTCGTCGCCAATCACTTCGAGCTTCACCCAGTTTGACAGGCCTACTTCGCGCCCGAGCCGCGCCGTGCGAACCGCGTCGTCGGCAGAGTAGCAGCCGGCGGTGTTCGGCAGGATGAAGAATTTCGAGCGGTCAATGTAGTCGAGCAGCGATTCCTTGCTCTTGTCGGTCAAGTTCACGCGCCGCACGGCCACCGTAACGATTTCCGCGCCCGATGCCGCGTGCGCGCGCGCCATTTCCTGGAAGCTGCGATACTTCCCCGTCCCGACGATCAACCGCGAATGGAATTCCTTATCGTAAATTTTGAAGACGTCGCTTGACATGAAAATTCTCCTTTCAAATCATTCTAGTCGGCGCATGCGAGAATTGCAATTCGCGTGGATTGGATTGAACGTGGCGCCGGAAATCACGGCGCATCGGATGGTTCGGGTGGGGGAAGCATTTCCTGAGGCCAACCGACGACGATCACGCTGCCGTCTGACCCGCGGGCCAGCGCGGGCGCGTAAAGGCCCAGATTTTTTCGATTCCACCACAGGCCGGTCTTGCGCTTGGTCTCGAGATCCGTAAACCAGTACTGCCACATCATGGCGCGAACCTGCGTGGGTGGATCATTTTCGAATGGATTTCCGGCAAAGAGCGAGAGGACAGCGCGATCGTTTGCAAGCAGCAGTTCCTCCGTGCGCATCACGAACGGCGACTGCCGCCAAGGACGGAGCGAGGCGAACCACAGGTTCCAATCGAAGCGCGGCTGATAGGGCGCATGCCAGCCGGGCGGCTGGCTGGGGTCCTGCGGCTTGTAGCGGAAGGGATAGGTCACCCAGTTCCGTCCGTCGTGCGAGCCCTGAAATTCGATTTCGAAGCGCCCGCGCGTCATCACCGCAAACAGGCCGTACTGGTTGGCGATTCGGAAAGGCTCAAGCGCAATGACCGGCGTCGCGGGCAGGGGAACCGACCGAGTGAGCTCCTGCAACAAAAGAAAAGTTGAAACGTAGAAAACCCACGTCAGCAGGAAAGCGGAAGTGACGAGTGACAAATGACGCCCTGCGCCCCAGAGTCCGGGGCTACGGACGTCGGGGCGAGTGACAAGTGGTAAGTGACCAGTGACGAGTGAGGAGTCCAGGGCTTCGGTTTTCGAACTCTCAGTTTCCAATTTCGATTTTCGAGTTTCCAGTTTCGATATAACCTTGTCAAACACACCGCGCAGAAATTGGTCGTCGAGAAGGAGAAATCCGAGTATGAGCACAAGATGATTCAGAAACGCCAGGTTGGCCGTCAGGATGATGCCGATTTGGAATGGCGTAACGATGCAAAAACAAACGAGCCGAAAGCGGCGCGGCAGAAAAAGCATACACGGGAGGCCCAGCTCGACGACCAGCGTCAAAAGCGCGGTTGCGGCGTGGATGCTGTGCGGAAGTTGTTGCGCGTACCAGCCGATCCAGTTGGGCAGCGGGCCGTTGGAATAGTAATGGTCGAGCGCCGTAAGGTTTCGCCATTCAACGTCATGGCTGGCCAGCTTGACGAAGCCGGATTCGAAGTAGATGCAAAACCACAGCCATTGAAGCAAGAAGAGGCTGGCGCGCGAGGGCGGGTGCTCGTCGCCGAGCCGGGGCCGCAAACCCGGCGGCGCAAAAAAGAGCGAAATGAATCCGGCGGCAAGCAGCATTCCGTCCGATTGGTAAGAGGAAAATTCCCGTGAGGAACTGACAAAGGAAAGGTACGAGACCAAACACACAACCAGCGCCCCGCGCGGCCACAGGTTGAGTACCAGCGCAATCGAAGCCACGAGGCCCAGCCCGCAGACGAACATCATGGCGCGGTCGCTCGCGCTCAACCAATAAACCGACGGCGCAAACCAGTAAGCCCGCCAGCCCAGTTGCCGCGCGGCTTCCTGGAGATATTCACCCGCAGGAAGAATTCCTTGCGGGCCGATCAGCCCGCGGATTTGAAAAAGCAGCGAATAAAAGGCGGAGAAAAAGATCAGTCCAAGCGCGCGCAGAAAAAGCCAGCGCGGCCATAAGCGGCCCGGGCCGTCGCGCGGCCCCGGGCCGAAAAGCCACCTGATAATTGCCAGCGGACTTCCTTCCATGAGCGGCTATTTTACAGGCGAAACGTAGCGCGCGAAGCGAAATGAGGCGTGACGGGGTCTTTGCCCCCGTCAAACCCGCAGTCAATTTTCCGGAGGCATTGGTCGTGGCCACCCGCTAGGTAATTCCGTGAGCAAAACCAGGCAGGACAGTCCCGAGGTCCACAATCTTCACTTGGCCTTGTCGGTAGCCATAGTAGTCGCAAACAGTAGAAAATCGGCCCTCGTACTTTCGCTGGAATTCCTTCCACAACTTGTTATTCCGACTCATTACGCTGCCTAGGGCGCGGCCTCCGGTCAAGAAGTTTACGGGGTGGTCAGTGCCCAGCACATACAAGTATCGTTCCTTGGGCGTGGAAGACTCGGCCAGGAGGTAGAAGTCTTTGAAAAGCTGGTTCTGGCGTATGGATTCCGGACCGCCTTTCCAGTCAATAAATTTGAACTCAGCCAGACGTTGATTCGTCTCCAGATCAAAAGGTTTGCCGGTGTTCCCCGCAGCCAGAGAAAGGGATTCTATGACTTCGCCATCACGCAGAATATGTGGCAGTAAAATCAGAATGCCTACGGCATGAACAACCTCATCGATCTGACTCGACGCCCGTTTCAACGAGAAAGCCGCTCTGAGTAACTCTGGACCAATGCCTTCCTTTGAGTAGAAGGCTTGACAGCCAATGCTGTCTGCTCCATGCAGCTTGCCTTCGATTGATGCAATGCGATTCCCGAGTGAATCCTGTTTGAAAGCCTGGACTTGCGCGTAGACCTCGTCTAGTTCCGACATGGTATTTTCCAGGTCCTCGAAAGCTGGTAGCCGCGGTTAATCCCGATTCGGGATAAACCGGGGGAACTTGAGCGCGTGAAAAGCCCTCGGTCAGAAAAACCCTGACTTTGGCTACCCGCTCGTCGGGGGTGTCGGCGCTTGGTCGAACGTGTCTTCCATGCTGGGCTGACTCAAGATATCTGCCATCTCTGTGTCCCGCTGAGGTGGAGGCGCAGTTTCCTTGATTCTTTTTGATAAGTTGAAGACTCGAGCATGCGCCCGGTTTAAGAGAATGTCGT
>CAYZVR010000031.1:0-7774 GCA_964481715.1 uncultured Acidobacteriota bacterium | reverse complement strand
CGGTTTTATGGCAGTCCGGTCGCCCATGGTCATCTCAGCTAGACCGTGCTCCATGGAGGCACCCAAGACAAATGCTGTGATTTCGGTGTTCGGCTGTGCGCAGCCTGTAGCCCTCAGCTCAAGGGCATAGTCTCGTGCCTGGTCTAGTTCCTTGAGAGTCAGACAAAACCCACCCCTCTTCAGCTCGACAATGAGCACTTTGCGCACGCCCGACACTTCGCCTTCGGTGAAATCGTCCGCGGAATACAAACCGATCGAAGAGTCCGGCAGGGCGACGAAATCTGGACGCTTTCTAGACGCCTTTACGCCTTTGCGGCCAAAGAACTCCTGGACGACTTGCGTCATTCCGCGGTTCGAAGTGAACTCCACCGACTCGTACTCTGGGCCAAAGATCCAAAGGCCACGCTCAAATACGGGCTGTAAATCATGCACTTCGTCTGAGTTCCTGTCCCGAACAAGTCTCTGCAGGTCCTTGATGACTGCAAGCCTACGTTCCAGCTCGGTGAGAACAATCTCGGCGTTGCTCGCCGTCCATTTCTGCATCAGGCTATTCCACGTGTCCAGGTCCTCGGGCGAACACGTCGCCAATTGCTTCAAAAGGTCGTACCCAGTGCGGGTCTGTTCGAGCCTCCCCCAGATTTCGACTGTTCTCGACAACTCTAGCGTGGTGAGAGTTGGGCATCGCTCTTGGGCTTCGTCAAGAAAACGCCCGATCTGGTATTGCGAGATACCGGGAAGCTCCTTAATGAGTCGACGGTGCTGTTGGATCGCAGCTTTCTTTGCAGCCTTTCGGTCATCCGCCATCAGTCCGCGGAGCTCCTCAACGACAGCTTGGTGAACGGCCTTTCTGACCGCTTCCAGCCTTGGGGTCTGCTTGAATCCGCTCCAATCGTCTCTGGTTTCAGATTTGAGGATGTCGGCCTCAACAACGAAGCTAAAGCGCTTTGCCTCAGACATCCGACCGTCAAGATACTGTCCTTCCCCGTCTAGCCCCTCCCAGGACGGCTCACCCACCCTTCGTTTGTTCACCCACCATGCGATGCCCTTCAACTGCATGGTGCGTTCCTGTTTTAGGGGGTCAAGCCTGTGAAGTTGCACCTCCCCGTGGCCGTGCACGTCCAGCGTTCTGGTAGCCAGCCGATCCTTTAAGCTGAGCAGCTTCACTGCTTCGCCATTCACGGTCACGTCAAAGCTGGGGTCAACGGCGAACTTAGATCCAATCCAGTCACGGATGTGGCTGTCCGGCAATATTGAGCGTTGGGCAATCATTGAAATCTTTGTACCGTGGCCCGTCCGTTGGACCTCGTCCTCAACTGTTAAGGTAAATGGTACCTGCGCACCGTGCGTCATCTGAACTAGAGCACGGACGCAGGTGCCGTCTAGCCACGTTTCGATCTTGTACTCGTCAGCGAAGCAGAACGGACTGAATCTGCCCTTACCGTTATGACCGAAGGCGGTCCTCTTGGTGCTGGGGGTGTCTGGCGGAAAGACCACTTCAGTCCCCTGCTCAGCGGCCCGGTCGTAGGCAAGAGTCATCCAGCGTCTCTGAACCTCCGTTCGGGACATTCCAGTGCCGTTATCGGTGACGGAAAGCTCTTTTCCTGCGCCCGTCGGCCATTTCACTCTGACTTCGTTGGCCCCGGCGTCGTAACAGTTTGCTACGACCTCGACAATTGCGACGCTTGGGTCATCGATGATTTGCCCAGCGTGGTCGTGAAGAAAGCCGCTTCCAAATGTGAACTGAAATTCCCTCTGTGCCCCCGATTTATCTTGATTCATACACCCTCACTGAAAGTACCAACTCAACACCAAGGCCGCGGGTGGCGTACACGTCGCGCTTTTGCCATCTGTGCCGCCACCGGCTTATAACCACAAGATGGATGACGCCTGTATACACTCCGCGGGCAGGGAATACAAGCGCTCAAAAGCAGTGGCGAGTGCCAGTGATGAGTAACGACCTGCGTTTCATAGTGTTATGTTAACCCCGACAACGCCCGTTCACAAACGCCATTTCGCGCCCGGACAACTTCGCGGGTGGCGCAGATTCGCCTCGGCGAGTCTGCGAAGGTTGTCACGGTGTCACCCTGAGTCCGCCCTGCGGGAGAAGGGTCTCGGCAGTTCGCGGGTAAAATGCCGGGATTCTTCGTCCCGATAAAATCGGGACTCAGAATGACATTCATCCTTTCCCGGACCAGCGGGGGTAGCGCGGACCTCCGTGGTTGAGGTCCGCGGTTCCTCCCAAAACAATGCCGATGACCCGTCGGCCCCGCCTGCGGCAGGCAGGCGACGGGCGGTCTGCGCTACGCTTGCTCTTCTGTAGCGACCAAGGGCAGGGCAAGCCCTGCCCCTACAAAAACCGGGCGGCGCGGCACGGGGCCGCGCGTGGTCGGGGCGGTTCGAGAACCGCCCAGGGAGGGCGTCCGTCAAATGACGGACGCCCAAGGGCAGGGCGAGCCCTGCCCCTACAAAATCCGCGCGACACGGCACAGGGCCGCGCGTGGTAGGGGCGGTTCGAGAACCGCCCAAATTGGGCGCATCGCGATGCGCCCCTACACCCTCCACCCGTCACTTGTCACTCGCCACTTGTCACTGTTCTACATGTCATCACGCTGGCGCCGGTTTTGGCGCAGCTTCGGCGCGACGTTTCATTTCCTCGGGCGAGACGTCCTCGACGTGCGTCCCCATCCACCACATGTTTCCGAAAGGGTCTTTCACGGCGGCGCTGCGGTCGCCGTAGAACTGATTGGCGGGCGCCATCACGGAAGTCGCTCCCGCCTGGAGCGCGCGCTGGTAAGTCGAGTCCGCGTCGGGCACGTAGAGATAAATCAAGGCGGGCATCGGCTTCCATTGGGCGCCCGCTTCGCCCAGCATCACCATCGAGTCGCCGAGACGCACCTCGGCGTGACCGATTGCGCCGTCCGGCCGCTCGACGCGCTCCGTCACTTTGGCGCCAAAAGCGCGCTCGAGGAAATCGAGAAGCTTCGCCGCGCCTTCCACCACGAGATAGGGCGTTACGGTGTGATATCCGTCAGGAATGGGCTTTACCGCCATCGTCGCCTCCTTGGTTTCGCCGTGTGGCGAGAGTTCCATGCGCGCTAAGGCATGGCTCCAAAACAGTCCGCAATGCTGGCCGCGCCGGCGCCCGGTTACTTCTGCAGGCTTCAGAGGACGGCCCGGCGCGAAACAGCGGCCTACGATCCGTAAAGAAAAGTCTTGCGAGATTCCTAGCGGACCCGCGCGGCCAGGCTCGAACTGAAATGCCTGTACGGCCCGCGTGCCCAGGACTCGAATTTGAAATAGCTGTGCTGCCCGCATGCCCAGAAACGAATTTACATTGTCTTCGCTTTTTCTTCGCCTGTCAAGCCCGCTTCTGGCGCGGGCGCGCCTCGCCCGATGATACGACTGACAAAAGTAACAAACTTTTTTGCGCCGTTCATTGTGGACCTTACGGCTTGCCTCGCGCGCGTGCCTTACTTTTCCGGCCGCGTGTACCACTGCTTGACGACGTCCATGGCGGGCTTGCCCCACGGCGTCAGCGACGTGTCCTCCGGGCCGCCGAAGCCGTCGGTGCCGACCTTCCACCAGTACATGCCTTCGAACCAGGGCTTGTCGTAGAAAGCCTTGAATACCGCCTGGTAGCAGCGCGCCTGAAGGTCGAGCGCGAGTTTCGAGCCGCGGCCATCTTCCCAGGGATTGCGGTTCGCGCCTTCGCGGCTTGGGAATCCCGCTTCGGTAAAGATGACGGGCCGCTGGTATTTTTGCTGCACCGCTTCAACTTTGCGCACCACCTCGTCCGTCGAGAGATCGTCGGGCAGCGGGTAGTAATCCTGCAAGCCGATGTAGTCGAGCGCGTCCCAGAACTTGACGCTCTCAAATTCTTCTCCCCAATTCGCGGCGTAGACGAGCGGCCCGGGATAAAGCTCGCGCACGCGCGCGATCAGCTTGCGCCACGCGGCCTCGTCGGGCGAGAGCTTTTCAAATTCCCCGCCGACGCAAAGCAAGTCCGCGTGAATCCTCGTCGCGAGCAGCGCGTAGTGCTCGGTAAATCGCGCGTACTCTTCAAACCACTTGGCGCGGTCGGCTGGCAAAGGGAAATCGAGCTGGCCGGCATAGCCGCCTCCGCCCACCCAGATGCCGGGCTTGAGCATCACCTTCATGCCCAGGGCGTGCGCGACGCGCGACATCTGCTCGAGGCCCAGGTCGCTCTCCCAACTTCCCGCCCCCGTATTCAGGCGCACCCCGGGGTGGCTCGGCTCGGCAAAGCCGTAAGGCACAAACGCCACAGAGTTCACACCAAGCTTCCGCAGGCGTTCGAGCATCCGGCGCGCCGATTCCGACTCGTATCCACCCCAGCCTTCCGCCGAAACGCTCACACCCTTCTGGAAGAGAATTTTGGGATAGGGAGTGCTAGCGGGAACGGTGGGATAGGAGGCCATCGCGACCTCGTTTGCTTCGCGACGCGCGCGCTCGATGGCTGACTGTCCTTTCCGAACGCCGACGATAAGCAGCGCTAGTGCCAGCACTCCGAGTCCCACGGTTTTCCAACCCGCCACATGAGGGCGAGCCGCCGGACAAGATACCGGCCGCAGGCTGACGAGAACCGCCGCCACCAGGCCCGGCGCTGCGAGCAACAGCACATAAGGCCAGCGAGCGAATCCCCGCCCCAGGCCGAGCCATTGCCACGGCAGCAGTGGCAGCAGCACGATACCCACCAGAAGATTTCCCAGCCGGCCGTGAAAACGTTCAGCGGACCAGCCCGTGAGCATCCACCAAAGGCCAAAGCAGAGCGCTGCAAAAAAGATGACGACGCCCGGAATCGTGCCGAGGGAAATCTCACCAAACTCGAAACGCCTTCCGAGCCATTGCGTGAGAGCGGCGTTCGCAACCAGCGCGATGGCCAGGCCGCCGAGCGTCCGAAACCTTCGGCCGAAGATGATCATCGCCAGTGTCACGATAAGCAGCAGCGCGACCGCGACGCCAAGCGACGCCATTGTGCGAGCGGGGCCGTGGAATCCGCCGCCGGACGCGGCCGGAGTCACGGCCGATGCAAAAGCGCCGAAGGAAGTAAGCCTGAAGCCTTCCAGCCGGGAGCCGGCGAAGGCAACCCTCAGCAGCTCGGGCGCCGCCCACATCAGGGAATTGGAGATCCAGAAAAGAGGATAGTAAAACGCCAGGCAAGCGAGCCAGATTCTAAGCCACTCGCCGCGCTCGCCGGTCGCCTCCCGCGAGCGAACGTCCCGAGGACCAGCGGGCTGGGCCGAGAGCGCATGAGCCATAGCAGAAAGGAGTGTATCAAATCCCTTGCGCGCGAGGGATTACGGCGCGGGCCGCTGGAGGGATTGAAGAAAAGGTGAATCCGAGTGGAGGGTCAGCCGTGCGAGGCGCTCTTCTTATGGGCTTCTTTGGTGGAATACATCAACTGGTCGGCGACGATCAGAACCTCGTCGAGCGTCATCCCCTCTTTCCATTCGCCCAGTCCGATGCTGAGCGTCAACTCGAAATTGGCCAGGTGTCCTGGGGTGTTCCAGTCCTCCACGGATTTGGCAATGCGATTGTTGACGATTTCCGCTCCGGGTATGGCAGAGTCAGCCAGGAATACAAGGAACTCATCGCCGCCATAGCGAATGACGGCATCCGTGCCGCGCACCGCCCCTTTGAGCAGCGATGCGATTTCCGCTAGCACGAAGTCACCCGTCAGGTGGCCAAACTGCGTGTTGACCTCTTTGAACCGGTCGGCGTCAACCACCATGACGGTGAGAGGCTTGTTTAGGCGCTTCGCGTATCCCACGTACCGCCGAAACATGTCGTCGAGCATCCGGCGGTTGTACACTTCTGTCAGCGGGTCGGTAAACGACTGGAGGCGGATCAACTCGCTCTGGATGGTGGTCGAAATCACCATTTCGCGCGTTCGCCGCAATTCCAGCCGGCGGCTGATGACGTAAGTATTGAGGAGGATGATCAGTGCAATCAGGCTGATGAAGAGTTCGCGCGAAACGTCGAACTCCATGTGCAGATTGCCTTCGTTGAGGATCGCCGCCGGAAAGGCCAAGGCCACGAACCCTGCGCCGACCAGGATTCCGGTGCCCGACACGATGAGCCACAATTCCCAGTCGCGCTTTTCGAGCGCGCTCAGTTGCTGGCTCACCTTGGAGATGACACTATCCGAGCCAGAATCCGTCGCCACTCCGGATTTCCCTTTTGGCTTTTTCGGCATGCCCGGGGGGTCCACCTGAAAGTCTGCGCTGTCCAGAGATGAAGACAAGCGCAGCCATTATACTTATCGGCGGGCTTTTGACAATGGCTGAGTGAAAATAGTTACCCTTTGACCAACCACGGACAAAAGGGCCATTTTGTTGGATTTTCAGATATCTACAACCTGCGAGTGTGCTTGCGAAAGGCCCTGGAGAAGCATGCGTCCTTGCGGGAGGCGATCAGCCCCGCTGCGCCTCATCTGATTCGCGATTGCGCCCTCGCCACAGCCCGTGATAGAGAGTGCGTCATGAAAATACGACGGACGCTCATCGTGATTCTCGCATTCCTCATTGCTGTTCCCGGCGTGAAGGCTGCCGAGCGCGGCTTTACGCAGCTCTTCGACGGCAAGACACTTAGCGGCTGGACGCTGGTGGGCGGCAAAGGCCCCGGGTACGTCGTCGCAAACGGCATCCTCATCTGCCCGGCCGAGGGCGGCGGAAATCTCTTTACCGAAAAGGAATATTCCAATTTTGCCTTCCGCTTTGAATTCCGGCTGACGCCCGGCGCGAACAATGGCATCGGCATCCGCGCGCCGCTCGAAGGCGACGCCGCCTACGCGGGCATGGAAATCCAGGTTCTCGACAACACCGCGCCCCCATACGCCCACCTTCGGGCGGGCCAGTATCACGGCTCGATTTACGACGTGGTTCCAGCCAAGCGCGATTTCCTGAAGCCGGTCGGAGATTGGAATCAGGAGGAAATCCGCGCCGAGGGCCGCCACATTCGCGTCACGCTGAACGGCACGGTCCTCGTGGACGCGAACCTTGACGACATCAAGGACCCCGAAGTCTTGAAAAAGCACCCCGGCCTTGCGCGCACGAGCGGCCACATCGGGTTCCTCGGCCACGGAACGCGCGTCGAGTTCCGCAACATTCGCATCCAGGAACTGCACTAACCATTGTCCGATCCCGGTTCACACGGATTTCAGGAGTTTAGCTGGAGGCCGTCGCAGCAGGTTCAGCGCGGGGCGCGGGGCGGCGGTAAATTTCTTCGATCACGTCGCGGTAGCGATGCTCAACAACCGCGCGCTTGACCTTGTGTGTGGGCGAAAGCTCGCCGGAATCAATCGTGAATTCCTTGCAAAGAAGCGCAATCTGCTTGATTTTTTCGTGACGCGGCAGCCACGCGCACAGCTCGTCCACTTCCTTCTGCACGAAATCCAGGATTTCCGGACGCGCCACAAGTTCCTCGCGGCAACCGAAAGCCAATCCGCTCTCCCGCGCGTATTTCTCGAGCCGCGGGAAGTTTGGGACGAGCAGCGCGCTCACAAAGTGCCGCGCATCACCCAGCACCAGCACCTGCGACACGTAGGGATGCCCCTGGAACAAATTCTCGAGTTTTTCGGGTGAGACGAACTTCCCGCCCGAAGTTTTGAACAGGTTTTTCTTGCGGCCGGTTATGGCAAGGTATCCATCTGCGTCGAGCCTTCCCAGATCCCCGGTGCGAAACCAGCCGTCCGTGAACGCCCGCCGGTTTTCTTCCTCCAAACGGTAGTAGCCCGGTGTGACGTTCGGGCCGCGCA
>CAYZVR010000030.1:17695-19657 GCA_964481715.1 uncultured Acidobacteriota bacterium | reverse complement strand
AATGAGGAAATCGTCGTGGCGGATCTTGCGCTCACTCAGGCTCTCGAGTCTCGCCCTCAGAGCTTCCCTGGGTTCGATGGAAAAAATGAAATAACCCTCGGCGGCGAGATTTTGGCGTACTTCGGCTTCGGAAGCCGCCTCGCGCGTTTCGTTCACGACGCGGCCAGTCTCTGTCCCGAATTTGCAAACAAATTCTGCCATCGAACGTTCCGGTCGAATTCGAACTTCGCTTCGCGGGCCTCATGCGCGCGGCGCGCGCGCTTACCAACTGCTGTATGGCGTGCCGTCCAGCGACACGTCCTCCGAACCACTGTGAACATCCACCACACCGGGAACCGACTGCTGCGGGTTCAGCGGGACGTCCTCCAAATCCACCCGCCAGGTCTCGTTGGAACGAGTCATCGGGTCGACGGGGATTCCTCCGCGCAAGTAATTCTCTTGCACGAGCTCATCGAGCGACTGCGGTGGACGCTGCTTGTCAATCGTGAACTGATCGACCAGCGAGCGCATCGTGTAAAGGTCGTCGCGCAGCACCGCTTCTCGCGCGCGCCGGATGGCGGTCTGATAAGTCGGCACGGCCATGGAGGCAAGGATCAGGATGAGCGTCATCACGATCATCAGCTCGAGCAGCGTGAACGCCCGAACGTCGGCCGGACTCGTCCACCATTCTGAGGAGGTCGGAATCTTCTGCTTACCAATCCGCATACCGAGTCCCGTCCAGGGCGGTTCCCTGGCTTTGCGAATAAATATCAAAGACGTCCTGCCCACCCCAGCTCCGGGAGTCAGGATCGTCCTGCATGGCGCGCATGCCCCAATCCGCCTTACCGGACATCGGGTCAATGGGAATTTTGCGCAGAAACTTGTACTTGGCGTTGCTCGACCCTTTCAATGGAACTCCGTTGACCAAGGTTTCGAGGTCGGGAGGATAACCGAAGGTATCGGGCTTGGAGGGGATCATCTGGCGGTCGGAAAAATCCTTGTAACGGTCGACTGCCTCTCGAACCTGGCGCAGGGCCCGCCTCAATTCGCTCTCGCGGGAACGTTGCACCTGGACACGGGCCACCGGAAGGGCCACGCTGGTGAGCAGCAGAAGGATAGCCATGGCGGCGATCAACTCAACCAGCGTAAAACCCCAGCTTGTGACGCTGCGCTTCGGGCTTTGGTTGAACCTCCCTCTCATTGCTGCGGCTCTTCGGTGGTAGGCGGGCCCATTGCAGGCGGCGCGGCGGCCTCAGGGGTTGAGGCTTGGCCCCCTTCCGCACTCAGGTGCTGATCTTTTGCCAAGGTCATGCCCGGCAGGCGAATCACCCGTGGCGTGAGCATGACGAGGACTTCGGTTTCAATCCGTTCGCGGTGCTCGCTTGAGAAAAAGTAGCGCAGGATGGGGATGTCGGTTAAGCCCGGCAGTCCGCTCTTCAATTGCGTTTCGGTGCTTTCAATCAGCCCTCCCAGCAGGTTCACTTCGCCTTCTTTCAGCCGGATGTCGTGCTCGATTTTTCTCTGATTGAAACTCGGTTCCTGCAAACCGCCGATATTGAACGTCTGGCCGACAGAGGAAATCTCTATCTTGGCGTGGAGGTTTACTTCGCCGTCCGCCAGCAGGTGTGGCGTCAAATCCAAGTTGACGCCCACGTCCTGATACTGGAACTGCGTCGAAGAAAGCAGGCCGAAGTTGGCGGTCGACCCCTGCCCCCCGGTGCTGAGGCCTCCCAGCGAGGGCAGAAAGCTGCCTGTCGCGTAAGGCACGCGACTGCCGATATTCAACTTGGCCGTCTGCCCGTCAGTGACGCGGACCTGAGGGTTTTGGAGAATGTGGGTGTGCGAATCACTCAGAAGGGCGTTCGCCACCGCGCCGGGCACGACGATGCTGAAATTGGCCGTGCTGATTTTGCCCAAACGATTCAACGGCAATCCGGGAACCGTCACAGTTTGGCTCGATCCGCCAACAATTGTAGTGGTCTC
>CAYZVR010000030.1:3976-17685 GCA_964481715.1 uncultured Acidobacteriota bacterium | reverse complement strand
ACGGTGGTGGCCTGTGTTGTGGCCGTGAACCCGACTCCGGCCACATTCGCACCCGATAACGGAGCCGTGGGAACCTGCATCAGGCCGAGGTCGCGGACACGGTTTCGGTCGGCCTCAATCACCGTCACTTCAACCAGAATTTCGGCCTTGCCCCGATCCAGATCGCGAATCAGTTTTTCGGCCGCCGCGACTTTCTCCGGCGTATCCCGAAGAATGATGGCGTTCGAGTCCGGGTTGTCAATGATTCGCTGCAATCCCAAAATCTGCTTCAACGCCGTAGTGATGGCTGTCCGGTCCGCCGGCTGGAGAGGGTTGGAAAGATAAATCGTCTTCAAAACCTCATCCTGGTAGTCGCGCCGGTTGGCCGGCGTGTCCTGAATAACCAGAATCGTGTTGGGAGTCACGGCCTTCCAGAAACTCTTGGTTTGGTAACCCACCAGGCGCAACGCGTCTTCGACTCTCACATCGGTCAGGTCGAGCGATATAGGCCGCGGCTGGAAATCGGGCGTGAAAGCCACATTCACATCCGCCAGCTTGGCAATGGTCTCATAAACGCGGCGGCTGTCCGCCGAAATGCGAAAGTGAGCCAGAGGCTCCTTGGGGAAAGTCTTTAACTGGGTTTCGGCCGGGAAGCCCGGTTCGTTCCTGGTCTCCATGGCCTTTTGAATCGCCGATTCCCGAGCCTTCTTGTTGGCCGTCTGGATTTCAAATAGGCGGGTAAATTCCTGGGCCGCCGCCTGGTTGGTGGAATCAATCCCTGCGGCCTTCTGAAATTCTCCGATGGCATCCTGTGGGCGGTTTTGTTTCACCAGGTCTTGCCCACGCCTGAGGTGAAACAAGGAAGCCTTTTCACGAACGACTTTCTCATGGATAAGATACTTGGCGTTTTCGGGCTCGTCCTGCAAAGCCTTCTGGTAATTCACCAGAGCGGTGTCGTAATCTTTCCGGAGCTCGGCTTTGCGGGCTTCACGGAAAGCCACACTGCCACCTCCGCACCCGAAGGCCAGCAAGACGGTCGTCCCCGCAATCACAATACGGATTGCCCGATAGAGCATTTCACTCCCCCGTGGCCGTTATCATCTGGGCAGGTGGCAGGCATTATCTCCGATTGAAAACTCCAAAAGCAAGCCGAAGCCGGTCCCTCCCCAGGCTCTCGCACCCGTCGAAACGCCTACCCCAGGCGCCGATCCCAACGCAATCCCACTCAAAATAGGCATTTCCGCTCCGCCACCTGTTGACGCTGGAGGAAGACCGGATTCACCGGCTTGAAGCTTCACGGCAGCGACCTTTACCGAACTGCCTACTCCGTCAGGAAGGCCGGGGAGCGTAAGCAATTGGCTGGTGACCTCAAGCGGCAATAGGGTGATCGCCGGCAACCCCGATTTCTTGGGAGTCTGAACGACACCAGTGGCGCCAGAGAAGCTTGCAAGAGACGATCGCGGATTATTGCCTCCACCGGGCACACCCCAGGCCGGAAGAACCTCAGTGGATTCCAGCATCCATGTGACCCCCAAGTCCTCTTTTCCGGAATTTACCTCTACACTACTCGTTGATGATTCCGAATCCGAGGAGGTTGGCTCGCCGAGTGAAGCCTCTTCAGGCAGAGATAGACCTTCCAGCGCCACTTCAGCTTCTTTATTTTCGTTCGCCGGTGAATCCGCTTCGGTTGCGAGGTTCGATCGCGGAGGAGGACGCTCCGGCGGTGAGTGGCTGACCACCATCAAAGGCGAAGACGAACTGGCTCCGATATCCTCAGGCTCCAAATCCGACTTGAGGGACGGCACACCCTGCGGCGCCGATTCGTCCTCCACTTCAATCGCTGAAGGCGAAATACTCCTCACACGGAATCGATCCGCGAAAATGTCTCCCTCGCGCACGAAATAGGCATGGCTGCCGCTCGCCACAATCGCTCGAGTGCTGCCATCCGCCTTTTCGACGTAACATATGGCCCTTAGCTCGACAGGTATTCCCGGAGGGGACTCTGTGGCCGGCGGATCACTGGACACAGCGGCTAGTAATGCGGAATCTTGAGTAGATAAGACCGATGGCACAGCCTGGTCAATGGAAGCGCGGCTGGCCTGCCACGGCGGGCTGGCCTTAACTGTTAGTTCTGCCTCTTCACTGGTAGGTAATTCTTGTGCAACCGCTTCTCCCTGTGGGACCAGCTCGACCCGGTTACCCGCCGCGATAATGCTCTTCACCACCCCACCCGCCAATTCGACATACCCGAGATGCTCTTCTGGCTCGCGGGGCGCAAATCCCCCCTTCACTTCCCGCCTGGGCGCGGGAGTCGCTCGTGGCGTTTCCTGACTCGGGAGGGTCTCCCCGGAATTAGGGACCACCCGTGCCACTCGCCGGCTTTCTCTGGATCGAACGGCATGCGGAACGGCCAATTGATGGGAGGGCTCGGCAGGCGGATACTCCACGGTCTTCTGGCTTGCAGCCAGGGTCGCTGCCGGGATGGAAGTCGGACCCTCGTGGGGCGCCAATTCGTCGGCCACTTCGACAGCGGAAGCCGAAACTTTCAACACGCGATACCGGTCGTTGAACTTGTCGCCCTCATGGACAATGAAGACCTGATTTCCTTCTGATACGACCGCCTCCAAACGTCCGTCAGAAAGTTCCACGTAACCCAATGGCTTGAGCTCAGTCACAACCGGACCTGGAGGCGGAGCCGAAGCTTGCTCGGGGACGACGACCGGGCGGTTCGAGGGGGAAGGCGCGGAACGCTTGGATACAAATGAGGCGTTCTCTGCCGCCTTCGCGTGAACTATTGGGCGTTTGCGATTCACGGACGCCTTTGTATCGCGTGGCTGGGTGCGGATTTCATCCACCGCGTCATTCCCGCGTCCCGCAAGACGGGAGGAATCGCGGCGTGTTGCCGTCCGAGGCCGGGACGTGAGCGAGACGGCATTCGTCGGTTTGGAAACCGCAGCGCGAGGTTGGTTGAAACGACTCGCAAGGTTCCAGATCAGAACCAAGCAGACCACACCCAGGACGCCGCTTGCCCACTTCTCGAAATTTCTATCGTCGTGCATCGCGCCGGCCTGGGTTCGGTTCGCCTCCGAGCCACGTTCGCTTTGAGCCCGTCAGGCGACGGGCCGCGCCCCGCTTTTCGGTCTTCCAAGGCACGAGGCGCGTGCCATGCTGAACCTGATCACCGGGATTATAGTTTTTTGATGGGCTTTGTACCAGTGGAGATTGAGCCGCGCCCAGGCGTCACGACAGAGGAAAGGTTTTTACCGGTCGGGCGTCGGCAAGAGGGTCAGTTGGCCACTTGTTCCGCCGGGCTGTCGAAGACCGCGGCGGTACTGATTCCGTAAAGCAGGTCAGCCATATCTCCGTAAGCTTTCTCGACGGCGGTGACAACGTCAGGAAGGAACTGAGTGCCTTTTCCCGCACGGATCTGTTCGACAGCAACGTCAAGCTTGCGGTGGTTGCGATAGGTGCGCGTGGAGCAAATGGAGTGAAGCGTATCCGCCGCCGCGACCACGTTGGCCTCGATGGGAATATTGGTTTCCCCCATCGGATAGCCGCGGCCGTCCGGCCTTTCGTGATGCCGCAGTACTATTGAGGCCGCATCGGGATAGACGGGGGAGATGATCCGAAACGAATGGTACGGGTGGTGCTTCACGACCTGCATCTCTTCATCCGTCAGTTCCGAGGTCTTGGTCAGGATGGCGTCCGGAACATGAATCTTCCCGATATCGTGGAACAATCCGGCCAGTCCAATGTCCACTCCCAGGGTCTTGGCGATCTTTTCGCCGATCTTTTGGACGGATTGTGAGTGCGACGACGTGTATTTTTCCTTGGCTTCCAGGGCCAGTGTCAGCGATTCGACCATCTTCACCAAACCGCGATCCGTGAGCACGTCTTCGTAGATTTGCACATAGGTCGTGACAGCCCAGTGCAGCACGTCATCCGCCTTGATGAAATCCTCGCAACGCCGCCATTGAACCGCCTTCCCGACGGTCCGGAAAGCGTCGAAGCTCTGAAGCATGTGCCAGGCTTTGAATCCCTCTTTGCCCCTCAGCAAGGCTGTCTGCTGGAGATGCCGTTCAAGGGTTGTGCGGTCCCCTTCCACTGCTCGCTCCATGACTTCAATGAAGCGCCGGGCGTATCGCTCGAGGTCGCGAATGTCGCGCTGGGCGTACGGAGTCTGGCGCAACTCTTTGAGCTTGGTGGCGTATAGAGAGATGAAAAGTTCACGCTGCGGATTGATTTCGGAGGTATACATTATTCCTCCCTCCCGCGCCCGAGATCTGACTTTTCCGCTCCCCGGGTAAAGCGGTATTCGAAAATCCTGGCGGCGACGGCTGGAGGTTGATCGCTCGCCGGCGGCATGATCGTGCGAACGATTTGCCCCTGGCAGACAATGACCGCCGCGGAATCGTGTGCGATTTCCACGGGCAACTCAAAACTCATCTCGACCGGCGTCTGCTCGGCCACAATTCGCTGAGCTCGAAACAACACGCCCGTTCGGCTGATATTCACGGTCTCACCTTCCCGCCATGCGGCCTCGCCACTTTCCCGGTAACGTAGCGTCGTTTGAATCGGAAATCGCTGGGCACGCGGAATTTCTGCCATGCTTCCAACCCCCCTGTGGGTTCGCCCTCTCTCGAGCGATACGCTCAAAGTCTCGCGTCTCGTCTCGAGTTTCAGCTTCCGACTGACGACGTGGAATTCTTGCAGACAGGAGCATAGCAAAACGGGGGAAACCCACAATGGCCCAAAGGTGCTAGAGGGAAGTCCTTATTTGTCAAACAGTTGGCTTGGGATGTGTGTGGAGGCGAAGAGACTATTCGGTTTCGACCAGACGGTGATTGACAGCGAACAGCGCCAATTCCAATCTTGACGATACACCCAGCTTGTCAAAAATATTGGTGAGGTGATGCTTGACAGTCTGTTCACTGATCGAGAACTTTTGCGCGATGTCTCTATTCGTGTAACCGGAAACGATGGAGGTGATGACCTCTTTTTCGCGAGGCGTAAGTCCAAACGTCTTCCGTCGCGGTTCTTCGCCGCCCGAAGCGGCCAGATCCTGGAGCGTCTTCACAAGGTTGGAAACGCTTTCGCGCCCAATCCAGTATTGGCCCGCCATGACGCTGCGAATGCTTTTGAGCAACACCTCGGTGGCAGATTCTTTCATCACGATTCCCCGGGCACCCAGTTGCAGGGCTTCCACAATTTGTCTCTTCTCGATGGCGGCCGTCAGCAGGATCGTGCGGACGGAAGCGGCCGACCCCATCAGCTCGCGCAAGGTTTCGAGTCCGGGCATCTTCGGCATGGCAAGATCCAACAGAAGTATATCGGGCTTGACCTTTTGAACAAGTTGGACGGCCTCACCGCCGTCGGCGGCCTCGCCCACAACCTCAAAGCCCGGCTCAGCCTCGAGCAGCTTGCGAAGCCCGTCGCGCAAAATCGGGTGGTCGTCGGCGATCAGGATACGAATGGGAGATGACACTTTACTCATAACTTTTTTGCGGGACGCTGATTTCCAGCCGGCACCCGCCGCCTGGGTTCGATTCAATGACCAGCTCGCCGCCGATGGCGCGGACTCTTTCCTTGATTACCACCGGCCCCTTCCGGGTGGAGTCGAGCTCATTTTGCGCGAGGCGTCCGGAAAAATCAAAGCCACATCCGTCATCGTCCACGGCCAGCTTCCATAAACCGTCCCCAGACTCAAAGCGCACCACCACATTGCGCGCCCCGCTGTGTTTTCGGACGTTTACAAGCGCTTCTTGAACGATCCGCGCCAGCTCGCTCCCGACGCTCGGAAAAATCGTGACCTCCTCCAGCGAGGATACGAAATTGGCGTTAATCCCGGTATTATGCCGGAACTTATCGACAGTATAGGCGAGAAAATCCAGAAGTTGCTTCGGCCCAAGCTCAAGGGGATTCATCTGCTGCATCAGCTCGCGCACGTTCAAAACTTCCTGCCGCAGAAGCTTTTGAATGCGGCCGAGATCGTCGGCGATCCGGTCGGAGGGCGTCTCCGCCTGGCGGCGCAAGACGTCGACCTGCATTTCCAGACCAATCAGAGACTGGATAACGCCATCGTGGAGTTCCCGCGCCACGCGGGCTCTCTCTACGGCACCGGCCCGCGAGCGCAGACGCCTCATCACGAAGACGCTGTAAATCGCTGGGCTGATTTGTTGGGAGAGGACGTGCAGAAAATGCACGGCCGCATCTCGGTTGGAACCGATGTCCGGGTCCAGGAGCATGAGGGTGCCCTTCCAGTCGCTCCTGAAACTGAAGACCGAGCCAAGGAGCGAACCGAAAGCGCGTGATGCAAGAAAGGACCCTGGCGGAGACCAGTGGGCATTGCGGAAGGCTGAACCTTCCCGATCCAGACCGCGCAGGTCGAAAACCCGAGCGCGAGAAACCCGCACGGCAGGATCTTGGCCAATTGCGTGCCAGGCTTTACCGGGTGGTTCGCAAGAATACTCCGGGCGTTGAGAAGACTCCAGCTCCGACGATGTGATAGCGATTTCGCGGGATCTGTCTGCGCGCCAGCCTTCCCAGAGATAAACCCGCCCGGTATTCGTCTCCTCCAGGATGAGCAAGGCGTGGTTCGATTTGAAAAGTCCGCAGACTTCCTCCAGCACCGCTCCCAGAGCGCCACGCAGGCCAACTTCCGACTGGACTTTAATCATGAGACCCGCGATCTGGGAGACCTCGGCGCGCTGTGACTTCTCCTGACCGCCGAGATAGCCCAACAGGTATCCCATGATCAACAGGTACAGCCCCCGCATGATGAACCGGTTGGGTTCGAACTCCCCTCCCAGGAAAAATGGGGAGGAAACCGGACCCGACACCGTCACGAGTGTCCCCGCGAAGTAAAGCACGACTTCCGCACCGGCCGTGGCAAGCGTCTCCTGAAAACCCCAGCGGTAGGCGGCTTCGAGCAAAACGAACGTATTGAAGATGAAAAAAGGGCTGTTGGGCCCGGTTGTAAACAAGGCGATCACAGCGGGCCACAGCACGTCTATCGCGTGAATGCTCAGGCGGAAAAGCGTTGTCGTCTCGCGACGCCACCTGATCCAGACCAGGATTAAAAGGCTGTAGACAACGTAGGCGACCAATAAACCGTAGGCTATGGCGGCGTAACGACTCGGCTCGGTCGAATCAATCCAAATCGCTGCCAACGACGTGACGGCCAGAAACGCGCGAGCCGTGGCGAGCACACGCTCGATCCGATAAACCTCGGCAGGAGTGTCCGTCCGAAGCCGGTTTAGAAATGGGAATCGTTGCGTCAGGAAGGGCAGCAAGAGTTTCTTCCTCTGGTGGAGAACATTATCTCCGAGGGGGCTCCTGAAAACAAGCAGCGACCGTCTGGTGGAAATGAATGTCGTTGCTGATCGGAATCTGAGCCGGCAGGGTAAGTCTTAGGTTTTTACCTATGACCGAGGGGAAGGTTCGGCGGCCGGCTGCTTCTCGAAGAATTCAGAGATCATTTCTTGATTGTATTGGGAAATTTCGCTGAAGGAGATTCCTGTGCCCCGGTCCACAACGCTGTAAACAATCTCCGCCTTGCAATTGATGGAAGGCAGGTCTTTGGCCAGTTGAAAGGACATCTTGATGCCGGGTGACGGTTGTTTGGGCAAAGGAGGAAAAATCAGGCATCCACCCCGGCTGATCTGCGCGATGTGCGCCTGAATAGCGCCCAACTCCAGGTAAACGGTTGCATCGAGGCTAGTCGGGTAGCGTGGATATCTGCGGCGTTGAATTCCTTCGTCCGCCATAGGCGCTTATCATACTGAACGTCCCTGGAAAGTCAACCCAAACGGTCCTAAAGATTCCGCATGGAAACGCGGCGGGTCAATGGTAGAATCCCGTTGAAATCGTTTGCACTTATTCGAGGAGGATGTGATGGCGAAAGTGCTGCGTTGCCGCGACCTGGGCATGAATTGCCCCAAGGAAATACGCGCCGAGAATGAAGAAGAATTAATGAAGCTCGCCGCCGAGCACGCCGAAAAGGACCACGGCGTTTCCGCCTCCAGCATTCCTCCTTCCGTCCTGGCCATGGTGAAGGCTGCGATTAAAGACGAATAGAGTAACACGGAAGCGCGGACCCGGGCTTCACGGCGGGAACGGCATTCACGAAGAGTTCTCCTTTGGATCATCGGCAGGGCCGACGTGGCGACACTGCGCCTTAGACATTGGTTAACCCGTTTCGCACCCATCCACCCCGGCGAAGGCCCGGTGGTTGGAATCTCCCTGCTCGTGAACCTGCTGCTTGTGGCCGGCATCATGTTTGGCCGCAACGCCCGCGATTCGCTGTTCCTCGTCTATTTCGGCGTTCAATATCTGCCCCTCATGTATTTCGCCAACGCCGCTTTTCTGATCCTCTGTTCGGTCGGATACACGACGCTGGTTGATAAGATCGAGCGCGGCAAATTCCTGGCCGGCGTCTCGCTGATTTTCGTCGCGAGCCTCATCCTGAGCCGGGTAGTCCTCCTCGGGCACCCGCGCTGGTTTTTTCCAATCCTCTACATCGAAGCGCAGGTCGTCTGGTATTTCTCGCTGATGCAATTCTGGACTTTCGCGGGCGATCTGTTTGACACGCGACAGGCCAAGCGCCTGTTTCCGTTCGTCGCCGTCGGTGCGTTGCTCGGAATGATCGGTGTGGGTCTGGGCAGCAAGCAGATTGTGCGCACCCTGGGAACGGAAAATCTTCTGCTGGTCTGGGCCGGGCTCATCTTCATCGCCTTGATCCTGGGCAGTGTGGCTTACCGAAAATACCGGCGGGTGGACGAACCGCCTCGCATCGACCCGACCGCTTCCTTTAAGCGCCCCAAGATTTCCGAGTTGCAGAAAATCAAGGCCGGATTCAATGAAGTCGGCCGCGAGCCGCTGCTGCGCTCGATGGCCGGCTACATCCTCCTGATGTGGACGGTCTACGCGGTGGTGGATTTTTGTTTCAGCAAAACCGTCCGCGCCCGCTACCCTAACCCCAACGACCTTACGACCTTCCTGGGAGTTTTCGTCGGCGTGCAGGGGTTCCTGTGCCTGGTCATTCAGTTATTCTTCGTGCGGGCAGTCATCTCGCGCCTTGGCGTGGGAACCACGATCAATTTCCACCCCGGCCTCCTGATGGCGGGCACAACCTGGATGAGCCTCGGGTACGGGTGGGGCCCCGTGTTGAGCGCCAAACTCGGCGACGCCTCGATGCTCTACACTTTTTCCGATTCGTCCTACCAGTTGCTTTACAACCCGATCTCTCCCGATCGCCGCGCTCGGGTGCGAGGTCTCATTGAGGGTTACATCCGCCCGCTCTCGCTCGCCGCTGCGGGTACTCTGGTCCTGCTCGGTAACAGCTTTCTGAAGCCGCTGTATTGGGGGGGGAGAGAAATCCCAATCGGCCAGCAGCTTTCCTGGGGCGCGTTGATTTTTGCGGCGACCTGGTTCGGGATTTCATTGACGGCCAAGAAGGGGTACATCCGCGCCCTGCTCAAAAATCTGCAGGGTACGAGCCCCTTATTGCGCCAGGCTGCGGCGACAGCGCTCAGCAAGGTCAAGGATTCGACCAGCCTCTCGATCCTTTCGGAAACTCTAAGCAGTTCCAATCCCGACCGCGTGGTGGCGGCCATCCAGCTTCTGGAAAATTTTGGAAGCGAGGAAGCGACGGAGGCTATTGCCTCTTTGCTCGAGCACCCCGATGGGCACGTGCGCGCCACAGCCACGAGCGTCCTGGGCCGCCTGGCCGGCGCGAAATATGCCGACCGCTTCACGCCGCTTATCGGCGACCCTGACCCGCGAGTTCGCTCGAATGCCGTTGAAGCCCTCGCATCCTCACACGACCCCATGCTGGTTGATAAGCTCGGGCCGTTGCTCAAAGACCCTTCGATCCGAGCGCGAGTCAACACCATTCTCACCATCGCCGCCATTCAGGGCGTTTCGTCGGTGGTGGAATGGCTGCCGGTCATCGAGGAGATGGCGCGCGGCGATTCTCAGTCGCGCTCGACGGCGACCTACGCTCTTGGGCGGCTGCCATTGGTGCAGTCGATGAATTTGCTCATGGAACTTTTGCGCGATCCCGAGCTTGAAATCCGTTGCGAGGCCGCCCGGGCGCTGGGTCGCATTGGTACGCCTCAGGTGATTCCCGCCCTCGTCGCAGCGCTGGCCGGCCCCGCCGAGCTTCGCCGGCGGGCGCGAAAAGCCCTGGTGAGAATCGCCAGAGCGCACGGTGCGGAAACCTCGCGAGAGCTCGCCCGAATGACCGTCGAGTCGGATCGAGCGGAAATCCGAAGCGAGCTGGTGGATGTCCTCGGCCGGCTCCGCGAACCGCAGGCGATCGAGCCCCTCACCAAACTCCTCAAAGATCCCGAATGGCGCGTGCGCTGGAAGGTGCTGAAATCTCTCGAGCGGCTGGCGCGCGACGGCCCTCTGCCCGAAAGCTCGCGCCTGGCCCTGTTTGATTACGCCCGCGACGAACTCGCGAGTTTCCGCGAAAGCCTGGCGTGGTCGCGGGTAGTCGTTCCCAAGCCCGCCGCCGAATCGGAACGCATTCTGGCGCAAGCCCTGGAAGAAGACCGCCTGAATATCGAAGAGCGGGTCTTCCGCATGCTTGGGGTCCTGTGCGGGCGTAAGCGCATGAACTCCATTTTTCAAAATCTCCGCTCGGGCGACAGCCGCGCGCGCGCCGATGCGCTCGAAGCTCTGGACAGCCTGGCGCCCAAGAAGATCGGGCGCGAGGTTCTGGAATTACTTGAACCTGCACCGGTCGCCCCCTCCGGTGCGCCCGCGCCACCCGGACCTGCCCTTTCCGCTCTGGCACATCATCCCAAACCCTGGATTCGCGCCTGCACGGCCTATTTCCTCGGCGAGCATTCCCGCCAAGAAACATCCGGCCTGCTTCGCGAGCTCCTTCGAGACCACGACCGCGTGGTGATCGAGACGGCTCTTATGGCCGGATGGCGCGCCGAAAGGCAAGCCTGGATGCCGCACGTCGAGCGAGCCGCCCAATCGCCGGACCCCTTGATTCGGCGCTGGGCCGAGCGGATCCTCGCCATGCAAGCCGCGGAGTCCGCAGGCTCGCCCACCACGGAGAAAAGAGGTGCTTCCATGTTAATGACGGTTGAAAAAGTTTTGTTCCTGAAATCCGCGCCGGTGTTCGCAGGCATGGAAGGCGAAGAGCTCGCGGCGCTGGCCGACATCGCGCAGGAAAAGGACGCCGCGCCCGGAGAGGTCTTTTTCGAAGAAGGCCAGCCGGCCCATCACCTCTACATCACGGTCAGCGGCAAAGTGGAAGTCTTCCGGAAGGTGGGGGAAAAGGAGTACCCCTTGGCGATTCTAGGCGCCAAGGAGTGCTTCGGAGAAATGGCCATCCTCGACGACGAGCCGCGCTCGGCTTCGATCCGTGCCCTCGAACCCACCACGGTGCTCAAGATCGACCGCGAAAGCTTCCGCGAGCTCATTAACGAGCGGCCGCAGATCTCCTTTGCGATATTCAAAATCCTGAGTAACCGCCTGCGAAGCAAGAATATGGAAGTGGACAATTTGCCGACGTTTGAAACGAGCCGGAATATCGCCTGAAGGAGAGAGCAGAGGGTGAGTTGAGTCCCGACTACGAATGACAACGATCGCAGTAACCGCCCGCCTCGACCCGTACCACCTGAATCCGGAATCGCCGCTCGCGCTCGATCTGGCCTTTCAGCTTCTCGAAGAGTGAACTCTCAAACTCCTGAATGCGCCCGCACTTCAGGCACGCAAGGTGCATGTGGTCCCGCGTGGTTTTGGCTTCGTAGTAGTGTTTTTCACCCTCCAGGTGCATCAGGTCGAGCTCGTCCACCAAGCCGTACTTTTTGAGCATGGCGAGGGTTCGGTAAACCGTGACCTTATTGAGCGTGGGGTCTTTCGCGCGCGCGCGCTGCCAGAGCTGGACGGCGTCCAGGTGGCTGTCCGCGCCTTGAATGATATCCACCAGCAGGCGCCGCTGGTGCGTCATGCGCACGCCGCGCGAGATCAGCTCTTGCGCAAGCGGGCGGCGAAACATGCGGGATTCGACAAGCATGATGTCCTCACAAGTCCAAGATGATCTTCAACCCCTTGAAGCATAGTTTCGCCTCCGGGGTTGAACCTGTCAACCGATTTGGCCGCGCGAGTACTTCCGGGAACGCACCCAAAACAGCTCTTCGGGCACAAGATAGACGGTCCGGCGAAGCTGGACGACGGATTTCCAACCCTCGCGACCTACCGCTTTCAGCGTAATCGGGGATATAATCGAAGTGCCGCATTCCGCCGGCGGAGGCGGCCGGAATTCCGCACGACAGCCGGGGCAGGAAATGAAATCTCGGATCATTCCGAGCTGGCAAGCGAGGTCTCCCGCGAGGAAATCCCAGGGGTCCAAAACCTGAAGTAGCATCCTGGTCCGTTTAAGCATCCAACCAAACTGTGAATATGGTTTCGCGAAAACGCCTGCGGCTTAAATTCTACCTTTTGCTGGCACTGCTGGCGGGTGTGCTCTTTCCTCTGCACGCGAGCGCTGAGACTCAGGACTTGGCGGGGGTTGTCGTTGACGAGCACGAAACACCGATTCCGGGAGCCGTGTGCACGCTCAAGTCGCCGATGCTGCCGCAAAAAGGGCTCTAGGTCACCACGGGAGAAAAGGGCGAATTCCAATTCCCCGGGCTCCTGCACGGGGTATATGACCTGACCTGTGCCGCTGTCGGCTACGAACCCCTCCGCCAAACCGACCTCGCGATCACGACAGACCGCCCGCCCAAATTGGAGATCGCTCTCCCACGAGAGGTGGTAGTCCGGGAGAGGGTTGAGGTAAGGGAAAAGGCGGCCCGAGTCACTCAGGAAGCCGCGGCCCCGCCCGCCAAGCTCAGCGCACCGCAGCTTTCAGAACTGCCTCTCATCGAGCAGAAGTTCAAGGCGGCCCTGCCGCTGGTGCCGGGCGTCGTTCGCTCACCGAACGGAAAAATCAACATCAAGGGCGTCGTCGAAAATCAAGGACTGCTGCTTGTGGATTCAGCCGAAATGGTGGACCCGGTGACGGGAAGTTTTTCGATTGACATTCCCATCGACGCGATCGAGTCGGTGCAGGTTTTCAAGAGCGCCTATCAGGCCGAGTACGGGCGCTTCTCGGGCGGGCTGACCACCATTGATACCAAGGCGCCTTCCGACCAGTTTCGGTTCGAAGTCAACGATTTTCTGCCCACCGTCCGGGTGAAAGCCGGCCACGTGGTGGGCATTGCCGACGACCAGCCGCGGCTTTACGTCACCGGGCCGTTGCTCGAGAACAAGCTGAATTTTTCAGAAGCTTTTGCCTACGACCTGGTCAAACAGCCGGTGCGCGGCCTCGCCTATCCGCACAATGAGATCAAGACCGAGGGCTTCAATTCGTATTCGAGCTTCCAATACATTATTTCTCCACAACAGTTGATGACCACGCACGTGGACATCTTTCCGTTGCGGCGCCAGTTCGCCAATATCAATTCGCTTTTGCCGCAGTCCGCGTCGTCCGATTATGGACAGGAGGGATTCTCGGCAGGCACCACCTACCGGTATCTCTCTTCGTCGGGCGCGATTCTCACCAGCCTGTTCCAGTTCACCCGGTTTGACAGCAACGCCCACGGTCAGGGGCCGCTGGACATGATCGTCACGCCCACCGGCTTCGGCGGAAACTATTTCAATACGTGGACGCGTCAAAGCACCGAGGCGGAAGCGAGCCAGACGTACCAGTTTGCGCCACGGGAATG
>CAYZVR010000030.1:0-3966 GCA_964481715.1 uncultured Acidobacteriota bacterium | reverse complement strand
CTGCGCCGGTCGTACACCGGCGCCAGCCTCTCGAGGCCCGTCCAGCTGCTTAGACAGGACGGATCGCTTTCCGAGCGGATTGACTTTGCGGGCGCCGGGTTGTTCGACGCGACCGATTATGAAACCGCCCTTTTTATTCAGGATCATTGGGCGTTTAACGACCACCTGGCACTCGATGTGGGTCTGCGGTTCTCCACGCAGAACATCGGCGAGCCGGCCGCCTTCGCGCCTCGCCTGGGGATGGTCTATACGCCGGGGACGAGTGGCAAGACGATCTTTCGCGGCGGTATCGGGATTTTCTATGACCGCGTGCCGCTGCTGGCAGGAGATTTTCCCTCCAACCCCACCCGAACCGTCAGCCTTTTTGACGAAACGGGAGTGCTTGAAGGCCCTCCCCTGACTCTTCAGAACGCTTACGTCCGTGTGGATGAAAAAGGGCGGCGATTGATTCCGAGCGGAAATAGTCTGGACAGCACGCCCCACAACGTCACCTGGAACCTCGAGGGGGACCGCGAATTGCTCCCGCACCTCGTGCTGCGCGTCAGTTATCTCTCCAGCCGCACGCAGAACGAATTCGTTATCGACCCCCGCACCCTGTCCGGCTCGGGGCCGACCTTGCTGCTTTCCAATACCGGCGGCTCGCGCTACCACGAATTCGAGACCACCCTGCGGTTCCGCCCGCGAGAACATGTGGACCTGAACTTCAGCTACGTGAGCAGCCGGGCGCGAGGCGACTTGAACACGCTGACTTCTATTTTCGTCCCCTTTGAGCAACCCGTCATCCGGCCGAACGCCTTCGGAACTTTGCCCTCCAACGTTCCGAACCGCTTTATCGCCTGGGGCCGGTTCAAGCTGCCCTGGCAGATGACCGCCAGCCCGTTTTTCGACATCCATTCGGGGTTTCCGTACTCCGCCGTGGACGCGCGCCAAAACTACGCCGGAACGCCCAACAGCCTCCGGTTGCCCATGTTCGCTTCGCTCGATCTGAAATTCACGAAAGACATGAACTTTCCTCTCGTCCCGTGGCTGAAGGGCCGCAAGCTGCGCCTGGGCTTTACCATCTTCAACCTAACCGACCACGACAACCCGCGCGATGTGCTGAACAACGTCGCAGCGCCCGCCTTCGGCCAGTTCCTGGGGTTCCAGCACCGCTTCTACGACGTGGGCTTTGACATCATCTACTGACCTTGCATTTTCCGGCGCTCTGCACGGGCGTCTGATAGAATGCCTCCGGCCTCAGTACTCGATTCGCGGCGCATCATGGCGTTGGACCTCAGATCAAAACTCGAAACCTTCGCGGCGCCTTTCGCTCGCCCTCGCCGCCTGAAGCTGGTGATCTTTTTCGTCACCTCGGTCTGCAACGCCAAGTGCCGGACTTGTTTCTACTGGGAAGAACTCAATCAGCGCGGCGACCTGACCTGGGACGAGATTGAGAAACTTTCCTGCAGCATGCCCCGCTTTACCGACCTGTGGCTTTCGGGCGGAGAGCCGATGCTGCGCAAGGAACTCGCCGAAATCCTGCACCTTTTTTACACGAACAACGGCATTCGCTGGACGAACCTCCCGACCAACGGCCTGCTGCCCGAGCGCACCGCGGATCAGGTGGCGAAAATCTGTACGGACAATCCCAAACTCCAACTCGACCTGAACATCGCGATGGACGGGCTCTACGAAATGCAGGACTCGATCCGCGCCGTGCCGGGTAATTTCGCGAAGACGCTCGCGACGATTGAAGCCGTGCAGGGTGCGCGCCGCAAATTTTCCAACCTGCGCGTGAACATCAATACCGTCATCTGCGCGGAAAACTTCGAGCACGTCTTCGAGATCGCCGATTTTGTCAAAAAGAACTGCGGCGTGGACGGCCACTACTTCAACATCATCCGCGGCAACGCCAAAGACCCGTCCTTGAAACAGATTCCCACCGCGCGCCTGCCGGAACTTTACCTGGAAGCTCAGAAGGTTTACGGCTACTACGCTTCCAGTGTGTTTCGCCGCAGAAAAGGCCTGGAGAAGAAACTGGCCGAGGCTTACTACCAGGGAATGATCGCCTTCCACAACAAAGTTCAGCTCGAAAACATCGAGTCGCCGCACCCCTGGCCGATGCCCTGCACGGCGAGCGAAACCTCCATCGTCATTGACTACAACGGCGACGTGCGCGCCTGCGAGCTGAGGTCCAAACTCGCCAACCTGCGTGATTTTGATTGCGACTTCCGAAAATTCTGGGAAACTCAAACGCGCCGCGAGGAATCCGGCCGCATCACCCACGACCAGTGCTGGTGCACGCACGTTTGCTTCATCCATGACAGCATGCGCCATTCACCCAAGGCGCTGCTCTACGATGTTCCGCTCACCTATCTCGAATCCAAGTTCAACACCCGTCCCGGCGCAGGAATTGAACGCGCTCCGGCTTCCGCGCGCGCTCCGGAACCTGCGAATTGAAACAAATTGGCCGGAGAGGAATGAATGAAACGCCGGGGAAGTTCGTCGGCGCCCGTGCGCCCTCCATCCGCCCATGCTAAAATCCCATGCTGCGTCGGGATTGACGGACCTTGCTGATATGCCGCTTTTCTCATCACGGGCTCGTCCGCCGTTTTTTCGCCTTGTGTTGCTGCTTGGTATCTGCGCAGCTTGCCCGGGGCATAGTTTCGCCGCCGACTTGCAGGAAGATACCGTGCAGGCCTTCGAGCGATACGTGCAGGCTACCGAGGCGCGCATGGCGCACGACCAGCGCCTCTCGAACGATTACCTGCACTTCGAAAGTCAGTCGCAAGAAGAGCAACAGCCCGTCTGGCGCGTGTTGAAGCGCGGGGGCACATGGATTAATTCCATCGAAACGCGGGACGAGGGCGGCCGCCAAATTAAGCCGCCCCACGGACTCATCACGCACACGATCGGCGCCATATTCATTCCAAACGCAACAGTCAGCCAGGTGCTTGCCGTCGTTCAGGATTACGAACATTATAAAGACATCTACAAACCCGAAGTCGTCCGCTCGCAACTCCTGAAACGCCACGGCGACACTTTCGAAACTTTTTTCCGCGCCCACAAGGATACCCCGTGGACCAACATCACCCTGAACGTCAATACTGAAGTCATATTTTCCATGGCGGATTCGGAGCACGCCTCGAGCCGGAGTCATTCAACGCGTGTCGCCCAGGTTGAAAACGCCGGCAAGCCGGACGAGCACGAAGACACCGTCGGCCATGACAGCGGCTATCTCTGGCGGCTCAATACCTACTGGCGATTCGAAGCCAAGGACGGCGGCGTATTCGCCGAATGGGAATCTATAGCGCTTTCGCGGGAGATTCCCTTCCTGCTTCGATGGATTGTCCGACCCTACGTCGAGCGGCTGGCGCGGACGACCGTCCTGGGCACGTTGGTGGCGACGCGCAACGAAGTTCGGAAACGCTCGAAGGCCGGCGCGAACACCCACCAGCCCTGATGCGCCGGGCGTTTGTTCATCGCCCCAGGACTTATCCGCCAAACCCACCAAGCCCTGAGTGTCTAACCACGTGCTACAATGGCCCGCCTCACTTCATGGGCGACGGCAGCAGCCAGATCATTTCCGTTTCAACCTCCCCGGCAGCGCGACTGCCCATTCATCTGCGCTACTTTTCCCTTCTCCGCTCCAACGCCAACTTCCGGCGGCTATGGCTGGCGCAACTGATCAGCGAAATCGGGGACTGGTTTTACAGCCTGGCGATTTACGATCTGCTTCTCGTCACCACTCACAGCGGCAAGGCGGTCGCCTGGGCCATCATCATCCAGACGCTGCCGTGGTTCCTGATGACGCCGCTTGCCGGACCTATCGCCGACCGCTTCTCGCGCCGCGCCTTGATGATTTTGGCTGACGTGGTTCGTGCCTTCGTGGTGCTCGGCCTGCTTCTGGTGCACACACGCTCGGACGTTTGGCTGGTGTACGTGCTGCTCGCCATCGAAGTGGTGTTTGCCTCGATCTTTGAGCCG
>CAYZVR010000029.1:0-19986 GCA_964481715.1 uncultured Acidobacteriota bacterium | reverse complement strand
AATGACGCATCTCACTCCATTCATCGGTATCGCCGGAGTTCTGGCCGCGGCCTTTTTGCTTTCCAAGAACCGGAAGGCCATTAAATTTCGAATTGTCGCCTGGGGCATCGGCCTGCAGTTTCTGGTGGCGCTCTTCGTGATGAAAACCTCAGTCGGTTATTGGCTGATGCAAAACGTTTCGAGCGGCGCGGTATGGTTCCTGAGTTTCGCCTTTGAGGGGACCAAGTTCGTTTTCGGCCCGATCCTGGGCGACCCGCACGGAACCCAGGGTTTCATATTCGCCTTCACGGCACTGCCTCTGATTATCTACGTCGCCGCATTTTTCGCCCTCCTCTATTACCTGCGCATCCTGCCGTTGCTGGTGCTCGGCGCGGGGAAAGTGATGTACCGGCTGTTCGGAACGAGTGGCGCGGAATCCTTGGAAGTCGCCGCCAGCATCATCATGGGCCAGACCGAAGCGCCGCTGGTCATCCGCCCCTATCTTGAAAGCCTGACCGAATCGGAGTTGTTCACCATCATGACGGCGGGCATGGCGCACATTGCGGGGTCGGTGTTCGGAGCCTACGTCCTCTTCGGAGCGGACGCGCGGCATTTGCTGACAGCAGTGGTCATGACAGCGCCGGGCACGATTCTAATCGCCAAAATCATGTATCCCGAGACCGGCGAGCCGAAGACCGCGGGAGAAGTCAAACTGGCAATCGAAAAGAAGGACATCAACGTGCTTGACGCCATTTCGCACGGTGTCGGCGACGGATTGTTTCTGGCCCTGAACGTGGGGGCCATGCTGATCGCTTTTATCGCGCTGATTCATCTTGCCAACGGCATCCTGAGCGTGGCGCATACGGACCTGCAAACCATCTTCGGCTGGGTGCTCGCGCCGGTCGCCTGGGCCATGGGTGTACCATGGCAGGACGCGGCAAAAGTCGGAAACCTGATGGGAATCAAGGTAGTCCTGAATGAGTTCGTGGCGTTTTCGCAACTCGGCCCGCTCAAGGGGCAGATCACCGAGCGGTCGTTCACCATCGCCACGTATGCGCTGTGCGGGTTCGCGAATTTTTCGAGCATCGGGATTCAAATCGGCGGCATCGGAGCGCTCGCGCCCTCGCGCAAGCAGGACCTGGCGCGGCTGGGATTCCGCGCGCTGCTGGCTGGGACGCTTGCGAACTATCTCGCTGCCTCGATTGCGGGGCTGATGCTGACGTAAGAAAGCAGAACGCAGAAAGCAGAAAGCAGAAGGCAGAAGGCAGAAAGCAATCTCTCTTCATTGAGTTGGTTGGAGGTAACAATCCAGAATCCAAAATCGAAAATCCAAAATACGACGGGTTATCCGGAAGCGTTGAAGGCAGCTCGGTTCGTCCTATCGCACGCCAAGACCCGGCCGCGCGTTGGGATCATCCTTGGATCGGGGCTGAGCGGAGTGCTTGCGGGCCTCCGTGTCGAACAGAAGATTCCGTACCGGTCCATCCCGCATTTTCCGCGGCCAAGCGTCGCGGGCCACGCGGGCGTTTTGCACCTGGGAGAGTGGGCCAAGGTGCCGGTTGCTGTGCTCGAAGGGCGGATGCATCTTTATGAAGGATATCAGCCCGCCGACCTCGCTTTTCCGACGCGTGTGCTGGCCCTCGCGGGCGTGAAAACCTTGATCGCAACTTGCGCAGCGGGCGGCATTGCATCGCAGGCCGTTCCGGGGAGCTTCATGGTATTTTCCGACCATCTGAATTATCAAGGAGCGAACCCGCTGGTTGGACTTCACGATCCTCGTTGGGGTGAGCGCTTTGTGGATTTCAGCGAGGCGTATGACGCACGTCTTAGAAGGGAAGCACTGCGGGTGGCGCGGGCGCGCCGGTTGAAATGTTTCGCTGGGGTTTACGTCGCCCTTCTTGGGCCGACGTACGAAACGCCCGCGGAAATCCGCGCCCTGCGGCGCCTGGGTGCCGACGCGGTGGGCATGTCCACGGTCCCGGAAGTTTTGGCCGCGCGGCAGGCAGGCTTGCGCGTGCTGGCCATTGCCATGATTTCAAATCGCGCCTCCGGACTCAGCCGCGCGCATTTAAGTCATGCGGAAGTGTTGAAGGTGGGAAAAGAGGCGGCGAGTAACCTGGCCGAACTCCTGGACACGCTGCTTCCGAGGGTGGGGGAAACATGAGCGTTGAAGAACTTGTCCGGCGCGCGATTGAGTCGCGCGAGAATGCTTATGCGCCATTTTCAAATTTCAAAGTCGGCGCGGCGCTGGAAACTGTTGGCGGCAAAATTTACGGCGGCTGCAACGTGGAAAACGCCACCTACGGCCTGACGGTTTGCGCCGAGGGCGTGGCGATTTGGAAGGCTATTTCCGAAGGCGAAAGGGAATTCAAGCGGATCGTCGTCGTCACCGCAACCGAGCGTCCCGGAACGCCCTGCGGCGCCTGCCGCCAGCTTTTGTGGGAATTCTGCGGTGACATCGAAATTATTCTAGCCAACCCGCAGGGACACCGGGAAGTCCACCGCCTGGCGGATTTGTTTCCTCGCCCCTTCGATCGAAATTCCCTCTGAAAGGGACTGGTGAACGGCGGTCACAGCAGGCGCAGGCCCATCGGTCTGCGTCCGCCGTTGGCTAATGTTTTCCGGGCAGCTTCAATGTCTTGGGATCTTTCTTCTGCTTGTACAATTTGAGCGCCAGGCCGCGCAGCGTTTCCGGGACGTTTTTGTTGAGCGACAAGTTTTTCAGATCGCGCTCGTTCAGACGGTTGATCAACGGCAGTGAGACGTCGAGCGGAGTGCGGGGATTGTTGGCCAGAGCCACGCCCACCGTATACCTCTTCATAAAAGCGCGGTTCATGGCGATTAGGCGCAACACCTCTTCCGTGACGTTTTTCATTGTGGCGAAGGCCTCGACCTCCGCGTCGGTGAGTTTGGGCGATCCGAGCACCGCGCGAGCCACGAGCTTGTTCGAATCGCGAATCAGAAGCAGCCGTTCCTCCTGGTTGCCGGTCAGGGCTGCCTTGATTTTTTCCGACGGCGTCATGGAGTTAATGCGCTGAAGAAGGGTCTGGCGATCGTGATCTTTCGTAGGATCTTGGGCTGTTTCATCCGTCGGCGATTCGGCTTTGATGGCCGGCAGGGGCGGAGCTTCGGTGGAGGTCGCGGAAGCGTGTTGGACCCAATCCATCAAATCCGGCGGGACGCCCGGGTTTCGCAGCAGCGCTTCGATCAGGTCTTTCTGGCCGGGGACGACGTGATTCGCCAGATAGTCGATCACCGTCCACGGCGTGGAGCCCTCGGAGAGCAACTGGCAAAGTTCGCTGTGGTCCCAGTTTTGAAGCGTCTTGAATGCCGTCAGGCGAAGCTCCTTGTCCGCGTCGCCGGAGAGGACAATGAGAATCTCAATTTTTTCTTCGAGCGGCACGGGCAGGTCGCCTTCCGCACCCTTGCGACGGATGATCGCAGGCGCCTTTCCTTCGCGAAGAGTGTCAACAACTCGTTCCGAAATGGGAGTCCTCAGGGGTTGGGATTTTGGACGTCGTTGAGCGTGAGATGAACCTTTTTCACGTCGTTGCTGTGACCCAGCGGGTCCAGCGTCCTGCCGTTCAATGTCAGTATAATGCCTTCACCGTTGCCGGTGATAATGTCAAATGAAGATTTGGCCCGGAACGTCTGGATTTCGTTTGCCTCCATGATGCGCTGCGAGACGGGCTTGCCGTCGCTTTCAACCGCCACCCAGGATCTTTCCGTGGCCGCCACCTGCAGAACGAGCTGACCCTCGGCGCCGGCGGGCACCGGCGAGGAGGGCGGAGCGGCAGGCGACGCGCCGGGGCTTGCAGAGTCTGCCGGCGCAGTTCCGTTGGTGGGGGCTAAAGCCGCAACGGAAGTCGAGGTCGGATTGGCAGATGGCGGCGGAGCACTCGTCGGGGATGGAGCGGGCGAAGCGGCCCGCGGCGAAGGCAACAGGCGCGGCAGGTGGTACGCGTAGCGATACACCCCGAAGCCAAGGATGAGCAGCAGAAGAGCGATCAGCAGCCCGATGAGCCGCCCCCGCGAACCTTGCTGAGGACGGGGAGGCCGTTGCTGGTTCATGCGGTGCAAATCGGTCTGATCGGGGGCCGGCGCCACCAGCTGGAATTCGGCCATGACCGCTTCTTCGTCCAGGCCGATGTATTTGGCGTAGGCGCGGATGAAACTTCGCGTGAAGATGCCGCCGGGAAGCTTTTCAAACTCATTGGCTTCCAAAGCCTCAAGGGTTCGCAGGCTGATTTTGGTGGCATCGGAAATCTCGCCAAGCGAGACCCCCCGCATTTCGCGTTCTCGCCGAAGATTTTCGCCAAAAGTCGCCATGGAATCGCCTAAGTGCCGGGCCGGGGACAACAACACTTCATAGTATTTCCTCTCATCGAGCAGTGTCAAATAATCTCGCCGTTATTAGCCCTTGGAAATGATGAGGCAGGGAAAATCCGATGAAACCGACCAGGCGGACGGTCCCAGGTAAAAAGAGGTTGAAAAGGAGCGGGGAATGGTTTAAAAGGTAGTGAACCTGCAGGGCGAACGAAAGCCGGGGCCCAAATGAACCAGCATGAAGAAATCGTAGAACTGAAGCGCCAGGTCGAGCGACTCTCGCTATTTCACGAAGTCGGAAAGACGCTTGCCTCCACGCTCGATCTTCAAAAAATTCTCCAAACCATCATGGAGAAAATCAGCGATTTTCTGCAGCCGGATACCTGGTCGCTCCTCATGCTGGACGAGAATACGCAGGAGCTCTATTTTGAGATTGCCATCGGCGCCGGGGCGAACAAGCTGAAGGACGTCCGCCTGAAGCTCGGCGAGGGCATCGCGGGCTGGGTGGCGGCGAACGGCGACCCGGTTCTGGTGGAAGACGTCAAGACCGACCCGCGCTTCTCCTCCAAGTTCGATGAGCTGACGCAGACCGACACGCACTCGGTGGTCTGCGTACCGATCAAAGGGCGGGAAAGGGTGCTGGGAGTTATCGAGCTGATTAATTGCCTGGGCAAAGACAGTTTTCGCAACGAAGACATTCCCATTTTGAAAAACCTGGCCGACTACGCGGCGATTGCTCTCGAAAATGCGCGCTACGTCCAGCGGATTCAGGAGCTCACGATTACCGATGACTGCACGGCGCTCTACAACGCCCGCCACCTGCACTTCGTGCTCGATGCGGAGATCTACCGGTCCAACCGTTATAATTACGAGTTTTCGGTCATTTTCATCGACCTCGACCACTTCAAGCAGGTGAACGACACGTATGGACACCTGGTGGGGTCGAAACTCCTGTGGATGATCGGCGACCTGATCAAAGGCCACCTGCGCTTGATTGATTACGCCTTCCGGTACGGCGGCGACGAGTTCGTAGTGCTGTTACCGCAGACCGCCAAGGAAAACGCCCTGATGGTGGTGCGGCGCGTCAGGGACCTGCTGAACTCGACGGTCTATTTCGCTGAGGAAGGGTTAAACATCAAAGTCACCGCGAGCTTTGGCCTCGCTACGTTTCCCGGTGACGCGCGCACGCGCAAGGAAATCCTGCGCTTGGCCGATGAGGCCATGTACCTCGTCAAGAACACCACTCGCAACAATATCGCCCTGGCTGGTGAAGGTATTCGCGCCTAGCCGTCCGCTGATGCTTGCGCCGGATACCCAATCATGTTAGCTTGTCCGCGTTCTCTTCATAGTCACAGGGAGGCAGCATGACGCTCGAGGCACTCGGAATGATTGAAACGCGCGGTCTGGTCGGCGCGATTGAGGCGGCCGACGCCATGGTGAAAGCCGCCAACGTGGTGCTGGTCGGCAAGGAATACATCGGCGCCGGTTACGTCACGGTGATGGTCCGCGGAGACGTGGGCGCGGTAAAGGCCGCCACGGACGCGGGCGCCGCCGCGGCGCGCCGCGTGGGCGAGCTGGTCAGCGTGCACGTTATTCCGCGACCTCACAGCGAAGTAGAAAAAATCCTCCCCGGCGGAAAAAAGTAGAGACGAGTGACGAGTGACCTGCCGCGGCGGGACGAGCCGCGAAGCTTGGGTTTTTCTTGCCACTCGTCACTTGTCGCCCGTCACTCCTTCTATGGATCGCGACCTCGAATCCATCCAGCGAGCTCGCCGGCTGGTCGAGCGCGCGGCGGAAGCACAGAAAACCCTCGCGGACTTCACCCAGCAACAAATTGATGCCGTCGTCGGGGCCTGCGCCGAAGCCGCTCGCCAGAACGCCGAGCACCTCGCGCGCCTGGCGGTCGAAGAGACCACTTACGGTGTGGTGGCGGACAAGATCGAGAAAAACCTTTTCGCCGCGCGGGATGTTTATAACGCCATCCGCGACATGAAGACGGTCGGGGTCATCCACGAGGATTTGAAAAATGGCGTCGTCGAAATCGCCGTGCCCGCGGGCGTTGTGGCCGCCATCATTCCCACCACCAACCCGACCTCGACGGCCATCTACAAAGCCCTCATCTCGCTCAAGGCGCGCAACGCCATCGTGATGAGCCCGCACCCGAACGCGGTGCGCTGCATTTCCGAAACCGTGCGCGTCATGTATGAGGCCGCGCTCAGCGCCGGCGCACCGGAAGGTTCGCTTGGCTGCCTGAGTCTCGTCTCGAACGAGGCCACGCAGGAGCTGATGCGCCATCCGCAGACCGCCATCATTCTGGCAACGGGCGGCACGGGACTGGTGCGCTCCGCCTACAGCTCCGGCAAGCCCGCGCTGGGAGTCGGCCCCGGCAACGTGCCTTCTTACATCCACAGTTCCGCCAATATTCCCAAGGCCGTGAGCGATATCCTGACCGGCAAGTGCTTCGACAACGGAACGCTTTGCTCTTCCGAGCAGCACATGGTGGTGGACTCCTCGATCGCCGAGCAAGTGCGCGAAGAGACCGAGCGGCAGGGCGGACACTTCATCACGCCGCAGCAGTCTGCCGCCGTGGCCAAGGTTTTGATTCTCCCCAATTTCCGCGTCAACGCCACGATGGTCGGGCAATCGGCGGAAAAGATCGCGCGCGAGGCGGGCTTTGAAATTCCGAAAGGCACGCGCGCGCTCGTCGCGCCGCTCGAGGGCATTGGGCGCGAGTATCCGCTCTCCGCGGAAAAACTCTCGCCGGTCCTTTCGTTCTTCGTGGTCAAAGATTCCCGCGAGGGCTTGGACGTTTGCAACCGCTTCCTGCTGTTCGGCGGCATGGGCCACACCATGTCCATCCACGCGAGTGATGACGCGGTGATTCGCGAATTCGCGCTGAAACTGCCGGCGTTCCGCATGATCGCGAACTCCCCGGCCGCCCACGGCTCGGTGGGCTACACGACGAATCTGTTTCCTTCCATGTCGCTCGGCTGTGGAACGCCGGGAAATAACATCACGTCCGACAACATCTCGCCGCGCCACCTGATGAATATCAAGCGCCTGGCCTACGAGCGCCGTCCGGTGAATCGCGCCGAGACAGACGCGAAGCCCCGCGTCCCGCAAGGCGGGACGGCGGTAGTCGGCGCGCCCAGCGTCGCATCCGTCGCACCGGTCGCCGTTCGCGACAGGGAAGACCCGACTCAAATCGCCAATCTGGTCGAGCGTTTCTTGAGTGCGCGCGCCCGCATGCCCGCTGCGCCGCCCGCCTCCGAATCTCAGGCTGCTTCCGTGCCCGCAGCCGGCACTCCGCCCGCATCGCCGGCACAGCGTCCGGTGGAATTTGTCAGCGAGGAAGACGTCCGAGTGGCCATCAAGAAAGGCGAGAAGATTGTCGTCGGCCCGGGCACGATTATCACTCCCTCCGCCCGCGACCTCGGCGACCCCGGCGAAGTCTTCGTAATCTTGAAGCCCTGATTTGGAGAGGCTACAAGCCCGCGCGGCGCCGCAATGGCCCGACCGATCGGAAGGCCCTTGCCCGGTTCGTTTGTCCCATCCTTCGGTTTGTTCACCATTCCACGGCCCAAAACGCCCTCGTCCGAGGGGCTCGGCGGCCCTTAGGGGAGCCAAATTCGAACACCTGCTACGTGTTTTCAATAACTTACTAGCTTCGTTCGCTAACAATGAATTCTTTTTTTTAGCATTTCCTGCCCCCTCGGCCCGCTGCGCACCAGCAAGAATACTGGCTGCCGCGAGTTTTGCTGTCTGAAAAACCGCCGGTTCGTTTTCCCGGCCGGGCGGTGGGCCGGGTCTTGACGCCTCGCGTTGCGGTTTCGTCTGCGCTTTCCATTTTTTCAATCTCCATCGCCCTGCAGCGTCCCTCGCGTTCTTCGGGCAGGGCACTCCCTGTTAGAGCCTATGTATGTAGCCTATACCAATCGGTCCCCTTTGTCAAGAGGCGCGTCAGGGGACCGCGCAGAGTTTCGCGTGTCAGAAACTCTGCCGCTTTCCTGATCGAAGGAACCGTAGAAAAGCCCACGGTCAGAAAACCTTGACCGTGGCTACCTGCTAAGCAGGCATTAGCCGTTGCCAATCCTGACAAAGGATGTGAAAAAGTGCCGGGACCATTCGATCGAAGAACAGCGGGAGATTATCATCGGGCATTCAGCCAAGGACCGGTCACTGGTCGTATGCTTTACGGCACAAGGGGAGTCGGTTAGAATCTTCAGTGCACGAGCGGCAACCCCTAAAGAGCGGAAGGATTATGAAGAAAACGCAAAAGCGTAGGCGACCCCGGCGCGAGGAGATGCGGCAGGAGTATCAGTTTGATTACCGCAAGTCGCGCCCCAACCGCTTTGCGCCCCTGATGAAGGGCGGAACGGTTGCGATCGTGCTCGATGCGGACGTGGCCTCGGTATTTCGGTCTCCTGAGTCAGTTAATTCCTTGCTCCGGTCCGTGATCACCGCGCTCCCCAAGCACACCAAGGCGCAGTTGAAGTCTGGCTAACTTCCGGCTTCCGCCGCCTTCATGGCATCAGACCTTGTCTTGCAGGTCTGCGCGCTGAAAGCATATTGGATGCCCGCTTTCGCGGGCATGACGGCTCCCTTTGTATTGTCATTCCCGCGCAAGCGGGAATCCACGCGTCTGGCGCAGACTTTTCAGTTAAGGTCTGCGCGCCGGAGGTGCATTCCACAAAATAATCGCAGACCCGAAGGGACTGCGCCAACCCCGACCGCCCCCAGCCCCCTCCTGACGCAGGAGGGGAGTAAGAGAAGAGGTCGCTCCAGGGCTTGCAACCTTCAACCTCCTCTGTCACGATGAAATATCGTTCATGCGCTGGATCGTTCCCACTCTCAACTCGGACGCGGTGGCGCGGCTCGCGCGAGGCGAGATCACGCCGCTGTTGGCCCGCCTTTTGGTGCTGCGCGGGGTTGAGGATTCCGAGGCAGCAAAAACATTTCTCAATCCGACCCTCAGCGCCCTGCATGATCCATTTCTCATGGCAGGCATGGAAGAAGCGGTCGGAAGGCTCGCCCGGGCGATCGAACAGCGGGAAAAAATCCTGATTTACGGCGACTATGACGTGGATGGCACGATGGCAGTCGTCGTCCTGCTCACGGCGCTTCGGTCGCTCGGCGCGAATGTTGAAGACTACGTCCCGCATCGCCTCACCGACGGCTACGGCATGCGGATTCCAATCATCGAGAAGGCCGCGGCGGAAGGCGTCCGCGTAGTGCTCAGCGTTGACACGGGCATTCGCGAGCACGAGGTCATCGCGCGCGCCCGCGAGTGCGGCGTGGATTGCATTGTGACCGACCACCATCAGCCCGACGTCCACCTTCCGCCGGCCCTGGCCGTCCTGAATCCCAAGCGCGCCGACTGCACTTACCCAGACAAGAACCTGGCCGGGGTGGGAGTAGCCTTCAAGCTGGCGCAAGCGCTGCTCGCGCGGCTTAGTCCGTCAGCCGACGGACAGGCCTCCGGTCCTTCCGATCGAGTGATCCAGTCCTACTTGAAAATCGTGGCGATCGGAACCATCGCCGACGTAGTTCCGCTGGTCGGCGAGAACCGCACCATCGCCTGGTTCGGCCTCGCGGGGCTCGAGCAGCCGAGTCACGCGGGTCTCGAAGCTCTGCTGGAAGTTGCCGGGCTCAATGGCCGGCCCGCAACGTCCGGCGACGTGGCCTTCCGGATAGCGCCTCGCCTGAATGCCGCCGGGCGCATGGAAAACGCGCGCGACGTCATCGAGCTTTTCACCTCCGCCGATGCCAGACGAGCGCGCCAGATTGCAGAGCGCCTCGAAACCCTCAACCGGCAACGGCAGCGGACCGAGGAAGAGATTTTCGGCGAGATTATTGCGATCATGGACCGGAACCCGCAACTGAGAGAGCGCTATTCGCTGGTGTTCTCGGGCGAGGGTTGGCACCGGGGCGTCATCGGCATCGTGGCGCAGAGGGTCGTCGAGAGGTACCACCGGCCGGCGCTGGTTATCGGCGTCGAACAAGGTGTGGGCCAGGGCTCGGGACGGTCCATTCCGCGCTTCAATTTGCTCAAGGCGCTGGGCCGCTCGAGCGACTTGTTCGAGCGCTACGGCGGCCACTCTCAGGCGGCGGGTTTCACCCTGCAGGCCGAGCGCATCGGCGAGCTCGAGCGACGGCTTGAAGCCTTTACACGCGGTGTTCTGTCGCCGCAGGATCTCGAGCCCATGCTTCGCGTGGACGCGGAAATCGGCCTGGATGAGGTAGACGAAGCGCTTTATAACCAATTGCGCTGCCTCGAGCCTTTCGGCCTGGGAAATCCCACGCCGGTTTTCGGCGCGCGCGACCTGCTGATTCTCGAACCGCCGCGCATTCTGAAGGAAAAGCATCTAAAGTTGAGGGTGGGGAGTCCGTCGGCTGGCGGACGGGCTTTTGACGCCCTAATGTGGCGGGGAGCCGGTAAGGGTCCAGCGCTTGAACAAGGGCAGAGAGTGGACGTCGCATTTACACTGGACGAAAACGTTTATCAGGGCAAAACCACTCTCCAGCTTGTGCTCAAAGACCTTTGTCCGTCGGCTGACGGACGGGCTTAAAGATCGCCAAGAGGAGATTCCCGAGTGGGCTCGTCTGAATTTGGCCACAAGACCGAGCGGCGAAGAAAGCGCGTCGTGCGGCTGATTGTCGCGGCGCTGGCCGTGACGGTTTTGGTGATCACCGCCGCTTACCGGTGGAGAAGCGCTCCGGCGGATGAACACCCGGTAAATCCCCGGACCCTCCCTTCCGACGTCAACCAACGCCTGTCGGGGTATTCGTTCACGCGTTCGGATAACGGCCAGCGAATTTTCACCGTGCACGCCGCGCGCACCACGGCGTTCAAGGATGGGAACGAGACCGTACTGAATGACGTGTGGGTGGAGGTCTTTGGGCGTGCAGGAAACCGCCACGACCTGATACGCACGCGCCAGTGTACATACAATAGCAAGACCGGACGACTCTTCGCCGAACAGAACGTCCAGATTGAATTAAATGCACCTTCGGGCGCGTTTCCAGGGGAAGGCGCCGCCTCGCAGGAAAGTGGCCAGGCTCCCTCCCAGTCGGAGCGTGCGGCGGGCGAGTCGGATGCTCATCCGCCGATTTACCTCGAGACTTCGCGCCTGTCCTTGATTCGGAACGGCACGCTCGTGACCAGCGACGCGCCGGTCAAATTTCACGTCGGTCCCGCCTCGGGCACGGCCCAGGGCCTGAATTACGCGACGCGCCAGGAGTGGCTGGAATTGAAGAAAGATGTCGTGATGGACTTTCAGATGGAGGATGGCCCGCAGGCTTCGGCGCCATACCGGGTGGAGGCCGCTAGCCTGCGATTCGTGAGGAAAACGGGAGTCGTGACATTGGGTGGCCCGGTCCGCGTGTCTCAAGAGGGGAGCCACGCCACGGCTGAAAGCGGCAAGGTGTTCCTGAACCCTGAAAACCGCATCACAGCGGCCGAGCTCGTGGGACAGGTCAAGGCTTATGTCGCTTCTCAAACAACCCCCCTCAAAGCAAGTGCCCAGCGCCTGCGCGCCCAGTTCGAGCCGCCGGCCCTGCAATTGCGCACCCTGGTGGCTCAGGGGGATGTTCGAAGTGAGTGGATAAGCGGAGGCAAGATCATCCGTCTCGCCTCCCGGGACTTTCGTATGAATCTTGAGGGAGCTTCTTCCCGGCCGAAGAATGGGGTTGCCACGGGCGACGTTCGGATTTCGGCCATTGCGCCTCACGGAGCCTTGGCGAAAGCAGACCGGCAACCCGAAAAAGCCGGCGATCTTTCGGGGACGAACCAGGAGCTCACGGCGGCGGCGGTACGGTTTGCTTTTGCGCCCGGCGGCCGCTGGCTGAAAACAGCCTCCACGGTGGGTGGGGGGAAATTGGAATTGATCCCACAGAATACCCAGGCGGGTAAGAGGGTGATTACGGCCGAGCCCTTGGGGATGGGGTTTGACGGCCGGGGGCGGCTCGCGACGCTGCGAGGTCACAAAAACGCTCGGATCGTTTTTGTTCCGCCTCCCACGGCGCCGCCCGGCACTCCTGCGGCGGAAAGCACTTCGGATCGCCTGGAGGCGGCATTCGATCCGGCGAGCCAGGATTTGCGGGCGGTGGACCAAATTGGCAATTACCACTACCAGGAGGCTGACCGGCAAGCCTTTGCCGACCGTGCGCATTACGAGACCACGAAAGAAACCATCGCGCTCACCGGCCATCCTCGATTGCAGGACGTCGAATCGCGCGCCCGGGCGGACCGCGTCCTTTTCGATACGCGCGCCAATACGGCTGAAGGTCTGGGCCACGTCCGTGCAACCCATTTGGATAACGCCGCGAAGGCGCCCACGGCCGGGCGCGGCGACCCGACCAACGTCGTGGCCGACCGTATGATCGCCCGGCGTGACAGCCGGTTCATTCACTACGAAGGGCACGTCCGCGCGTGGCACGGCACGGACGTACTGGAGTCTGCTTCTATCGACGTCTACAAAGCGCAGGGCCGCGTCCACTCGGGATCGCGAGTGCTCTCTTCCTTTCTTCAACCCGCCGCGGTGACGCCCGACGCCGGCAAAAGCGCCCCGGTAACCATCAGCGCTGACAGTCTGGAGTTCTTGGAAGACGGCCGTGAGGCGATTTACCGGGGTCACGTGCAACTGGAAACCGAGAACACAACCATGCGCTCGGACCGTCTGAACGTTTTCTTCTCGACCGCAGGAACGGCGGAATCTTCCGTTGTAGACCGCGCCGTGGCGGAGGGGAGCGTAACGGTCGTGCAGCCGGCGCGCCGCGCCACGGGCGAGCACGCGGAATACTTCGCGGCAACGGGAAAAATCCTGCTGACGGGCGGTCCTCCCACGCTCTACGACGCGGAAAAAGGCTTCACAACCGGCCAGCGATTGACATTCTTTCTGCGCGATGATAGGATTTTTTTGGACGGAGGTGAAGAATCTCCAACTTTTTCCCGACACCGCATCCCACAATGAGCGACCATGCAGATTCTTTCGACAGTCGACCTCTCCAAGTCGTACAAGGGTCGCAAGGTCGTTGACGACATCAATCTTAGAATTGCACAGGGTGAAGTCGTAGGGCTCCTCGGCCCGAACGGAGCAGGGAAAACTACGACCTTTTACATCATGGTGGGTCTGGTGACCCCGGACGCGGGCCAGGTGCTGCTCGACGGGGTTGAGATTACGGCCCTGCCTATGTACCTGCGGGCGCGGAGCGGCATCAGTTATTTGCCTCAGGAGCCCTCGATCTTCAGGAAACTGACGGTTGAAGATAACATCCTGGCCGTGCTCGAAACGCTTCCACTCACCCCCACTCAGCGCCGAACGCGCCTGGAAGAACTGATCGAGGAGCTGGGATTGCAGCAGGTCCGCCGCAGTTTTGGTTACCTGCTGTCGGGCGGCGAGCGCCGTCGGGTGGAAATCGCGCGGTCGCTGGTCATCTCGCCTTCGTTCATTCTTCTCGACGAGCCGTTTTCCGGTATTGACCCGCTCACCGTGCTGGACATTCAGAAAATCATCTTTCAGCTCAAGGCGGACGGCATCGGGATTCTCGTGACCGATCACAACGTCCGCGAGACTTTACGAGTGACCGACCGTGCGTATATCATCAATCACGGCCGGATATTCCGTACCGGAACACCGGAGGAACTTGGCAACGACGCCGAGGTGAAAAAAGTCTACCTGGGCGATAATTTTCGTTTGGCAATCTGATGGGTGGACCGCAGACCAGAATCGGCTTGAACCTCAGGGTGGCGCAGAAGCAGGTGCTGACGCCGGGCCTCGTCCAAATGGTCAGCGTGCTCGCGCTCAACCGGCTCGAACTGCGCGAGATGATTAACGAGGAGATGGTCGCGAATCCCGTGCTCGAAGAGCTCTCCGAAGTCGTTCCGACGATCGAAGAAGAAGCGCAGAAAAAGGAGGCGGAAACGCCCGCCACGCCCCCCGCCGACCAGGAGATGCGCAACGGCGACGATCACGACTCGTTCCAGGAGATCGATTTCGGTTCTTTCTTCGACGATTATCTCGACCCGGGATACAAATCCCCGGCGGCCGAAATCATCGAAAAGCCTTCGTTTGAGAATTTTCTTTCGCGGCCCGCCTCGCTCTCCGATCACCTCGAGTGGCAACTGAGGTTGTCCATCTGTTCGGACGAAGTCCGGGAGGCGGCAAGTTCCATTATCGGCAATCTCAACGAAGACGGCTACCTGACCGCCAGCCTGGAAGAAACTGCACAGAGCGGCGGTCACCAGCCGCAGGACGTTGAAGCGGCGCTGGCGCTCGTCCAGGAATTCGATCCCCTGGGGGTGGCCGCGCGCGACGTGCGAGAATGCCTGTTGATTCAACTGCGCACCCTCGCTCCGGAAAACACCCTGGCGGCACAGATCGTTTCCGACCACCTGAAGCTGATTCAAAACAAGCAATACCGCGAAATTGCCCGCGCCCTCGACCGGCCGGTGAAAGCCGTCGAGCGCTGCGTGGAAATTATCCGCAGGCTGGATCCGCGGCCGGGCCAGCGTTATAACAATTCGCAGCCACACCTGATCGAGCCTGACGTCGCCATTGTCAAGGTGGGCGACGGATTCAAAGTGGTTGTCAATGAAGACGGTTTGCCGCAGCTGCGCCTGAGTCCCCGCTACCGGCGTCTGCTGGACGGCAACAACGCCACCCGCGATGTGCGCAACTACGTGAAGGAGCGCTTTACCTCCGCCATTCAACTGATTAAAAACATCGAGCAGCGCAAGCAGACGATTATCAAAGTGTGCGAGGCGATTATTCGCCGCCAGTCGGACTTTCTCGACAGGGGCATCGACGAGCTGAAGCCCATGATGATCAAGGATGTCGCGGAAGAAGTCGGCGTGCACCCGTCCACCGTCAGCCGGGCTGTCTCCCACAAATACGCCCACACGCCTCAGGGTGTTTACGAGTTGCGCTATTTCTTTTCGGAAGCCGTCCAGGGACCTTCCGGCTCGGCGACTTCGCTGATTAATTTGAAAAGGTTGGTCAAGAAAATGATCGAGGAGGAGGACTCAATCCATCCTCTGACGGACGAACAGATCACCCAGCAACTGCACGAAAAAGGCATTTCGGTGACCCGCCGGACTGTGGCCAAGTATCGCGAGGATATGCGCATACCCAGCACGCACCAGCGCAGGGTGAAATCATGAACGGCGTGTCTCCGCTGCTTCTTGATTCGCCGAGACGCAAGGGGGTGAACCATGCAAATCAGCTTCACCGGCCGGCAAATGGAAATTCCTCCCAGCCTGCGCCAGTATACGGAAAAACGCCTGCGCAAACTTTCCCCGCTTCTCCGAGATGGGACCGGTGTTCACGTGATTCTTACCGCTGAGAAACATCGCCGCACGGCGGAAATCACCCTAAAGATTCGCGACCATACCCTGGTGGGAGTGGAAGAGACAGCCAACGCGCGGAGTTCCATCAACGGGGCGCTCGACAAGCTGAAACGGCAGACGGTGCGATTTCTCAAGCGCCGCTGGAGCCGTAAGCGGCGTCCCAAACCAACCTCCGCCGTGACCATGAACGTTCTCCGCGCGGAGCGGACTCCCGCCGATAAAGTGGGTCTTCCGGATGCGGAAAAGGTCCCGCTTCGTTTCTTGACGATCGAAGAAGCTGTTCAGGATTCGGAGCTGAGGCGGCGCGGCATCGTGATCTTCCGCAATTCGGAAACCGACCGCGTCAACGTTCTCTATCAACGCGCAGACGGAAACCTGACTTTGGTCGAGCCTGAGTCCTGAGACTGGGAATCCGGCGGCCATAAGAATTTGAGCGCTCGAAGGCGTTCTCCGATCAGCGGCTTCTGTTGCACCAGGTTACTGTTCGATGCAAACCCATTCAGCCAAGACCCCTTCTCGTCAGTTCGTTGTCATCACAGGTCTGAGCGGTTCGGGAAAGGGTTCGGTGTTAAAAGCTTTTGAAGACCTGGGCTACTACTGCGTGGATAACCTTCCCGTTGATTTAATTCCCAAGTTTGCCGACCTCTTTAACAAGCCGGGCGGCCGCACCGAGCGCGCGGCGGTGGTGGTGGACATCCGTGAGGGGGAAGTCGTGAGCCGGCTGCCGGCCATGTATCAGACCCTCCATCGCGAAGGCATGAAGCTGTCGCTGGTGTTTCTCGAGGCTTCCGACAAGATTCTGATCCGCCGATTCGAAGAGACGCGGCGGCCGCATCCGATGGGCCGCGATCTTCCGGTGCGGGAGGGAATACGGCTGGAGCGCATGCTCCTGAAGCCGATGCGCCAGCTTGCCGACGCGGTCATTGATACCTCGCAGATGAACGTCCACGAGCTGCGCGAATTTGTCCAGCTTCGGTTCGGAGGGGTCAAAGCGCGCAAGGCGATGCTGGTTTCTGTCGTTTCCTTCGGATATCGACATGGCGTTCCGAACGACGCAGACCTGGTTTTCGACGTCCGCTTTCTTCCCAACCCGAATTACGTGGCCAACTTGAAAAACAAAAACGGCAAGGACGCCCCGGTCCAGCGCTTCATGGATGGCTACCCGCAGACCAAGGAATTTGAAGTCCGCGTGATGGACTTGCTTCTCTATCTGATGCCGCACTACATTCATGAGGGGAAAAGTTACCTGACCATCGCGATCGGCTGCACCGGCGGGCGACATCGTTCCGTGGCGCTCGCTGAGCGCATTGCAAGTGACCTGGCAGGCGAGGGGTACAAAACCAAGCTCTCTCATCGCGATATCGGCAAGGCCGTCTCCTAGATGGTTGGCGACCCGAAGGGCGCACTACGACCCGCTCGAAGTCGGAAAGGTTTGTGTGAGCAACGTTTTGGCGGTCGACATAGGCGGAACGCATTTTCGAGTCGGGCTCTTTGACCTTGCCGGGCGCCGGCTGGAAGTTCTGGAAGGCGACACGTCGCGCGCGGGCGGCCGCGACTGGATGCTTGGACAAATTCGCGACCGGGCGCTTGCGCTTCGCGAACGTTCCGATGAGCCCGTTAAAGCCTGCGGCATCAGCTTCGGCGGGCCGGTAGAATTTGAGCGGCAACAGGTCCGCTCTCTGCACGTTCCCGGATGGGAAGATTTCCCTCTTGCCCGCTGGGTGGAGGATGCGCTCAGCCTACCCTGCCGGCTTGACAATGACGCCAACTCCGGCGCGCTCGGCGAATACCGATTTGGCGCGGGGCGGGGCGCCCGTTCAATTTTTTACTTTACGCTGAGCACGGGGATCGGAGGCGGTTTCGTCCACGACGGCCGAGTCCTTCGCGGCAGAGACAGCCTGGCCGGAGAGATCGGCCACATCCCGGTGTCCGATTCGGGGGTCCTCTGCTCCTGCGGCGCGCGCGGCTGCCTTGAAACATTTTGCTCGGGGACTGCCATTGCCGGCCGGGCCCGCGATTGGGCGGAACGGCGCCCGGAAAGCGCCGGCCGAATGATCGAGTTGAGTGGCGGCGATATTGCGATGATTTCTGCGCAGTCTGTAACGCGGGCGGCGGCGGAGGGCGATTCGCTGGCGGCAGAAATCATCGGAGAGGTCGCCCACTGGCTGGCGCGAGCTGTCCTGATTGCCATCCGCATACTGAACCCCGACAGGGTTGTCCTGGGTGGCGGGGTTGCGCGCGCCGGGGATGTGCTCCTGGACCCTTTACATAAGAGTCTGGACGCTCTCGCTTCCCCGACGATTGGATATTCAACCGAAATTGTCCTGGCGGAACTTGAAGACTATTCCTCGCTGTACGGCGCCGCGGCGCTCGCCCTGGAAATTGCAGCGCCGGGTCGTGCGAACGGCTAATTTACGTCGCCGGCTTCCTCTGGTATTGATCTACGGCAGAATTCCAAGCTGGCAGAACAGGTAAGTCATCTCATCCGTTAATCGATCTATTTCCCGAGCGGACGCCCCCGATCCCCGGCCTTAAGGGCGAGGTTAACAACTAGTAATTGGATACCAAAATTCCTTTGATCGCTCATATCATGCTGAAAATAAGCATGTTGAGTCACGTAATTGGAGCTGGGCGTGGTTCCTGGAGTGGTTCATTGCTTGACGACCCCTTGGGGGCGAACTAAGATACCTTCACGAGCTTTCCTGCGCGGATTGCCCGTGGAACCGGACAAAGGATGAGCCAAGTTCAACGCCTTCTCGCGTTTCTAAAACCCTACACTCTGCGTTTTTTGGTGGCTATCGTCCTGATGGCGGTGGTGGGGGCCTGCGAGGCCCTGACAGCGCTCCTGATCAAGCCTGTTTTCGATCAGGTTTTGAGGCCCGGCGCGGATTCTGCACCCACCCTGCTGTTCAAGTGGCCGTGGAGCGGTACGGGCATTTTTCTGCAGGACTTCATGCCCAGTTGGATCCACAACGTCTGGACGGTGGTGGCAATCGCTATTATCGCGGTAACGCTGGCCAAGGGGCTTTCGGAATTCTTCGCAACCTATTTCATCAATTTCATCGGTCACTCGGTCGTCAAAGACCTGCGCAACCTGCTCTATTCCCGCATGATTGGCCAATCGATGGCATTTTTTGGTGCACACTCCACGGGGCGGTTGATGTCCGCCATCACCAGTGACGTCGAGCAGATTCAAAGCGCCGTTTCGCAGGTTTCGGCGGATCTTCTGAAGCATAGCTTCACGCTGGTTGGGTTGCTCGCCGTGATTTTCTACGTTGACTGGCGGCTTGCGCTTATTTCGCTGCTCCTGATTCCTTTTGTGGTGTTTCCTTCGGCAAATATAGGGCGTTACATCCGCACCTCGAGCCGCTCCAGCCAGGACAAGATGGCCGAGTTGAACAATATTCTTCAGGAAACGTTCAGCGGCGTGCGCATCGTGAAGGCGTTCGGCATGGAGTCGTTTGAAGTTGCCAAGTTTATGGCGGCCACGAAAAGGCTTCTGAAAATCAACCTGCGCTGGGTGCGCGCGCACGCTGTTACGTCGCCGTTGATGGAACTCCTCGGCGCCATCACCATTGCCGGGCTGCTGCTTTATGCGCGGAACGAAATTCTCCATCAAGCGCAGACCACCGGCGGCTTTGTGGCGTTCCTCTACGCGCTCATCAAGATGTATGAGCCGGTCAAGCGGCTGACGAGTGTCAACAATTCGTTCCAGCAGGCGGTGGGAGCTTCCGAGAAAGTGTTCCAGTACCTCGAGGTCCGATCGGAAATTACCGACAAGCCGGACGCAATCGTGCTGCCGCCGTTCGAAAAGGAAATTGTTTTTGAAAATATCCATTTCGACTATGGAGATGGGACCCCGCTCCTCCGCAACCTGAACCTGCGGATTGGCAAGGGCGAAGTGATCGCCATTGTCGGGTCGAGCGGCGCCGGAAAGACGAGCCTCGCGAATCTGATCCCGAGGTTTTTCGACGTAACCGGTGGCTCGATCCGGGTGGATGGGCACGACATTCGGGACGTCAAAGTAAGTTCGCTCCGCGCCCAGATCGGAATGGTCACGCAGGAAACCATCCTTTTCAACGAAACGGTGCGAAACAACATTTGTTACGGTCATCAGTCAAAAAGCGAGGCCGAAGTGCTGGAAGCCGCGCGCGCCGCCCTGGCGCACGATTTCATCTCGGAAATGCCGAACGGATACGAAACGATCATCGGCGAGCGCGGCCAAAGGCTTTCGGGTGGCCAGCGTCAACGCATCGCGATCGCGCGCGCCCTGCTCAAGAATCCGCCCATCCTGATCCTGGATGAAGCTACCTCCGAGCTCGATACCGAGTCGG
>CAYZVR010000028.1:15459-20626 GCA_964481715.1 uncultured Acidobacteriota bacterium | reverse complement strand
TGCTGACGCGTGTGGGGGATACGGACCCCGACTTCGACCAGCGAGCTCTTCTCGCGGGCACGGCCCGCGCGGTCGTTTTCGTGTCGTTTCATGCTGGCGACCTTGGCTTTCGTTCCCCGCGCGTGGTGGTTTATACCTATCAGCCACCTGGACTTTCCGGCCCGGCCTCTCCGGAGCCGCGACCACTCTTTGTCCCCTGGAGCACCGCCCAAACCTTCCACGTTGCGGCGAGCAAGCGCTTTGCGCAGGCGCTGCATGAACAATTTGCGAGCCTGCCCGGGCTTAAAAGCGGGAATCCTGAAGAGGCTCCCGTGCGCGTGCTGCAAAGCGTAAATGCGCCTGCGGTGGCCATCGAAATCGGAAGCCTGGCGCCGCAAGTTGACCCGAGCGCGCTTCTCACCACGGAATTCCAACGGGGCCTTTCGGAGGCGGTCGTCCGGGCGCTGGATGCCTTCGCGAGGAGGCCATCCTGAAATGACCACGCGCGCCAAGGTGCTCTCGCTCATCGTTCTGGCGGTTGTAGCGTTTGGTCTCCTTTACTTGCAGGTGCTCGCCCGTCGCCTGAATACGCCGGGGTCGCAACAAGCTGACCAAACCGCGCGCGCCAAGCTCGCGGAAGCTTCGCTGCAATCCGAAAAGGGGCCGCAGCAGTCGGTCGCACTCTTCTTCCCATCCATTGACGAGGGGGTTCTCATCCAGGAATCGCGGCGCCTGACGCTCGCCTCAAGCGACACGGACCGCATCCGTCAGATATTCCTCGCACTGATTGAAGGCTCGCAGCAGGGACACGAGCGTCCGCTTGCAAATGGAGCGGAGCTTCGCGCAGCCTTCCTGGCCTCTGACGGAACAGCCTACCTGGACTTGGCAAGCACCACGATTCCCCTGTTCGACCCCGGTATCGGCAGCGAAACGCTCGTGGTTTACTCTATCGTGGATTCGATTTGTATGAATATACCGGCGGTGAAACGCGTAAGGTTTCTGGTACAGGGCCAGGAAGTGGATACTCTAAACGGGCACGTGGACCTGACACAGGCCTTCGTTCCTGACACCGACCTGAATTCATCTGCCCCTTGAGGCCTCGAGGTCCAATGTCCTCTATACCCCGAAAAATAAGCGGGCTCCTTTACACCCAGGGGAAGCTTGTCCGCTCCAACCAGCGACTGTCAGGGGAGCTTAGACCCGTCGAAATTCTCCCAAATGTCATCTCGAGCGCCGAGGGCTCGGCGCTCATCCGCCTCGGGGAAACACAGGTGATCTGTACCGCGACCATTGAAGACACGGTGCCACAGTTTGTAAAAGGCAGCGGCGCCGGCTGGATCACCAGCGAATACTCCATGATTCCGCGCGCCACCCAGTCTCGCACCCCGCGCGAAGTGACGCGCGGCCGGCAAGGCGGGCGAACCATGGAAATCCAGCGGCTCATCGGCCGTTCATTGCGCGCCGTCACCGACATGGCCGCCCTGGGCGAGCGGACCGTTTGGATTGATTGCGATGTTATCCGGGCCGATGGCGGAACGCGCACGGCCTCGATTACTGGGGCCCTCGTGGCTCTGGGACTGGGACTCCAAAAGCTGGTCGAGATGAAGACCTTGAAGCGTGTGCCGCTCAAGGACTACGTGGCAGCCATTAGCGTGGGCATTGTCGGGAAGGATATGCTGCTCGACCTCGACTACGGCGAAGACTCCAACGCCGAAGTGGACATGAACGTTGTGATGACGGGGTCGGGCGACTTGGTGGAAGTCCAGGCGACCGCCGAAGGCAAAGCCTTCAGCCAGGAAACCTTGAACGAACTCGTGGAAGTCGCGCGACCGGGAATCCATAAATTGCTGGACGTGCAGAAAGCCATCTTGAAATTAGATCTACCCGGAAAACCCAAGGGCTAGAAATTCGGGCCGGCGGCTATCTGAATCAGGCACGATCCCACTTCACCGAACTTGTCACTGGTCAACCATCCCTCGATCCTTTATCTGGCTTCCGGCAACCAGGGAAAACTTCGCGAGTTCCGCGCTGCTGCCGCTGCGCGTGGGATTGAAATCAAATCTGTTCCCCGTTTTCACGAGCTGCCGACCTGCGTTGAGGACGGCGGGAGCTTTGAGGAAAACGCCGGCAAAAAGGCGCGGCATTACAGCCAATACGTCGAAGGCCTGACTTTCGCTGATGACTCGGGCATTTGCGTGGACGCGCTGGGTGGCGCGCCGGGAGTTCATTCGGCCCGTTACTCGGGCTCCGAGGCGACCGAAGCCTCGAACAACTCGAAGCTGCTTGGCGAACTCTCAGATTTCCCCCCTGAAGACCGCTCGGCGCACTATACCTGCGTTATTGCGCTGGGGGGGAAAGGCAAGCTGCTTGGAACTTTCGAGGGCCGCGCGAACGGACTGATAATCGAAACTCCCCGCGGTTCGGGCGGCTTCGGGTACGACCCCTACTTCTTCTTTCCTCCTCTCGGCAGGACCTTTGCTGAACTGAACCCGCAGGAAAAATTCGACGCCTCGCATCGCGGTGAAGCTTTCCGAAAGCTGCTCGAGTTCCTCCCGACGCTCCTCCAAGACTCTTAGCAGGCCGCTTGAACATAACCAGCACACCGTGGCTCGCCGGGACTTCCTACGAGACGCGGAAAAATTTACAGAGGGAGTATAAGAATCGACGCATGACTCCACGGCACGCTCAACTCTTTCGCTTGTGTTTTCTATAAGATACAAAGTTCGCAGCTATGGAAGTCCGAATGCAAAGCATGAAGACCTAATCATGTCGCCGAGGAGGTAAGTAAACATGCTAGCTCGATCCAACGCAAAATGGGCAGCCCTTTCGATTGCAGTCATATTTCCGCTGCTGACGACGGGCTGCGCCACAAAGAAATTCGTGCACAAATTGACCGACCCGCTCACAACGCGTCTTGGCAAGAACGAGACGAAAACGGCGGAAAACAGCCAACAAATCACAGACCTCGACCAGAAGACCGAGACTGGTATAAGCGCAGCCCAGTCCAAAGCGGACGAGGCCGCCATGCAAGCAGGCAAGGCGGGTGAACAGGCCCAGACCGCTCAGACTCTCGCTCAGAGGGGCATTGACCAGGCCGGAGCGGTAGACCAGAAGCTTGAGAACGCCGACAATTTCCAGACTGTGAAGACGGCCACGGTCTTGTTTGACATCAACAAGAGCGAGTTAACCGACGAAGATATCCAGCAGCTGGACCAGCTGGCCGAGTCGGTCAAGGCCATGAAGCACTACCTGATCGAAGTGCAGGGCTTCACAGATTCAACCGGACCCACGCAGTATAACTTGCAGTTAAGCCACCGCCGCGCTGACGCCGTCGTACGTTATTTGACTGCCAAGCACGGCATCCCGCTCGTGAAAATCCAATTGCTGGGTTACGGTGAGGATTCGCCCGCCGCTCCCAATAAGACTCGCGACGGCCGCAAGGAAAACCGCCGCGTTGAAGTAAAGGTCCTCGCCCCGGAATGGGCTGCGGGCCAAGTGCAGGCGCGATCGTCAGACGACACGTCAACGGTTGCAAACAAGTAGGCGTCAACGCGTCGGTCCATCCTCGGCACGTCTCCAACGCCACAGCATCGGCCAGGAGCATGTCCTCCCTCGAGTCAATCGAGGGAGGACGGCTTCTCGGTTCGTCGGCTGGTCCCAGTCCCAGATCGAACAAGAGGAACTTAATCAGCAGCTATTTTTCCCCCTTCCCGCTTCAAGTAGACTAAAATAACCAGCCGGGAAACCATGCGCTAAGGTGTGGAACCCACCTGACGGACGCTTCGGCACCGACGGATCCAAAAACTTGTCAATCGCTCCAATCGAGCTCAGTCCGGTGTCTTGAATCCACCATGAACTTTAGCATCGAAACAAAAGTCAGAATCGGCTTGGGCACTACGCTCCTGGCAGTGATCGTCCTGGGCGGGATCACATACAGAAACGCCCAGAGACTGATCGATACCAGCCACTCGGTCGAACACACTTGGGAAGTCCGGGAAGAATTGCAGGATACATTCTTCAGCATCGTCCAAGCCGAGAGCAGCTCGCGCGGTTTTGTTATCACCGGAAACGAACGATATCTTGACCCGTACTACGTCGCAACCTCACAAATTGGAAACCGCCTCGCACACCTGCAAGAATTGCTCGCCGCCGAACACCAGCAACAGGCAACATTTCAAATCTTGCAGGACACGATCCGTCTGAAGCTGGAGTTGCAGGAAGAAACGATTCGAACCCGGAGAAAGCAGGGGGACGACGCGGCTACCAAGCTGGTTATGTCGGGCCGCGGAAAGACCTTAATGGACGAAATCCGCCGAGTGGTCTCCCTGATGACCAGTGAGGAAGATCGGGCACTGCAATTCCGGTCCCAGGCAGCTTTGGAAAGCGCGACCCACACGCTCCTCACTGTTTATGTTTCTCTTATTCTGGCCGTCCTTTTTGTGTTTGCCGCCCATTACCAGATCCAACGCGACTTACGGGCGCGTGCCGCGGCGGAGAGAAGCGCGAGAGAGAGCGAGGAAAAGGCCCGACTGCTGCTGAATTCATCGGCAGAAGCGATTTATGGCATCGACACCGAAGGACAATGCACCTTCTGTAATCCGTCCTGCCTTCGGTTGCTCGGCTACGACGACGCAGATGACCTGCTCGGCAAAAACATGCACACGCTCATTCATCATTCACGCGCCAACGGAACTCCCTATCCTCCTCAGGAGTGCCGGATATTTTCGGCGTTCCGCGAGGGACAGGGCGTCCACGTGGACGATGAAGTTCTCTGGCGTGCGGATAGCACAAGCTTTCCCGCTGAATACTGGTCCCATCCCGTACGCCGCGATGGCAAGATAGTTGGGGCGGTGGTGACTTTCATAGACATCAGCGACCGCGTCAAAGCCAAAATGGCGCTTGAAGATGCCAACGAAAAGCTGACGCGTTCGGTGCTCTTGCTGGAGGGTAGGACTGACGAAATTACGCTCCTGAGCCAGCTCGGCAGCTTATTGCAAAGCTGCCTTACTGCGGACGAAGCGTACGGAGTCATCAAAGAATTCATCGGGAGAATATTCCCAATGTTATCCGGAGCGGTTTGTATTATCGCCGCTTCGCGCAGTCTGGTGGAGTCGGTTATGGTCTGGGGCCAACCTCTGGCCGGCGAGCAGACGTTCACCATCCAGCCGCTGGCCGATTACCTCGCAGG
>CAYZVR010000028.1:10169-15449 GCA_964481715.1 uncultured Acidobacteriota bacterium | reverse complement strand
ACGTTCAGCCCCGAAGACTGCTGGGCCCTGCGCAGCGGGCACGCGCACTGCGTGGAAGACGCCGTTTCTCCGCTCGCCTGCCGGCACGTCCCGAAGGCCGAAGGGGGCTCCTACCTTTGCGTCCCAATGGTCGCTCAGGGAGAGGCTCTCGGCATTCTTCACCTTCAGTGGCCACCCAGAATTTCTGGCCCAGCCAGCCCCGACTGGAAGACCTTCAAAGAAGCTCAGCAGCAACTGGCGATTACGGTGGCTGAGCACATCTCGCTTGCCCTGGCCAATCTGAAGTTGCGCGAGACCCTCCGGGTGCAGTCTATCCGCGACCCGTTGACCGGCATGTTCAACCGACGGTATATGGAAGAATCGCTCGATCGCGAAATCTACCGGGCCATCCGCAACAAGCGGCCGCTGGGCGCCATCATTCTGGATATTGACCATTTCAAGCGTTACAACGATACCTTTGGCCATGACGCGGGCGATATGGTCCTCCGCGAACTCGGCAACTTTCTAAAAACGAAAGTCCGAGGCGAGGACATCCCTTGCCGATACGGCGGCGAAGAATTCGTCCTCATCATGCCTGGGGCCTCAATCGAAATCATGCAGCAGAGAGCCGAACAACTCCTGGAAGGGGTAAAGAAACTCTCCCTCAAGCACCAGGGTCAGCACCTGGGGACCATCACCATCTCGCTGGGCGTTGCGCTTTATCCGGAACACGGGCAGACAGGCGAGGCGGTCCTGAAAGCGGCCGATGCCGCCCTATATCAGGCGAAAAACTCAGGCCGCGACCGCGCGGTGCTCGCCGCCGTCGTCGCGGAACAGACGTGACGCGCTTCGATACTCCAGCTCGAATCGCACCGGGGCACTTTTGGGCCTGCGGACCCTGCCTCACTTCCTGCACGGTTTCACGCATCTGCTTTCGTGTTATATTGTTTCTTCTTCCGCAATCGTAACCGGCACTTCAAATCGTGGTTGCGATGTGGCATTCGCCCTGCCGGGCAATCAAATAGATTCGGAGGGACAGCACCCTTGGCTGAAGCGAAAACCCCTGAAAAGTCGAGCGAGGTTAATCGTCGCCAGTACGTGAATTTTGCCTTCTACAAAGTAGACCCGGCCTGGAGAAGACTGCCTCCCGAAGACCGCAAGCGCGGCAAGTGTCAGTTTATGGATGTCGTGAAGACTTTCGAGCAGGACATGCTCATCGTCCCCTACTCGCTCGTCGGCATCCGTGGCGACTGCGACATCATGCTGTGGAGAATCGGTTACGAGCTGCCAAGATTTCAGCAGATGACCGCTGAGCTGCTCGCGACCGACCTCGGTAAATACCTCACCACTCCCTACTCGTACCTTTCCATGACCAAGCGGTCCATTTATGTGCGCGATCACAAGCACGCCGACCAGGAAGGCACCCGCCTGCGACTGACGCCGGGAAAGTTTCGCTATCTCTTTATCTATCCCTTCGTCAAAAACAAGGCCTGGTACCGCCTCACCCAGCACGCCCGGCAGGGCATGATGAATGAACACATTGAAATCGGGCACAAATATCCCACCGTTCGCCTGAATACTACCTATTCGTTTGGACTGGACGACCAGGAATTCGTCCTCGCATTCGAGAGCGACAAGCCCGAGGATTTTCTCGACCTGGTGATGGAACTCCGCCACAGCGAGGCCACCGGCTACACGCTGCGCGACACGCCCATTTTTACCTGCGTCCACCTGGAATTGCCCGAGCTACTCGACCAACTAGGCGGTTAATCGGCGCCCCAAATTCGAGACCTAGATCACGCTTTGCCTGCGGCGGCGCCTAAATTAAGGGAGAACTCCATGAATGTTGGATTCATCGGTCTGGGCAACATGGGCCTGCCCATGGCTCGCAATCTGCTCAAGGCCGGCCACACCGTGACCGTCTACAACCGCACGCGGGCACGCAGCGAGCCGTTGCGCGCCGACGGTGCGCACATCGCCGAACGCGCTTCTGACGCGTGTAAGGGATACGTCCTCCTATCTCTTCTCGCCGATGACGCCGCCATCGAAGAAGTCCTTCTGGGAGAGGACAAAATTGTGGCTCGCCTTTCGCCGAACGCCATCCACGTTTGCATGAGCACAATCAGCGTGGCAATGGCGCAGCGGCTCGCCAAGGAACACTCTCAAGCAGGAAGCGGCTACGTCTCCGCTCCCGTGTTTGGCCGGCCCGAGGCGGCTGCTGCCGCGAAGCTCTTTGTGGTAGCCTCCGGACCTTCCAAGCTGATCGAGCGCTGCCAGCCGCTGTTTGACGCCGTCGGGCAAAAGACTTTCATTTTTGGCGAAGACCCGACGGCCGCCAACGTCGTCAAATTGGCCGGGAACTTTCTCATCGCATCGGTCATGGAGAGTCTGGGCGAGGCGTTCGCCCTCCTCCGCAAATCCGGCGTCGAGCGCACGCAATTCCTCGACTTTATCACCTCAACGCTCTTTGCCGCGCCCGTTTACAAGACCTACGGCGGCATCATCGCTCACGAGCAATTCCAGCCTGCGGGCTTTAAGGTTCCGCTGGGACTCAAGGACATCCGTTTGGTTCTCGCCGCAGCCGATGCCGTGGCTGCGCCCATGCCCATTGCCGGCATCGTCCACGAACACCTTCTGACAGCCTTGGCCCGCGGCCGGAAGGAGTATGATTGGTCGTCGATGGCGCTAATAGCGGCGGAGAACGCCGGATTATGAACATCCTCCATCCGAGACAGCAATGCGGGCGGTAATCAATTTCAAATGAAGTGAAAAGTATGGCAGCTAAGAAAAAGATTTCCCCCAAGAAATCCCACGTGGCGCAGGCCACGAAGAAAATTGACTATGCTTCGCGCGAGCGCTTAAAAAAGATCTTCACTGCGCTCGATCAAATGTTTCCCCTGGCCGAATGTGCGCTCTCGCACGACAACCCATTTCAACTCCTCGTGGCCACGATCCTCTCCGCCCAATGTACCGACGAGCGCGTGAACAAGGTTACTCCCGGCTTATTCTCAAAATTTCCAACCGCGCAGGATTTCGCAGCGGTCCGTCCCGAGGTCCTAGAAAATGAGATCCGTTCAACCGGCTTTTTCCGAAACAAGACCAAAAACATCATCGGGGCCGCACAGAAGATCGTTTCCGATTTCGGCGGGCAGGTGCCAAGGACGATGGATGAAATACTTACCCTGCCAGGGGTGGCACGCAAGACCGCCAATGTGGTCCTCGGCACCGCCTTCGGCATTGCATCGGGTGTGGTCGTGGATACTCACGTTTTCAGGATTTCTCACCGGTTGAAACTATCCGGCCAAAATACACCGGAAAAGGTCGAGCAGGATCTGATTAAACTCGTCCCCAAGGAGCGTTGGATTTCTTTCGGGCACCAAATCATCTGGTTTGGCAGAAAGGTTTGCGACGCCAGAAAGCCGCTTTGCTCTGACTGCCCCCTTGAGGGGATTTGCGACTCTCCTGACAAGACAGTCTGAGCGGCCACACGACAGTGACCTGCCACGGATATTGAAGAATCAAAAGGATGACGACCCCAGGAGCAGGACTACCCTGTCGTTCCGCGCCCGGTCATCGCGCGAGTGAGTTCCGAAGGAGGGATAAAGGTGACTTTCTCTTCGATGGCCTCGATCTCTTCGACCTCTGGTTGACCCATTTTCCGAAAATAATTCACCACTTCCTGCACCAAGTGTTCCGGAGCCGAGGCTCCCGCGGTAATGGCCACGCACCGAACCCCTTCCAGCCAGGCCGGCTCGATTTCGGATGCATCGTCAATGAGATACGCGCGCGCACCCGTGGTTTCGGCCACTTCGCGAAGTCGGCGCGAGTTTGAACTGTTATCGGAGCCAAGCACCAGGACAAGCTGCGCTTCTCCCCCCAGCTTTTTGACTGCCGTCTGCCGGTTTTGTGTGGCGTAGCAGATGTCATCACTGGAAGGCGTAATCAGTTTTGGGAAGCGCCGCCGGAGGACGTTTAAGATTACACTGGCGTCTTCCACACCGAGCGTGGTCTGCGTAACCACGGCGACGCAATCCGCGTTCGGAACCTCGACTTGTTCCGCCTCTTCCACGCTTCCGACAAGATGGATACATTCCGGCACCTCGCCCATCGTGCCAGCCACCTCTTCATGCCCGGCGTGCCCGATCAGTATGATCGACCGTCCCTCGCGCGCGAACCGTAACGCCTCGAGATGAACCTTGGTCACCAGCGGGCAGGTCGCGTCAATGACCTGCAACCCTTTTTGCGCCGCTTCTCGCCGCACCTCCGGCGAGACTCCGTGCGCGCTGAAAATCACTAAAGCCCCTTCCGGCACTTCATCCAACTCATCAACAAATATTGCGCCTTTGCGGGCGAGAGACTCAATGACATACCGGTTGTGGACAATCTCTTTGCGAACGAAGACCGGCCCCGGAAAGAGTTCCAACGCAATGTTGACCACGTCAATGGCGCGGTCAACGCCCGCGCAGAAACCTCGCGGTTTGGCCAGCAGAATCTTCTCAATCGCCATGGGTCCACCCGTGCCGCCGAAAGGGCAAATACTGTGCTAATGTTTCATGCTAACAGATTGGCCGGTGGGCGTCAAAACCCCGTTTGCAAACGGGAATGAGGAATGCACTGTTCATCTTTCCGAAACTTCGTGCTCGCTCAAGCATCCAAATCTCTGTTATCTTGTTCTTCGATGGGCTGAACAAGCGCCCAGGCGTGGGGAGGCTTACTCGTGCAAGAAGCGCGGTTCAAAATTCGTTGGCCAGGAACTCTTGTCCTCGCAGGCTTGATTCTTGGGGGCATCCCTGTGCCGTCGCGGGGCCAGGACGGCGATCAGCAAATGCTGCCGCTAAAAATCAAGGTGGGGGAAAAGGCACCGGAATTTGCACTCACCTCTGCCGAGGGCAAGACTGTCAAGCTCTCGGACTACGCCGGCCATAACGTGCTGATAGATTTTTATCGGGGTTATTGGTGACCCTACTGCAACACCGAACTCGGTGAGTTCGTGATGCACTATGACGAGTTGATGCAACTGGATGTTCAGGTTCTTGCCATCAGCGTTGATCCGCCCGACAAAGCTCGGGTCACCCAGAAAAAGCTCAAAACGCCGTTCCCCATTCTTTCCGACTCGGAAAGGAAGGCTATGAATCTATACGGCACTCGCTCGTCCGTTTACCACGCAAGCGATGGGAACGCCATTAACACGCCAACGCTTTTTCTAATTGACCGCACCGGGAGGGTTTGCTGGATCCATCAGGCTCCCGATTACAAAGTGCGGGCTCCTGTCACTGATGTGCTCGGCGAAGCGCGCAAGCT
>CAYZVR010000028.1:0-10140 GCA_964481715.1 uncultured Acidobacteriota bacterium | reverse complement strand
CGCCTTCTATCCATCAACGTTGCGCAGCCCAAAACCGTTTCATTCCACGGCGAGCAAATTGCAACGGGCATATTCAAGAAACCCGTTGCTGGCCCCATTCGCGTTTCCTTGCTGAACCTCGAGGGTGACCGGCAGGCGGACCTCGAAGTCCATGGCGGAGCGAGCAAGGCCGTTTATGCCTATTCGTGGGAAAACGTCGAATACTGGCGAAAGCTCCTCGGGCGCGACGACTTGGTGGCGGGAACCTTTGGCGAGAATCTGACTGTGGAAGAGCTTCTCGAAACAGATGTCAACATCGGGGACGAATTCGAGATCGGAACCGCACGCTTTCAAGTCACGCAGCCTAGGCTTCCCTGCTTCAAGCTGGGCATCGCTATCGGCCGGCCGAATTTCCCCAAAATCTTTCACCAGAGTGGCCGCACAGGCTTTTATCTTCGCGTCCTTCGCGAAGGGGTGATTACAACAGGCGACCCCATCCACAGGTTTGCGACGGCCGATCCACAGCCTGTGACGGTTGCCGAAATGGTTCGCATCATTTCCACAAAAAGGCCCGATCCGAAGGACGTAAATCGCGCCTTGAATCTCCAAGCGCTAACGGACAGCTGGAAGCGCCAGTTGCGCGATAAGATGGAGACACTCCGGACGCGGTCCGGATAGAACGTCAAGATCCCATTCCGCCCGCCGACTTGACGAAACGAGGGTGAGACGCGTAAGCTCTCCTGGTCGCCTATGACTGCCGTATCCTAATTTACCTTCCCCCAATAAGCTGCTGACATGCGGCCACTGGCCCGTTTTGTCTTCGCAGTTCACCAACCATCTGAACCTTGCGGCGGCCCAACCCGTCCTGCAAGTTCTCTAACACTTTAGGAGGAGAAAAGTGAACGTCGAAAAAGATTGGTGGAAGAGTTTCTTTTCGGGGATCGCCCTTGACCTGTGGCGCGCCGTCACAACAGAAGAAAAGACGCGCGCCGAAGCAGATTTTATCGAAAAGACCCTCCGGGTAAAGCCGGACGGCAGCGTTCTGGACGTACCTTGCGGCGGAGGCCGGCTCGCACTCGAGCTCGCCTCCCGCGGCTACTCGCTTACAGGCGTCGAATACTCCACGGAGTTCGTCGAAGAAGCCCGCGCCAAGTCCTCTCAGCGGGGACTCGAGGTCAATTGGGAGCAGCGCGATATGCGCGACCTTCCCTGGGATGGAATGTTTGACGGAGCATTCTGTTTCGGCAACAGCTTCGGCTACCTGGAGGACGATGAGAATCGTGATTTTCTGCGCTCCGTTTCCCATGTTCTCCAACCCGGAACGCGCTTCGTGCTTGAAACCTTTTGTACTGAGCTGGCGCTCCGCGCCTTTCAAGAAAGAAGCTGGTTCGAGTTCGGTGGAATCCTGATGCTCGAGCAAAACGACTACGATTTGGCCCACGGACGGATGAACACCGAATACACCTTTATCTCAGGATCTAAGACAGAAAAAAAGCGGGGCTCTCAGAGGTTTTATGCTTTCGCCGAACTCTGCCGGCTATTCGAGGAAGCTGGGTTCAATAATCCCCAAGGGTTCGGATCACTCGCTCAAGAGCCTTTGGGCCTGGCATCCCAACGGCTTCTAGTTGTTGGCGAAAAACGCTAGGACCGCAAAAAGGTACTAACCGCCATGGGTAGGCTGGGCGATTCGTGCGCGGCCGGGGTCGTGCTGCGCGCCTGCGGGGCCGCGCTTACTTGGATTGCTGCGAAGCTCGCTCGGACTCGCGCTCGATCTCGGCGCTGAGGGCGGGAAGAAATTCGTTCAACAGTTGTCCGGTTGCGTCGTTAAGGGATTTCACCACACCCTCCACGCCTTTGCCTTCGAGGCTTCGAGTTGCCAGGCGGCGGTCCGACCAGATCACCTGATGGTCGCGCGTACGGACCAGCGACAGTTCCAGCCCTACGCGCACCCCACCGCCCGATTGGTAATCCACTTCCTCGAAATTGAGAAGATGGCCACGGAGAACGAAATCGCCGGGCTTGGAGTGCGGAAACAAGCGAACCTCACGGAAAATATCTGCTCCCTTTAAACGGCGCGCCACCAGATCCGCGGTCATATCGGCCGGCGCCGACGTCCACCGATGGTATTCGTAGAAGTTCAGCTCGGTCGCAGACTGGTAATAGAGAATCCGTTCGTCGCGCAAAACTTCCGGCGCGCGAAAGCGCTCGACGTCCAGCACAAAAGATGTCTTCGGATCATTGACCGGGGTGAGCGCCGGCATGGCCACGGTATAGTAGTGAGTCTTGGGGACTCCACCGCACCCCGTTATCCCCGCTGCGCCCCAAAGCAGCGCAACGGACAGAAGCGCGAGGCCCTCAGGCTTCCAGGTTTTCGACCGTAATCCTTCGCTCATTTTCCCCCGAATATTCAAGCCGGATACGCAACTTCGGCCCCGTAACGTAATCGCCCAATTTCTCTCCCCATTCGACGAGGACTATGGCTTTCCGTTCCAAAACGTCTCCAAGCCCTATCGTGGCGAGTTCCTGCGGCGACTCCACGCGATAAAGGTCAATGTGAGTTACGTCGCCCAATTTGCCGTATTCGTGGACCAGCGTAAACGACGGACTCGTGACCTCGCTTTCGGTGGCGGCACCCAGCCCGCTGACAATCCCTTTTGCGAGCGTCGTCTTCCCGCTTCCCAGTTCCCCTTCCAGCACGATCAGCCTTGGCGCTTCGAGCAAGCCGGCCAGCGCCCGGCCAAACTCAATGGTCTCTTCGGCAGAGTGGGTCGTGATGCTTAAACATTCGCCGGCTTGCGGCAGGCGCGCCGGCCACTTTGCCGTCCCTCGCTCGTTGACTGTCTTCACCTTCATCGTGCGCGGCTCGCGGCCAAAGTCGCAAAGGCTTCGGGTAGAGCGGCCAGGAGATCGCCTGCGATCATTGAAGCCTCGCCGAGCTTTCGCGCCGCCAGGTCACCGGCCAGACCGTGCAAGTATACTGCAGCCGCCGTCACGTCCAAAGCGGACCGTTCTGTGTGCTGCGCGAGCAGGCCTGCCAGCAGTCCTGTCAAGACGTCACCGGTTCCACCCGTCGCCATGCCCGGATTGCCTGTGGGATTAACCCAAACCTGCCCATCAGGAGCGGCGCTGACCGTGCGAAACCCTTTCAGCACGACATGAACTTGATATTGCTCAGTAAATTCCCTCGCCATCTCGACGCGGCGCTTTTGGATTTCCACTGCTGTCTGCCCCGTGAGCCGGGACATCTCTCCCGGATGAGGCGTCAGAACTGCCGGACACTTAAATTGGCCCGACTTGCGAAACGTACTCATACATCCGGCCAACGCGTTCAGCCCGTCGGCGTCAACGACCAGCGGTAGATCATAACGGTTGACAACCGTTCGCACCAAGTCCGCGGTTTCGGCCACGGTCCCGATCCCCGGCCCAATCGCCAGAACCGTTTTACCTTCCACCAATTTATCTAATCTTCCGTAATCGAGCGCCCTTAGCGAAATCGTCCCGATGTCCGTCTCGGGGAGCGGCTCGGTCATAAACTCCATGCCGAGACTGGAGATGATTGGCAAGGCGCTTTTCGCAGTGGCGATTGTGACCAGCCCCGCACCCGCGCGCAACGCCGCCTTGGCGGCCAGCGCCGCAGCGCCGGTCTTCCCCACCGACCCCGCCAGCAACAGGACGTGTCCAAAGTTTCCTTTGTGCGACTCCGGACGCCGCGGTTGCGTCACCCATAAAACGTCGGCGGCGCAGGTCAGATTCAAGCGAAGTGACGCGTCACCCTCGAGAGCCTCGCGCGGTGTGCCGATGGGCTTGACAATCCACTCGCCCACGCGCTCACAGGCAGGAGGAAAAACGTGCGCAATCTTGGGCGCCGTAAAGGTCACCGAAGCATACGCTCGCACCGATTCACCCGCGCATTCCGCCGAGTCGGCCGAGAGCCCAGAGGGAAGATCCACAGCTACTACTCTAGCCCTCGGAAAACCGTGGTTGATATCCCTCACAACCTCCAGCAGAAATCCTTCGAGCGGTCTGGCAAGCCCCGTGCCAACCAGCGCGTCAACGACAAGGGTCGCGTCTTCGATTCCTGGCTTCAAGCGCTGCCACGAAGCGGAATCGCCGGCCACTTCCGGGGCTCCGGAGGTTGCCAGTCGCTCGAAATTCGTCGCCGCGTCGCCTTTCAGTTTTTGAGGGTCGGAGAACAGAATGACCCGCGGCGCCAGGCCGCGTTCACGCAACAGCCTTGTGACGACCATTCCGTCACCGCCGTTGTTCCCGTGCCCACAGAGGATGGCAATCTCTTGCCCGGTGAGAGGAGCGAAACGCTCCTCGAGAAACTCGACCATGCCGCGTCCGGCATTTTCCATCAGCGTGAGGCTGGGCACGCCATATTGTTCGGTGGTCAAGCGGTCGATCCGCTGCATCTCGGCGGCGGTGACGATCTTCATCACCTAAACTCCCGCCAGGCTTTCCAGGTGTTTCAGTTTCTGCGACTCGCCCATGGCAATGAGGAAATCGCCCGGAGCAATTTTCCGGTTGGCCTGGGGGTTAAAATCCAAACCTCGCGCCTCACTGCGGATGGCCAGAACGATCACACCCAGGTGGTGGCGGAGGTCGGCTTCTGCCAGCGTCGCGCCCGCCAGTTTCGAAAGGTCGGCCACCCGGATCTCCTCGATTTGGAGGTCGAGGTCTCCGTCATTCAATGAGGAAAGTGCAAGATTAATGAAGCGCTCCACGTTGGGCCGCGTCAGGGTGCGGGCCATGCGCTGGCCGGCGTAGGCGTAAGGTGAAATGACCGTATTCGCGCCGGCTTTGTGCAATCTTGATTCGGCGTCCTCTTCGCTGGCGCGGGTCACGATGGGGAGGTTGGCTGCGATTCCGCGCGCCGTCAGAACGATGTAAACGTTTTGGGCATCGGACGTAACGGCGCTGGCGAGGCCGCGCGCAAATTCGATGCGCGCCTGCCGCAGAATCGCTTCGCTCGTCGCGTCGCCGATGATGACGGGGAGATTCTGCTCGATGGCCCACTGAGCCTTGGCCGCATCGGCTTCGATAATCAGCAAGGGGATGTTGCGTGCGGCGACGTCCGTCGCCAGCCGGCGGCCCACCCGTCCGGCGCCGCAAATGATGATGTGGTCCTTGATGCGGGCGATTTCCTTTTCCATGCGTCGGCGTCCAAAGAACGTGCCTAATTCGAATTCTATCACCCCCTGCCCTATCGTCGCCATGACGAATCCGGCGACGCTGAACCCCATGATCATCAGAAGCACGTTGAAGACCTTTCCGGGATAGGAAAGCTGGTTCACCGGCTCCGCGCCGATGGTCGAGACTGTCATCATGGTCCCGTACAGGGAATGAAACCACGGCCAGCCCTCGAGAACGTGAAACCCGACTGTACCCAGACCCACCAAGGCGCCGACCAGCGCCAGAACTACCGAGGCGCGGCCAAATAATCGCGCTCCGCCGGAGCGCCGGCGCACGAAGGCCGATGTACGCGATAGCGGCCGCGACGAAGGAGTGGAAAGCCGTGACATGCGATTCATAGCAGCCACCCTCCACTGACGTTCAAGACTTGGCCGGTGATAAACGAGGATTCTTCCGAGGCGAAGTACTTCACGGCCTCAGCGACGTCCTGCGCGGTCGCCGGGCGCCCGACCGGATATCGCGCGTCCGTCATCCGTTCCGCTTCTTCTCGCGACAGCTCCTTGTCGTCAATGATGGCCGGATTGACGACGTTCACCGTTATCCCATAACGCGCTTCCTCCAGCGCCAGGGAACGGCTGAAAGCCACCATCCCGGCTTTCGCCGCCGAAAAAGCCGAAATCTTCGCCTGACCAAAGCCTCGCTCGGCGCCCACCGCGCCCAGGTTGATCATACGCCCCCATCGCTGCCGGCGCATGACGGGCAAGGCGAACTTTGATGCGTAGAAAACACTGTGCAGATTGGATGCCAATATCGCGTGCCATTCCTCCGGACTCGAATCAATCACCGGCTTCCATTCGAAATCACCGACGTTGTTGACCAGAATGTCGAGCCGCCCAAAGTGGCGCACCACAGCGTCAATCAGCTCTTTGACGCGGCGCGGGTCGGTAATGTCGGTCGCAACGGCAATGCCCTGGGCGTGGACGGCGCGAAGCGCGTTGACGACCTTTTGTGCGGCCAATTTATTGGTCCGATAGCTCAGGGCGACGCGAGCGCCCGCGCGCCCAAGCGTCAATGCAATTTCCTTGCCGATCCCTCGCGACCCTCCGGTCACGAGAGCTACGCGATTCCTGATGGGCAATATTGATCTCCTTCGTAGGGGCGATAATGCGGGTTCAGTCTAACCAAATTCGCCGATTTCGGCAACGTGCCGCGAACGCGGGGTCACGTCAAGCCGCTTGTGTGAAAAGGCGGAGGGGACGATTTTTCCATTCCTGGTTGAAGCGGTTGAAGAGCGAGAAAATGATGCGCTCCGAGCCCTGGGGACTTCGGAATTCGCTCGAGGGGATGCGGCGATCGTAAAGGCGGTTTTCCGGTTCGTTTTAGCTTCGTTCCTAGTTCGTTCTTAGCTTCTTGTTTTGCTAAGTCCTTTGTTTCCCTCAAATCTCCAGCTTCGTTCCTTCAAATAACGGCCCTTATTCATTCCCGGAGCGCCCTTTTCGCCTTTCCTTCTCCCTGCCCGTCAGTCCGTCGTATGGCCGAACTGTCGCCGCTGCCGCTCCCGGGCATAGGCTACTGTAGTAGTCTACACCATCGGGCGCGCCTTGTCAAGGGGGACGTCCGGGTTCGGGCGCCCTATTCGACCGTCTTCGCGACAATCATGGTCATGTCGTCCTGAAGCTCCGGGCTTCCCGTCCACTCGCTGACGTCGCGGTAGATCTCCTCTACGATTCCCTCCGGAGTGCCACTGAGAGCCCGCTGCGCCGCCTTGAGCAGTCGTGCTTCGCCGAACTCTTCCCCAAAGGTGTTTTCGGGTTCCGTCAGGCCGTCCGTAAAGGCCAGAAGGAGGTCGCCGGGCTCGAGCTGGATTTCCTCTTGCTGGTATTCCTGCGAGGCAAAAAGGCCGATGACTGTGCCCCCAGTGTTCAGGCGTTCAATCGAGCCGCGGCGAAACAGGACGGGCGCAAGGTGCCCGGCATTTGTATAGGTCAGCTTTCGCGTCCTTCCGTCATAGACAGCGTAGAAGAAAGTCGCATACTTTTCGAGCGGGGTACTTTCGTAAAGCTGCAGATTCAGGCGTGCAACAACTTCCGCGGCCGCGGGCGGACGCGACCCAACCGCTCCCGCCGGTGACCGCCCGTCGTAGAACTGGGCGTGCACCGACGACTGGATGGAGGCCATCAAAAGCGCCGCGGATATCCCCTTGCCGCTCACATCCCCGAGCACCAGCCCCGCGCAGTCTTCTCCCAACTCCAGAAAATCGTAGTAATCACCGCTCACGCCGCTGGCGGGTCGGCACACTCCGAACAGCTCAAGGCCTTTAACTTTCGGCACCACCCGGGGAAACAATTGGCTCTGAACTTCGCGGGCGATATCCAGCTCGCTTTCCAGGCGCAGTTTTTCCTGTGACTCTTTGAGCAGGCGCTCGACCGAAGCCGTCATGTTGTCAAACGCCTCGCCGAGCGCGCTCAACTGGTCGCTCGCAGGACGCCCGATGCGGTAGGAAAAATCTCCCGCCTTGATGCGCTCTGTCGCGTCGTAGAGGTTGTCCACCGTAGTCGTCATCGAGCGCGTCAGCCGGATGCCCACAATCAGCGCGAGAACCTCGAGCGCAAAAAAGATGACGGCAACCACCACGAATGAAGTCACATAAACGCGCGAAAATCGCCCAAGCGTCACAAAGAGCTGCCGGTTGAGGGTCACGATTCGAGACGAGGCATAGATGAAAACCGCGTCGCCGGCCTGCTCTTCTTTGGTTCCGCTCCAAAGGGTAGGCTCGAGTGTGGATGCGCCGTAGACCTTGTAATCGAGCAGAGTGGCCGGAGCCGGCAAGGGAACGGACTTCGAGGCGACAGTCGTTACCGGCGCGTTCTCCACCTGGGCTCCCGGTTCTCCTGTTCGCAGGCTGGCTCCGGCTCCACTGGAGTTCTCTGCGTTTGAACCTTGCGGAACGAAGACGCCAACCGGCCCGATCCCTGTCGCAACCAGATCCAGAAGCTCAGGCGTAAAGGGTTGGGATAGGATGACCAGCAAGTCACCCTGTGGTGTCTGCGCGCGCGCGACAGACCGCAACTCAATCTGCCCGTGGTCAATAACAAAGCCGGAGAACTCTTTTTGCTTGAACCATTCGGGAACCGTTACCGCCTCTGGAAGGTCGCTTCCGTCCAATCGGAAGGCGCGCGTGAGGGTTCCCAGCCGCAAGGTCACTTCCAGGTGAGGATAACTTTGCGCGTGCTCGGACAGTTCCGAAACAAAAAACGCTTTCAAACCGTCCAATAGTTCCTGGGCGTCCTTCGGCGAAGACTGGTGAACTTCGTGGACCACCACGCGGTTCAACTGGGCAAGATTGTTGGCGTGGTTGCGGAGCCGGAGGTTAGCGAGATATGCAGCAAACTGGCCGTTGATGATGAATCCTCCCAGCGCGCCCAGCAGGAGGATCAGCATTATCGGAACGACGGCCATGAACACATACGTGACGATCAGGCGGCGGCGAAGGCGCCAAAGCAGGCGGTGGCGGACAAATCCAATCAGCCGGAGCAGGTAGTAAATTCCCGAGACGAGCAATGCCACCCAAAAGACAAACCACCAGACGGCTGGCGCACCCGTCGAGACGAAATCGGCGGCTACGAGCGCAGCGCCGTATATAAGAATCAGAAAGGTGAAACGTGCCATGCGGCGGGTGCGGTATTCTTGAAGAATGGATTGGAGGACTGAGGTCAACATTTCCGCCGATGCCAGACCTTCTCGTCGCCAAAAGCTTATGGAAGCGAGGGCTGCAACCTCCCTGGACGGAACCTTTGCCTGGGACTTACCTATCTCTTCGGTTCTGCGCTGGGGTCGCCGGAATTAAGCTTTTGCACCCGGCTATGATGTCGGCTATAGGCAAAATAGATCGCCAAGCCGATGCCCAGCCACACAATCAGCCGGGCCCAATTAACCCAGCCCAATTTCAGCATCATATAGCCGTTGAAACCTATCCCCAAGAGGGGCACAACCGGAACCCAAGGGGTCCGGAAAGGCCGCGGTTGGCTCGGATTCGTCCTCCGCAGAACGACCACCGCGATGCAAACCATGACGAAGGCAAGGAGAGTCCCGATATTGACCATCTTTCCGATGTCATCAATCGGAAAAAGGCTGCCGACGATCGCGGCGACGAATCCAACCAAAATCGTATTCTTATAAGGGGTGCGAAACTTTGGATGGATGGCGGCGAAAAAGCTCTTAGGCAGCAACCCATCGTTCGCCATGGAGTAAAGGACCCGCGTTTGCCCCAGGAGCATCACTAGCATGACGCTCGTCAGGCCCGCCAGGGCACCCGCCGTAATCAGATAGGAAGCTTTGGTCAGGCCGCGATCCAAAAAAGCGTGTGCGATCGGGGCTTCGATGTTGACATCGTTCCAGGGCACCATACCTGTCAAAACACCTGCCACAAGGATATAAAGAACGGTGCAGACTAACAGTGAGGTGATGATGCCGATGGGCAGATCGCGTTGGGGGTTTTTAGCTTCCTGGGCGGTCGTCGAAACTGCGTCAAAGCCGATATAGGCAAAGAAGATGTAGGCTGCTCCGGACCCAATGCCCGAAAACCCCATCGGGGCAAACGACGACCAGTCATGACCCCAGTTGGCCCGGGAAACGTATTTCATTCCGAGGATTATGACGAACAAAACGACCGAAAGTTTTAACACGACGATTCCGGCGTTGAAACCCGCGCTTTCCTTAATACCGATCACCAGGATGGTTGTGATGACCAGGGCGATACAAAAGGCCGGGAGGTTGAATCCTACGTGGAGGCCGAATAGGTTCGGCGCGCCGACCATGTCGTGCGCCTGCCGAATAAGCTCCGGTGAATGTGCGGACATGATGGCTGATACCTTTTCCAGGAAAGGCTGCGTGCCTTGTACAAGGGTCGGGTCGGAAGTCAGGGCCATCCTTCGCGCGATGATATTTTCGGCGGTGCGGAGCGCCGTCCAGCGGTCGTAGGCCAGCCAAAGAGGGATATCAATCTTAAAAATCTTCATGAATTCG
>CAYZVR010000027.1:8620-21008 GCA_964481715.1 uncultured Acidobacteriota bacterium | reverse complement strand
TGATTTACTTGGGCTCGGTGGCGCCGCTTCGAGGGATCACAAGATTCGGACAATTGGTGATACCCGCGCTCGTCGTGTCCGCTTGGGCGGGCGGATGGAATGCCCTGGCCCTGCTCGTTTCGGGAGCATTGCGGTTGCCGGGAAGCCACTTTGCAGACGCGCCATTCGGTTTTCAGAATTGGCAGCACCTGGGAACGCATGCCCTCATCCACCTTGCGCTAAGCGTCTTAACTTCCCCCATCGTTTTCGGCTTGCTCGCCTTTCTGTTTCTCCTCCACCGATGGCCTATCATCGTCGCACCAAGCGCCGTTTTGGGTGGCTTGGTTACGTTGCGCTTTGCAGCTGAAGCCATGAACTTTGCCCCGACGACCGCCTCGGCGTGGAGCTCGACCGTAGGGGTTTTACTCGGCGCCCTCTACCTCGGCGGGATTGGGCCGCGAATGGGCCTGGTCTCAGCACGGCAATTGATGGTCCCCTCATTGGTGCTGGGTTGGGTCTGGCGTTCTTGGATCTTCCTGGCCGCGCTCGCCAGCGCAACTCCTCTTTATAAGACCCATTTCTTCGATCCAACAGAAGGCCGGGTGGCGGTTCGCCTCCTTGAATTGCTCGGGGGAGGAGTGGTTGGCGGCGTGGTCGCAGGGCTGTTGATTTGGGGCATTGCTTCCTGGACGCTTAGTGCACTGAGGCCCGCCCGCCAAGTCTAGCCGCCCAGATAGTGGCAAGCAATCGTCTTTCGAAAAGGTTCCGGTCGCGCACGTTCCGTAGCGCCCTTTTCAAACCTTCCTGGCTGAAACGAGTCAACTTAATTATCGGTGGCTGTCTGAATTAATGCGAATTTATGCGGTTCAAATTTGTTTCGGAGATCACGCCGGCCGATTTTCCACCACTCGACGGTAAAGGTCTTCGTAGAGTGGGATGATCTTGGTAGAACAAAACTGGGTCAGGGCGCGCTGGCGCGCGGCCTTTCCCATTTGTTCACGCCGCTCGGGGCTGGTAAGGATATCGAGCGCCCGCGCGGCCATGGTTTTGACATCCCTCGGCGCAACCAGAAATCCTTCCACACCGTCGGTAAAGACCTCCGGCACTCCGCCCACACGAGAACAAACAGCCGGGACGCCGCAGGCCATTCCTTCTAAGGCAGCCAGGCCAAAGGATTCAAGGTCGCTGGGGAGCAGCAAGACATCGGCACAGTTAAGGAGTTCCTGCACTTGGTTCTGTTTGCCGAGGAAAATCACGTCTTCGGAGAGTTTCTTGTCCCTGACCATCCATTCCGCAGTGGTGCGCTCGGGACCGTCGCCGATCATCAGGAGTTTGGCGGGGATCTTCTGCCGTACGAGATGGAAGATTTCGATGACGTCGGGGATGCGCTTGACGGGCCGGAAATTGGAAAGATGGACGAGCACCTTTTCTTTGTCGTCCGCGAATTCCGAGCGGCGCGAATCGCCGTCAGCGGGCTGGAACACGTCGCAGTTGACGAAATTGGGCACCACCTCGACGGGATGCCGAACCTCGAATTCGCTCAGGGTGACCCGTCGCAGGTATTCGGAAATGGCCGTGACTCCATCGCTTTGATCGATCGAGAAACGGGTTATGGGAAGGTACGAACGGTCGGCGCCGACCAGGGTGATGTCAGTGCCGTGCAAGGTAGTGACGAAGGGAAGCTTTCGCGTCGTGAGCATGGCGCGCGCCAGGTAAGCGCTGACGGAGTGCGGGATGGCGTAATGAACGTGCAGAAGGTCGAGAGATTCGTTGACCGCCACGTTATACATCATGGTGGCGAGCGCCAGCGTGTAAGGCGGATGGTCGATCAAAGGATAGTTCATCATCTCCACTTCGTGGAAGTGGAGGCGCTCAGAGGGCTCCGTCATGCGCACCGGCACGGCGTAGCTGATGAAATGAACGTCGTGCCCCCGGGCGGCCAGTTCCAGGCCCAGCTCGGTGGCCACAACACCGCTTCCGCCATAGGTGGGGTAACAGGTAATCCCGATTTTCATGGAAAGTGGCCGGATCGGCTGCCTGTCTCGGACCCTTGCGAGCGCTTTGCCCGGAACCGCGCCGCCGTGGGAACGTTTTGAGGATGGGCCCTCGTTACGAAGGTGGCGCCGCTTTCTTCTCGGTCTTATCAGCGCCCGAATCCAGCACGATAATCTCCTTGACCGTGCGGCGGCTCCCTTTTTGCTCGTAGTAAATGATGACGTCTCTTCCGGATTTGAGTTCAGAGAGCTCGAGCTTGTTACCGTTTGGCGACTCGACCTGGACGGATTTCCGAATCGGAAAAATTTCCGTTCCGGTGCCTTCGATGGGGTTCACGCTCAAAAGCTTGCGCTTGGTGTCCAGGGATTCCACTTTGCCGGAAAACGCCTGGCGCGTGCTGCCCCCTTCAATCTTGGATAGACTGGGAACCCTGAGCTTACTCGGCTGTTGCGGCGACACCGCTCCGGGGATGGCAAATACGGCAAAGAGTGACGCAACGGCGAAGACCATTGCACCAGATCGGCTCAAACGGCCAGTCCCCCCTTGCTCGCGGCTCCGGTCCCTGTCAATCCTTCCGGCGGAACCGGCACCATGACAGCATCTCATTCGTTTCCAGCTCCGTTCCCGGAATCGCCGTCTGAGCCGGTCCGGGATTCGCTTTGTTTGTACATGTATCGAACGGCGGTCTTCATGATCAGCAGGTTTGGTTCGTTCGCGCGATGAACTTTGATGCAATTCTTGTCGTACCACTCGATGACGCCGCGGATGGTTTCTCCAGTCTCCAAGACTACCACCATCGGCGTCCGCGCCTGCATCTGCTTGATATAGTAAAAACTCTCGGCGCTGGTCTGTTCAGGCGGCGTGGGCTTCTTCCGCTGGACGCGGCCTCCCATTTGATCCTGAATCTCAGACAAAGACGGGCGAATCAGTTTTCGGTTAACCATTTCACGCTCCTTACGTCCCGTTCCCGAGGGGGCTGACATTTAGAGTTCCTCCAGAGATTTCGAATCGAGGCACCCAATACTTAAATATGATGACAATTGGGGCGGCTCGGTTTCTCGCGAATTAAAACTATTCCCGGCTACAAAAGAGGTTAAGGCTACCTAATAGCTTAGCACAGGCCCCGCTGCTCCGCAACCCCCTTTTCCTTTCCCGCCGGTCGGCAGCCCCGGATCGGTTCAAAGGCCTCCCCCGCGATGGCTTCAGTGGCGGGAGGGTGAGGCTGGAGACGGGCGCCGGCTCTCCACCAGCTCGGTCGCCAGCGCGTCCAGACCGAGTTGCTGGTTCACATTTCGAGTCTGAAGGCGATAGGCCTGGTCGAGCGCCGTCTTGAGCTTTCCGATCCCCCCCAGGTCGAGCCTACCGGCCCACGCCTTGAGCTCGGGAAGGAGGTCCACGTTTGCAACACGTTCAACATTGCCGGCCAGCTGAACCTGCATCAAATCGCGGAGCAAGGAGTACCCCGTCCGCAGGGTGTCTTCAAACCCTTCGCGCTTTTCGGTAAGGGAGCGCGTTGAGTCAAACAGCTTTTTCCAGTCCGGTTCGGCTCCCTGACCACGGCCCTTTCCGGCGATGCTTTCCAAGAAATCCAGCCAGGGTCGCCTGCGGCCCAGGAATTCGGGCAAGTCGAACGCCCGCGCCTTGGCTACGCTCCCTCCCGCAATCCGAGCGGCGAGCGCCCGATGCGCTTTGTCAATGCGGCCTTCCCGGGAAATCAGGCTTTCGATTGCGGCGTCGTCGACCGGGACGAACTGAATCTGCTGGCACCGCGACCGAATGGTTGGTCGCAGCTCGTGGGCGTTCGGACAGATCAGAATCATGGTCGTCGTGGGTGGCGGCTCTTCGAGCACTTTAAGCAACAAATCCACGGCCTGCCAGTGAACCGCCTGCGCCTGATCCACGATGAAAACACGGCGCGGGAACTCGAACGCGTGTGTATAGGCCACGCTGCGGAGCTGGCGGATTTGTTCAATCAATATGAAGCGCGTGATGGGCTCAATGAGCTGCACGTCAAAGTAGATCAGGCCTTCAACGCGCCGGGTGGAATCCTTGAGGGCGCGCCGCCTCTCCAAATCCTCACGCGTTGAGGCGAGCATTTCTTCGGCCTTGCGGCACCTCCCGCACTCTCCGCAAAAATCGTCGCCATTCGCCCCGCGCCGCTCACAGTTCAAGGCCTTGGCCAGCATCAGTGCGAGAGTTTTCTTTCCGACGCCGTCCGGGCCGGCAAATAACAGAGCGCCGGGGACGCGCCCCCTCGCAAGCATTTGGCGCACCGATTGAACGGCTAGAGCGTTTCCCAGGAAGGAATCAAAGCTCATAGTCTTCCACAACGGATCAAAAGAGCCCTGACATGCCCTCGAAGATTCGCCTGGACTTCCGCCAGTGATTGGTCGGCCGGAATCAGTTTGACGCGCCGTGAGTCGCTGAGAGCAATGGCAAGATATCCCCTGCGTACGCGTTCGTGGAACTTCAACCCCTCGGCTTCGAACCGTCCTCGCCGGGACTTCCGTCGCTTCTCGCGCCCCTGGGCTCGCGCCAGGGCATCGCGTGCGGGAAGGTCGAGGACCAGCGTCAGGTCAGGCTGGGTTGGCCCGCAGATCACTCGATCCAGCGCGCGTACCGCAGCGGGTCCGAGCCGACGACCGTACCCTTGATAGGCGAACGACGCGTCGTTGTACCGGTCGCTTACGACGATCTCGCCACGGGCGAGCGCCGGCCGGACCACCTCCTCCAGGTGTTCGGCCCGAGCGGCATACATCAAAGCGAGCTCAGCGTGCGGCGAAAGCTTCTTGGTGGCTGATCCCAGGAGGACGGCGCGGATTTTTTCGCCGATCCGAGTCCCGCCCGGCTCACGCGTGGCCCTGACGGGCAGCCCCAGCTTGACGAGGTACTTCACGAGCAAGCGATGCTGAGTGCTCTTTCCGCTGCCGTCCATTCCTTCGAGAGTGATAAAAATGCCGCGGCGCTTCAAATTTAGCTTCCTGACACGTAGTTGGGTGTGGGTCTCCGGCTTCTGTCTCGGACGACGATTTTCAAAAATATCCCTGATGCATCGTAGCATTGCGCGTCCTCGAGTCACAAGCCCGGTGCAGTGAGGACAGATGATAGAATGGCGTGGCCTTAAGCGCGCGGAGCAAGAATCGGGATGGAGAATGTAGCCGAAAACCTGGCGCGGATTCGCGAACGTATCGCGGCCGCCTGCCTCCGTGCGGGCCGCAAGCAGGAAGAAGTGACCCTGGTCGCCGTGTCGAAGACGGTGCCGCCCGAACTCATCCGGCAGGCCTACGATGCAGGGCTCCGCGATTTCGGCGAGAATCGCGTGCAGGAAGCTGCCACGAAGCGCCCCGCGCTTTCCGATTTGACGGTCGAGTGGCACTTGATCGGTCACTTGCAATCCAACAAGGCCAAACATGCCCGAGAGCTCTTCCACTGGGTCCACTCGATTGACTCGGTGAGACTCGCGCAAAAGCTCGATCAGGCCGCCGTTTGTACAGGCGAGCGGTTGAAGGTGTTGATTCAGGTCAACCTCGGCGGCGAGGCGACGAAATCGGGAGTGGAAGAGAATGAAGTTTTTCCCCTCATCGAAGAAATGCAAAGACTTGAGACCCTCGAAATTCGCGGCCTGATGACCATCCCGCCATTTTGTGAAGACCCCGAGGATGTGCGTCCGTATTTTCGCCGCCTGGGCGAGTTGGCTCGAAAGATCGCCGACGCGCGTTTGTCCCATGGTTCAATGGAACACCTTTCGATGGGGATGACGCACGATTTTGAAATCGCCATCGAAGAGGGCGCGACGATGGTTCGAGTGGGAACGGGCATTTTCGGAGCGCGGAATTAAGGTTGAACGATTTGGTGGGACCGCTGTATCAAATCGAACGCGAGAACGTGAGCTTCTGGCTCAAGGTCAAGCCGCGCGCGAGCCGCGAGCGGCTGGCTATAGATTCCTCCGGGGATTTGCGACTGGAACTTCACGCACCACCCACCGAAGGCCAGGCGAACGAAGCGTGCGTGCAATTCTTCGCGCATGCCTTGCGCCTTCCGCAAGCGTGCGTACTGATACTTTCCGGTCAAAGGTCGCGGCGCAAGCTGATTCGGATTACAGGTCGAACAGGAGATGAAACCGTCGCGAAGCTCAACGCGCTGGCAGGACAAGGCAGGAGGCGCGCGTGAGCTTCAGCCAGCGCCTCGCCGAAATCCGCACCGGCTTCGAGCGCTCATTCTGGGTGGCCAATTTCACGGAGCTTTTCGAGCGCCTGGCCTACTACGGCGCAACGGCGGTCCTGGCAATATACCTGAACGAACAACTGCATTTTTCGAAGGAACTTACCGGCTGGATGATGGGGATCTTCGGCCTGGTGGTGTGGCTGCTGCCGGTGCTGGGTGGGACCCTGGCGGATCGCTTCGGGTTCCGACGTGCGCTGCTGTTCGCCTACCTGGTGATGACGATTGGCTACTTTCTCCTGGGTTCTCTCTCGGCTCCATGGATGCAATCAGCCCGCCAGGCTTTGTCCGACAAATGGTTGGTGTTTGCCATCTTGATGATTCCGGCGCTCGGGCCAGCGGTTGTCAAGCCGTGCGTGGCGGGGACGACGGCGCGGGCCTCGACCGAAAACGTCCGCTCCATCGGTTATTCGATCTACTACACGCTGGTCAATATCGGCGGCATGCTGGGTCCGATTGTGGCCTGGCTGGTGAGAAAACAACTGGGGTGGGGCATCGAGAACGTTTTCCGTGTCTCGGCATTGAGCGTTTTCTTGATGTTTTTAGTGACATTCTTTTTCTTTCGCGAGCCGGCACAGTCGGGCGAGCAGCAGGTGGCGAGCGTGGCGAGCGCCATCAAGAATATGTTCGTGGTCCTGGGCAATTTTCGCTTCGTTCTTTTCCTCCTCATTTTCTCGAGCTTCTACATCGTCTTTTGGCAGGAATTCATTTCTGCGCCGCTATTCTTGCGCGGGTACGTGGACCCCAATGCAAATGTAGACCTGCTACTTTCCATTGACTCGACCGTCGTGATCTGCTTCCAGATTCTAATCGCCTATCTGACCCGTAAGATTCCCGCGTTCTCCGCCATGACGCTGGGACTGCTCATCTCAAGCCTTGCATGGCTGATTCTGGCGATCTACCCGTCAACCGCGGGCCTGATCGGGGCACTCGTTTTTCTGGCGCTCGGCGAAATCATTCAATCGGCGCGTTATTACGATTATATTTCGCGGCTCGCGCCACCCGGCCAGCAGGGACTTTACATGGGCTATGCTTTTCTGCCCATCGCCGTCGGGTATTTCATCGCAGGACCGCTGGGCGGATATCTGCTCCACTACTTCGGAGACGTCCGCCATAAGCCGGAGCAAATGTGGTGGGTGGTGACGGGAATCGGCGTCACGGGGGCAGTTTTGATGGTGATTTACGACAGGATCTTCAAGCCGAGTGAGGCAAAGAGCGAGGCAAAAGCGGTGTAGGCCACTCACAAACTCAGAACTGAAATCCGGCAATCTTGCGAGGTGAATTCATGAACTTGACCAAGATTCAAGCGGCGCTTTCCGAAGCAAAGCTCGACGGTTGGCTTTTCTACGACCATCATCACCGCGATCCCATTGCCTATCGCGTCCTCAAGATTGCCCCGGCAATGTGCACGCGGCGGTGGTATTACCTGATTCCGGCCTCGGGCGAGCCCGCCAAGCTCGTCCACCGGATCGAGCGCGGCAACCTCGAGGGCCTGCCAGGCGCCACTCACGAATATTCGTCCTGGAAAGAGCAGCGCGAAAAGCTCAAGAAAATTCTGGAAGGGAAGTCGCGCGTGGCCATGGAGTATTCGCCGCTCAACGACATTCCGTACATCGGACTTGTGGATGCCGGGACGATCGAGCTGTTGAGGAGCTTCGGCGTCGAGCCGGTCTCCTCCGCCGATCTCGTGCAAATGTTCGAGGCCCGCTGGTCCACGGAAGCGTTAGCCATGCACCTGGAAGCGGGCAAAGTCGTGCACCCCGCTATTCGCGCCGGATTCGCCATGATCCGCGACGCGATCAAAGCCGGCAAAACGATTGGCGAATACGACGTGCAGCAGGAAATCGCTCGGCTTTACAGCGCGCAGGGCCTGGAAGCGGACGAACCGCCGATTGTGGCGGTCAATGCCAACTGTTCGAACCCGCATTATGCGCCGACGAAAGAAAGCTCGCTGCCGATTCGCGCCAACGATTTCGTGCTTCTGGACGTGTGGGCCAAGCAGCGCAAGCCCGGGGCGGTTTACTTCGACGTGACCTGGACCGGATATGTGGGCGATACCGTGCCGGCGCGCCAGACCGAAATCTTTAGCATCGTGCGCGAAGCCCGGGACGCCGCCATTCATTTTGTGAAGAAAGCGCAGCAAGAAGGGCGAGAGATTTACGGATACGAAGTGGACGACGCCACACGCGGTGTGATCGTGAAGCACGGCTTTGGCGATTATTTCGTTCATCGCACGGGACACTCCATCGGCGAGGACGTCCACGGCAACGGCGCCAACATGGACAACTATGAGACCCACGACGCCCGGCGGATCATTCCGGGAACGTGTTTTTCCGTCGAGCCGGGGATTTACCTTCCCGAATTCGGCGTGCGCACCGAGGTCAATGTTTACGTGGAAGAGCACGACGCTCGAGTGACGGGCGAAATCCAGCAAAGCGTGGTGCCCATCCTTGCCGCTTCGTAATAAGCTGTGTTACCGTGATGAGTTTGCGATGCACGCGCGTCAGTGGCAGGGGCGCCGCGTGCCGTCTTCGAGGTGAAGGCCCAGGGTATGCCCAAGAAAGCGGTTGCGGAAGAAGAAAACGTCAAAGACGAATCCAAAACCGTGGCTGAGGCAAAACTGCCGCGCCCGGACACGGCGAAACTCGTCCGGCTTTGCGTAGCGGGCTGGCTGATTCCGGGCTTCGGCCACTTCCTCCTGGGGCGCAAGGGGCGCGCGTTGATCCTATTCAGCGCCATCGTGGGGCTGTTTGTATTCGGGCTCGCTATGAAGGGCGAGTTTTACACGACCGGGACCGGTTCCTATCTCGAATCGCTCGGTTACCTCGGCGAAATGTGTGTGGGCATTGCCATGCCCATCGCCAAATTTTTCGGCTATGCCGGGGACCCGTTTTTCGCCAGCACCGACTACGGGACGGCGTTTCTGGTGGCCGCGGGAATGCTCAATGTGCTGACGGTGATTGACGCGTTCGACATCGCCATGGGGCGAAAACCGTAAATGCAGTGACCAGTGACAAATGGCAAGTGAAGAGATTGATCCATTGAATCATTGAGCCGCTGGACCAGTGGAAAGCTGGCCTCTGGGATGAATCAATGACTTAATGACTCAATCGCTCAATCACCCAATCCCAAAATGGCTCTGACACATTTTCCCGCCATGCTGTTGTTTTCCTTCCTGGTCTCCGTGGTTTTTGGAGTTCTCAGCAAGGATACGCCCCGCGAGCGCGTCATCTATGGAGCCAAGGTCTTTGGCGCGTTCGTGGGCGTCGCCGTTTTGTTCGCCTGGATCATGTACCCGCTCCCCTGGTAGTCAAACCAACGGGTCACGCCCCCGCGAAACCTTCGATGGACTCTTTCCACCATAATTCACCGCCCCGCATTTGCTTGTTGAAGTGATGTCTTGACTTCCGTCCAGCCTGGCTATAGATTGAGCGCACATTTGAAGCTTGATTCGTCCGCATCGCTAGGATTTCTGCTGACGAGGGCGGCTCCCTCGCATGGCGGAGGCTTACGTTGATGGCTATATTGCTGTTCATTTCCGCGTTCACGACCTTCATTGCCATCGCGGTATTCGGATTTGTGTTCGTCGTAGGCAGCTCAATCTTTGGGGACCTCTTCGAGCACGGTGACCTCGATCACGACGTGGATGGGCATGGAGGCGGGCCGAGTCTCTTGAGCACGCGTATCCTGAGCGTGTTCGTGACAGCCTTCGGAGGTTTCGGGGCGATCGGAAGCTACCTGAATTACGGCTTGGGCGTCAGCACGGCGATGGCGTTTGGCGGCGGGGTGGTTTTCGGCGGCATCATTTTTTTCTTTGCGAGTTTCTTGTATGGCCAGCAGGCTTCGAGCCATGTCCGCATCGGTGACTTGGTGGGAAACACGGCCGAAGTAACGGTGGCGATTCCGGCCAAAGGTTTGGGGCAGATCCGCTGCACCATCGGTGACAGTGTGGTTGAAAAAGTGGCGCGCTCGAAAGATGGCGGAGGAATCCCCGCCAATACGCTGGTCAAGGTCGAAGAGATTGTCGGCGAGACGGTTCTGGTGCGTCGCGCCGAGTGATTCGGGCTGGTCGTCGCGCGGCCCGAAAGCCGACAGGAGGTACGACATGTCATCCACGGTCATTGTGATAGCGGTCATCCTGGCATTGGTTCTTTTGGTCGCCCTTTCGCGATTCAGCAAGAACTACATCAAAGTCGCGCCCAACGTGGTGGCGATCATCAGCGGTCGCAAACACAAACTTCCCGACGGAAAGGTGGTTGGTTACCGGATGGTGAGAGGCGGCGCGGCATTCAAGTGGCCGCTGCTCGAAAAAGTCGATTACCTCTCGCTGAACGTTTTTACCATTCCCCTGGAAATTAAGCGTGCCTACACGCTCAAGGGTGTTCCGATTTCGGTGAAAGCCGTCGCCAACGTCAAGATTAAGGGCGATGACCTTTCTCTGGGTGCTGCGGCCGAACGCTTTTTGGGAATGCCGCCCGAGGAGATTCAACGGGTCATCTTCCAGACTCTGGAGGGCCACCTGCGCGCCATCCTCGGCACCTTGACGGTGGAAGAGGTCAACAGCGACCGGCAGAGCTTTGCCCAGAAGCTGACCTCTGAAGCCGCGCAAGACCTGGAGCGCATGGGCATCGGCGTGGACGTTCTCACGGTCCAGGAAATCAGCGACGAAGAAGGCTACCTCGACGCTCTCGGCAAGAAGCGTACCGCGGAGGTGAAGCGCGATGCCACGATCGGTGAGGCCGAAGCGACGCGCGACGCCAAAATCAGGTCCTCTGTCGCTTTGCAGGATGGCGAAAAAGCCAAGTTTGAAGCCGATGCTAATATTGCCGCCGCGCAGCGTGAATTCCAGGTAAGGCAGGCGCAATACCAGGCGGAAATAGAAACCCAAAGAGCGACTTCCTCTCAGGCCGGGCCGCTGTCGGAGGCGAAGGCCCGTCAAGCCGTGGTGGTGGAGGAAGTACGCGTTGATAAGCAGCGGACTCAGGAACAGATTTCGGTTCAGGAGCAGGAAGTCCTTCGAAAGCAGAAAGAGCTGGAAGCGACGGTCATTAAACCCGCTGAAGCCGAGCGGCAGGCGGCGATTCTACGAGCCGAAGCCAAAAAGCAGTCAGCCATTCTGGAGGCTGAAGGGCAGAAATCGGCGCAGATCGCGCTGGCGCAAGCGCAGCAGGAGAAGTTGAAGCAGGAAGGTATGGGCCGTGCGTCGGCGGTAGAGGCCGAGGGCCGAGCCGAGGCCGCCAAGATCGAGGCGATAGGACTGGCGCAGGCGCGCGCCATTGAGGCACAAGGCGTGGCGGAAGCTCAGGCCATCCTGAAAAAGGCTGAGGCCTGGAAGGAATTCAACGACGCGGCAAAACTTCAGACCATCCTGGAAAAATTGCCGAGTATATTGGAATCGTCGGCTGGCATTTTCGGCGCGGTGGCTGCACCGCTCGGGAACATCGACAAAGTGGTGGTCATCGAGCAGGGAAACGGCAACGGCGGCGGGGACGGCACGGGTGGCATTGGGCGCATTGCGCGCACCGGGCCGGCGCTGGTCTTCAGCCTCCTCCAGCAGTTGCAGGCGCTTGGTCTGGACATTCCAACCGTTCTCTCCCAGCTCGGGGTCAGCGGTGGAAAGACCTCGGAGCTTGCGAAAGCGGCTGCGGAGGTGATCGCGCCGAGCGCGCTCGCTTCGGGCAAGAAGCAGGCGGAAAAATAGCCACCGTCTTGTGCATGCAATTCGGCATGGTCGCGAAACCGCGGCGTCTTAAACGACTTCGTCCGTGCCGCTCGCACTTGACCAACTGAAATCACGATGCCGGTATTTGAATCTTCCTCCAAAATCAATCTCGCTCCCGTTGACACGCTGGTCGTTCATTGTACCGATCATCGTATCCAGGCGGGCGTTCAGGAATTCCTGGACCGCGGCCTCAGGCTGAACCAGAACTACGACCTGTTTTTGATTCCCGGCGGCCCGCAGGCCCTCACCCTGGTCGAATATTTGCCCAAGTTTTCCTGGGCGGGATGGAAGTGGTTTCGATACCTCCTCGACGGCCATGGGCACAAGCGCTTAATCCTGATTGCCCATCAGGATTGCGGTTGGTACAGGTCGCTGCCGTTTTATCTTCACACAGCCCGAAATCCCCGCCAAAGACAAGAGGAAGACCTTCGGCGCGCTCAGCGGACGCTGGTCAAGGATTTCCCGCAACTG
>CAYZVR010000027.1:0-8585 GCA_964481715.1 uncultured Acidobacteriota bacterium | reverse complement strand
CCGGCTGGAACGCAGACGAACGCCTGACGATTGAGAATGTCCAGGCTTGATATAGGATCCGGTTTCCCCGGTTCACTCTCTCTTGGCGTGAATTCGTTGCCGCATGCCCACTTATCTAGAAATCGCCCAAAATGGGGCTATGGCCCTGCTGATGGGCCTGCTGATCGGCCTCGAGCGCGAGCACTCGCAGAGGGAAGAAGAGACGCTGTTCGCGGGCGTGCGCACGTTTCCCTTGATCGGCCTCATCGGATTCCTCGCGGCGCTGGTGGCGCGGGCCGGCATCGTGTGGGTATTGCCGGTGGCCCTCGCGGGAGTCTGCGCGATGGTTGTGGCGGCCTATTGGCTCACGGCCAGTGGTCCGCACAAGGGCGCCACGACAGAATTCGTGGCCATTCTCACTTTTCTCTTCGGTGTCCTCTCAGCATTCGATTACGTGATTCCCGCCGCTACTTTTGCGGTTTTGACGGCGGTGGTTCTGTCGGTCAAGACCCCGCTTCACCAATTGGCGGAAAAGATTCGGACCGAGGAAATCTACGCTATCCTTAAATTTGGAATCGTCTCAGTCATTGTGCTGCCCCTCCTGCCGGATCGGCCCTACGGGCCATGGGGTGTGCTCAATCCCCGGCTGATCTGGTGGATGGTCGTCCTGATTTCCGCCGTGAGCATGGTGGGCTATGTGCTCATGCGCTTTTTGGGTGTGCGGCGCGGCATGGCGCTCGCGGGTTTGTTCGGAGGATTGGCTTCCAGTACGGCAACCACGCTGGGCCTTTCGAAAGAGGCCCGCGAGGCAAAGGGCGAAGTCGCCGCGTACTTCGCCTTGGGAATCGTTCTTGCTTCTACCATCATGTTCGTGCGGGTCTTATTTCTGACCTGGGTGGTTGACCCGGACCTCGGCGCTTCACTGTTGGGTCCAATTGCAATCCCCACCGCGGCTGGTTTGCTCGCCGGAATCTACCTGTGGCGGAAAAAAAGCGAGACCGCCACGGCTGTTCTGGAAGTGAAGAATCCCATGGAGCTTGGCAGTGCGGTGAAGTTTGGACTCTTGTTCGCATTAGTCCTGCTGGCGGCCCGGGCCGCTCATCAATACTTCGGCACGGCAGGCCTGTTCGTGGCGAGCGGTCTGGCGGGCCTTACCGACGTAGACGCGATTACAGTGTCCACCGCCCGGCTGGCCCATCAAGGGGTGCTGGCGCCCGGCACGGCCAACGCTGCCATCCTTCTAGCCAGCGCGGCCAACACGCTTGTCAAAGGGACCCTCGCCGTTACCCTCGGCGGTCGTGCTCTGCGGGCCGTTGTCCTGCCGATTTTTCTGGTTCTGGTTCTATTATCAGTTTTGGTTTGCGCATTCGTTGCAAGCAATTGGACGATTTAGATTTGGTAGAAGTCCTCTTGGGTTCCTGGATTTGATGGGAGATTCCATTCTCAACTGGTTGGTCATCGGAATCGGGGACATTACGACCCGGCGGGTCATTCCAGCTATCCTGGAAGAAAACCGGAGCCGCCTGTACGCAATCCTCACGCGGAATCCCGCCAAATCCCAGCCGTTTGGCGCAAAGGTTTTCACTACTCTTGACCAGGCTCTTGAAGATAATCGCGTCGATGCCGTCTACGTCGCCTCACCGGTATTCCTTCACGCGCCGCAGGCGATTGCCGCGCTCAAGGCTGGCCGGCACGTCCTGTGCGAAAAGCCAATGGCCATGAACTATGCCGAGGCGAGTTCCATGGTAGAGGCGGCGCGCGCCACGGGAAAGACTTTGGGAGTCGCCTATTACCGGCGCACCTATCCCAAAGTCAATCGCGCTCTGTGTCTGATCGAGCAAGGCTGCATCGGGCAGCCGCTTTTGGCTTACATTACCTGCCACGATTGGTTCACCGACGCAGACGGGCGGCGTTCCTGGCTGCTCGATCCCGGGAAGGCCGGGGGCGGACCTCTGTACGATATCGGCTCGCACCGGATCGATCTGCTCAACTACTTTTTTGGCGAACCTGTGGAAGTGAGCGCACAGCTTTCGAACGTGGTTCATCGCACGCGCGTTGAGGACTGCGCAACCCTGATCATTGAGTACAAATCCAGGGTGCGTGGGATCGTGGACGTTCGTTGGAACTCGCACATCTCAAGAGACGAGTTTCGAATCATCGGCACCGATGGGGAGATAGACCTCACACCTCTAAACGGCCCGCTTCTCGTTCATCCCGGCGGCCGCGAGGACCTTCCCGCGCATCCTAACATTCACTTTCCCTGCATACGCAATTTCACCGAAGCTGTTTTGGACGGTTCTCCATTGCTCGCGAGCGGAGAAAGCTCCAGGTGGACAGACTGGGTGACCCAAAAGGCGATGGAGCGGACGCCGGCCCGCTAGTAGCTTACTGGCTCGGCGGTTCAAATTTCTACGCAGACGGTTTCCGGGACTCGCGCGCTGACCGATTCGGAGGCTGGCTGCGAGTTTGCGCTTGGTATATCATCCATTGTTGTCAGCGAATTTCCAGGGAGGTCCACATGGCGAGGGCGAATTACGCTGAGGAAGTCCTGATTCATCCCGCAAAGATTCCAGCGGACGAAGGCGGCGTCCTGATTTCAGTGACGCGCCAGCAGGCTGGGTGGAACACCATCAATTTTTCTGTGCGCAGATTGACCGCAGGCGACATTTGGCAGGGCACTACGGCCGAAGAAGAAGCGGCCTTCATTGTGCTGGGAGGACGCGCGGTGGCGGACTGGGGCGAAGGCCCGCGCGAAATCGGCGGGCGGCCGGACGTTTTCAGTGGATTTCCTTACGCCGTCTATTTGCCCTGCCGGACGCCATTTGAGTTCCGAGCGGTAACCACATGCGAAATTGCCGACTGCCGCGCGCCTTCTACCAAGCCGCTCCAACCGCGCTTGATTCGGCCCTCCGACTGTCGCATGGAAGTACGCGGCGGAGGCAACGCCACTCGCCAGATTGTGGACCTCATCCAGGCGGGCTTTCCCGCGGACAAGCTGCTCATCTGCGAGGTCTACACTCCGAGCGGCAACTGGTCGAGCTATCCGCCGCACAAACATGACATCCACAACCCGCCCGGGGAAGTGGACCTGGACGAGACGTACTATTACCGGATCGACCATCCTGACGGGTATGCCTTCCAGCGCCTTTACGACGCGGCCGGGACTCGCGACGACACTTTGAAGCTTGTGGACGGTGATTTGGTGCTGATCAAGGACGGCTATCATCCCGTGGTCGCGGCGCACGGATACAATGTCTACTACCTGAACGTTCTCGCAGGGAGCGCCCGTTCATTTGCTGCGAGCGACGATCCGCGCTACGTGCACTTGCGCAAATGGCCGGAGCCCGATCCTCGCGTTCCCTTGGTACATCCGGAGTCGGTAGCCACGCGGTCGTGAGAACGGCGAAGTTGGTTTACGACTGTCCCTTAGGATTCGGTGGAATGATCTCGTATGGGACGCTGAGGATTATGGAGCCGGCGAAGGGAATCGAACCCCCGACCTACGGTTTACGAAACCGTTGCTCTACCGACTGAGCTACGCCGGCCTGCGGAGATAAAAATGCTCACCCGGAAAATCCGACGTTTCCGCCAAACTCCGGGTGAGCATTTTGAGAGGAGAATAGAATGGCGGACGCGCCCCGCCAAACTAGACTCGCATGGAGTCTAGAAAAACGGTCATGGTATGTCAAGCGATTTCTAGGCATTTTTTGTCTTGGCTAAGGCCATTATTTTCAATGTGTTACATAATCATTACGGTCCTAAGCGTTAAATGCCGCATTTTTGGCCGATTCGCACGATTCTCGCCCAAGAACATCATTTCAACTAATTGAAAATACTACAGTTACCATCCCTGGAGGTTGAGTTTTATGATCGTGGCCTCATCCGGCTGGCCCCAGGCGGTTTTGGGGAACCATTTTCGGGCCACAACTTTGGTGGTAAAGAAAAGGCATCCTCCAACCACTGCGAACCCCGCGAGCATGAAAGTAAAGATCAAATTAGCAAGGACAAACTCGACCATTTGCAAAACCATGGGTTTCTCGTCCGGATAACGCTCGCTCCACGTAACATAACCGGTGGTGCTGAAGCGCTCGAGCACATCCTGCGCCGACTTCTCCGAACTTGCGTCCAGAGCGAGGATGACGAATGAGCCGCTGCGCTTGCCGAAAACGGACCCTTGTCCCTTTTCCCGGTTGACGTCGAGGAGTTTCTCGAGAGCCTCAAAGCGAATGCGCGCGATTTGCGGGGTGGGGTACGTGATGGCAAGAACGCATACCTGGGCCTGGGCATTACGATAGCGCGCCACTCGAACTTCCGCGCCCTGCGTAAAACCGATCAGGTCTGACCGGAAAGAGGGCAAAACCCGCCGGGCCGATTCAGGTCCCAGCAGGTATTTCACAGTTCCCTGGACAAGCCCGCGGCCGGGCAGTGCGCTCGGCAAGCTACGCAAGTCGTCCGGTGACGGGCCGGAGCCTCCCACGATCTGGAGCAACGAGCGTAGTTGGCTGAGGGTGAGAGGAAACTCGCGAGACCCCTGAGGACTTTCGGCGCCGTCCGCGGTTTGTGCGGACGTCAAGGCATCCGCGGGCTGCACGACCCGGATGAAGTTCCGTCCCCGCGCCATAAGCGCTATGCCCTTGCCCACCACGGTCAGTGGAAGGTTTTCGAAGGTGGTCATTTCCTCGGTGGTGTAAAGGGTCATCAGGCCATAGGCGGAAGAAACATCCTGCGCTTCTTCGAAGATGACATCAACCGATTTATCTTCCGGATAGAGCGTGTAGGTGCGCTGCTTGGGTGACTTGACGCCGTATTCGGCTTCAAGGGCGGGGTCGCCTCCCCACGCGCGGACCGCACTGACCTCGACGTTGCGGGTTTTTTCGAGCCGCCACTGGCTGGATGTCGCAAGGGAGATGACCGTGGGTTTCTCAGCCCACGCGGGGGCCGTTGCTGCCAGGAGAGCGAAACATAGCGCCAGCCGTTTCGCCGCGATTCCATTCATCAAGGATAAGGATAGCAGAAATTTCGAAGGGTAGCTCAGGGACTTGGAGGTTGGAGACTCTCGACATCATTTACGGTCTGACCGACGCATCGCTTCGCTGGGCGACCTTAATTCCACCCAAGTTCTGGGTGTAGTCAGTGATGCCCTGATAAAGCGCCGCGGCGATTTTTTGGCGGTAGTCACCTTTCTTTAACTGGCGTTCGTCGGTGGGATTCGATAGGAAAGAAATCTCCGCAAGGACAGATGGCATATTGGCGCCGATGAGCACGACGAAAGGCGCCTTCTTCACTCCGCGATTCTTTTGCCTACTTCCCGCCTTCACCAAGTGCTTGTAAATATCCCGCTGGACGAGGGTGGCGAACTCGCGTGACTCTTCCACCTTTTCGGTGAGCGCTATTTTCTTGATGAGGTCGCGGAGCTCGTGTACGGATTCCTGCGAGGTGGCGTTTTCGCGCGCCGCCACTTCCAGCGCCCCGGGGTCGGAGGTGAAATTCATGTAATAGGTTTCGATGCCCCGCGCGGATTTGTCGCGGCTGGAGTTGGCATGAATTGAAATGAACAGGTCAGCGCCCTTTTCGTTGGCGATGGCGGTCCGTTCCTCGAGCGGAATAAAAGTGTCATTCGAGCGCGTCAGAACGACTTCGCTCCCCGCTTCGTCACGCAGGAGTGTGGCCAGCCGCAGGGCGACGTCCAGGACTAATTCCTTCTCCTCAAACCCCGAAGGGCCGATCGTTCCCGTGTCGTGGCCGCCGTGGCCCGCATCAATCACGATTCGCCCGATCTTGAGTCCCAGCGCGCGGGTCAGCGTCCGCGAGCCGGATTCGGTCGGCGCGGCGGCCTTGATGGGCGCCGATGCCGCCACTTCGGTCTTGTTCATGGCCCCGCTCGGGGCGCCGGTCTTGCCCTTTGGATCAGCTTCGGGTCCTGACTTGACGGCAGATCTCGCGCTGGCCCTCGGCTCTTCCTTGGTTTTGCTGACAACAGGTGGCTTCACGCTGGCCGTGACTTCCGTGGATTCCGAAGTCTTGCCCTCCTCGGACGGACCAACCTTGGCAACCTCCACCTTCTCGGTTGTCTCATCAGGAGGCCCGTGAATGTCCACGACCAGCCGGTAGGGATTCGGCAGGGGGAAAATAAAATAGTCTTGAACCTTTTCGACGTCGAGGACGACGCGCGTGACGCCGGGCCTGAACTGTCCCACGCGCACTTGACGGAGAAATCCGTTTCCGACCGGAAACTTGGCTCCAGCCAGCGCCGCGCTGAGCCGCGTGTCGAGCAGGTCGAGAACGATCCGGTCAGGGTTTGAAAGGCGCACGGTTTCGAATTTGGCCTCGCCGCCGTTCATTCCAATGACAATGCGCGTATAGTGCGGACCTACCCAATGGCGGATTTCAGTCACCTGCGAAACGCTGTTCGGCGCGGAACTGGCGGCTTGCGAAAGGCTGGTGACCGTAGTGGACGGCGCACGCTTCGCTTCGAGCGTCTCCTTAACCACCGCGAGCTTGGCCTTGGCCTCGTCGGCCTTGTCGGATTTGGGATACTTGTCGAGAAAAGTCTGAATCGCTTTGCGGGCTTCTTCCGGTTTGTGAAGGTCAACCAGGTAGAGGTCCGCGATTTCGAGAGGCGCCTCGTGGGACTGAACGGAATACGGGTACTGGTCCATCACAAACTGGTAGGATTTGAGCGACTCGTCGAAGTAGCGGCTCTCTGAAAACACCCGCCCCATCTCACGGTAGAGTTCCGCGATGTCCTCGAGCGCAACCGGAGTTTTTCCGTAGCTCGGATCCAGGCGGTAGACCGAGTGGTATGCAAGTATGAGAAGCCTGTAATCGGAAAGCTCCCGATCCGTCTCGGGTTTGTCGGCGAGCCTTCCTCGCAGAGACTCGGCGCGGTCAAAAGCCTGGGTGGCCTGCGCGCGTTTCGAACGTTCAGGAGCAGAATAGGAAAGTAAAGGGAAGACCAGCAGGCTGGCGAGGAGAAGGGCAGAGCCGGTTGAAACACGTTGGATGGTCAACGTTGGGCTATCCTTAGTAGTGTCCCCTCCCCAAAAAACTTTTAACTTAGCCACCCACTGCGACCGGCGTTCTGGCGCGAGCACCGGAGCAGGCCCCCGTGAGGTTCGACCTACAGGTCGCCCCCGTCCGTATAGTGTACCACCCCGGCAGCGTCTACGTACCTGTAAATTGCCACACGGTTAGCCGGCTTGGTCCGGGCCGTAACCGGATTAGACTCCGACCCCGGCTCGTACAAGCTCCTGACTTTCCGAACGTAATTGACGGTTTCCGTATATGTCGGGACGCCCCCTTTGCGCAGGACCGCGTGCTCGCCCGCATTGTAGGCCGCGAGCGATAACGTGACGTCGCCGTCGAAAAGGTCCAGTAAGTATTTCAGATAGTTCACCCCGCCTTCGATGTTCTGCTTCGCGTTGAAGGGGTTGTCGACGCCGAAGCGCTGGGCCGTGGCGGGGATCAATTGCATGAGTCCCATAGCGCCCTTGTTGGAAACCGCGCGCGAATCAAAATCGGATTCAATCTGGATGATGGCGCGGATGAGCTTAGGGTCTACTTCGTAGCGCTGGGCCGTCTGTTCAACCAGCTTGTCTATTTCGGGTGGCGGCGTGGTGGAGCGCACGGAGGCAAATGCGCGGGTCGGCTTCAGATTTGCTGAGTCGTCCAGGTTGACGTAAATCTTGCGTCCGTTTCCGTCATCTACGAGGACGATTTCTGCGGCTGCGGCAGGCAGCGCCGCCAGCCACACTATTCCCGCAGCGATTAAGCAGACGCCAACATACTGTCGCGGCGTATCAAGACGCATTGAACTCCGGCCTTCTGCCGGATGGCAGAACCTGTTAATCTCTCTCGACCCAGTGCAGGCGTGAAAAGACTCGTTGCCCCGTTCCCCGCAGTGTCAGCGGCCGCCACCAGCAAGCCAGCGTAGGAACCTAAGTGGTCCCTCGAGACTTCATGGGATTATAACATTTAAAAATAGGCCCGCAAACAACTTCTGGGACAAATAGGAGGCTTTTGCGTCGCCTTGGCGCCGCCGGACAATGCGGCTTTGTTCATTTGGTAAATGGCTGATTCGGCTGGACCTGTCGGCTCTGCTTTGCCGAAAGAAGGCAATTTTCGCGGACTTGGCGGCCTCGAACCTCACGCCTCCGCGGAACCAATCTTCACTTCTTTGCTTTCGCCTGGTCGGCCACGGCCTGCGCGGCGCGCTGGACGGCTTCCGCGTCGCCCAAGTAATAGTGGCGGAGTGGCTTCAGGTTCTCATCAAGCTCGTAAACCAGCGGAATGCCGGTGGGAATATTCAGCTCCACGATTTCGTCCTCGGAAACGTCGTCGAGATATTTCACCAGCCCGCGCAGACTGTTGCCGTGAGCGACGACGATTACGCGCTCTTCGGCGCGGATGGCGGGCGCGATCGTGTCGTGCCAGTAGGGCATGGTCCGCGCCACGGTGTCCTTCAAACATTCCGCGAGCGGCAGATCCTTTCGCCGCAGGTTTTCGTAACGGCGGTTATTGCCCGGATAGCGCTCGTCGTCCGTCGTGAGCGGGGGAGGCGGGACGTCGTAACTGCGCCGCCAGACCTTCACCTGCTCCTCGCCGTA
>CAYZVR010000026.1:0-21156 GCA_964481715.1 uncultured Acidobacteriota bacterium | reverse complement strand
GAATCCGACTGCTATTGAGGTTAAGAAGCGTCTTGCGAATGACTACCAATCGCCTGTAAATCTAGTCCACTCGTAAAACCAATGTCAAGCGGAAAATTCATCGCCAGCATAAGATCTTTTGTGGGACATTTAGTCGGGGCAGGGCGCTACGCTTTCCCGGTTGGGCACCAGGCTCTCAACAAAAATCTAGTAGCTAAACTCGCCCCGATAGGCGAGCTGCGCCGCCTTGAACTTGACGAACAGTTTCTGGTCTAACGGAGGGATATAGAACTCGAGGTTTATCTCCCGATCTCCCGGCTGGATGATCGCCGTTCCATTGATGGTCCGCGGGAACACAAATTTAGCCCCGGTCCCATCGGAACTGGGCGCATAGTACTCCTTCAGCTCGACTCGGCCCAACCCTTGACTGATCAAGTAGACATTTTGCTTCAATGTTTCCACGGTTGAGGTGTCAAAAAAGAGCTTCATGTCACGGTTTGCGTCGGGATCCGAAGACGCGAAGTCCACGGCGACGATGACTCGGTCCTTTAAATCAAGATTCAAGGCACGGTTGAATCGAGCATCGAATTCTTGGCGTTGCTCGGGCGTCATTTGGTCATAATTGTTGGAGATTTGAAACATGCGGACATAGGCCTCACGGATGGGTAGGGCCGAGAAAAACCGGATGGTAAACTTGTTGAAGTTCTCCCGCTCGCCGCGCGCCCCAGCGCCGGCGTCTCCGATCCGTCCCGTTTCCAGGTCCCGTCCCATCGCACTACCGAACGTCTCGACGCGAGCCCAGGGTGAGTTGTTGAGAATTTTGAGGACGTCGCCTCGATTCCATTGAGAAAAGGGCTTGTCCCAGATATCTTTCGAGAACAGAGAGATTGTGATAAAAAAGCCTCCCACTAGGAGAAGTGATATTTTCCTTTTTTTCATTGACGATCACCTCACAAAGTCAACTTTATGTTACGCGAATCATAGTGCTCCTCGGAGGCCGCTGGCAAGTTCCAACTTTCAGTTCCCAAGTAATCCGGATACACACGCTCAGTTTCAAGGGCGGGGGCAAACAAACCAAATTTTGACTTGGGCTCGCCCGCTGGCTTACGATACTTTTGTGCTGTTAAGCAAAATGGGAAGGTTCGTACCTTTTCGAGGGCAGGATACAATTCCGACCCTCGCCAAGGTGTTGAGAGTGGGACCGCTTCTGCTCGTCTTCGTCCTCGCCAGTCCCGCCGAAAGGGGACAAACTCAGAAGAAAGGGACATCGTCCCTCGATCGTGCCCAGCAGTTGCTTAAGGCGGGAGACCTCCAAGGTGCCGAGCAGTTCCTGGAAAAGCATCTGCGCGAAAACCCGGAAAACCCCCAAACGTTGAACCTGCTCGGTATCCTGCGGGCGGAGCAACATCGGCCTTTGGAAGCCGAGCAGTTCTTCACTCGGGCGATCGAATCTCGTCCACCGCTGTTAGACGCTTATCTCAACCTGGCGGAACTGTACAAACGACAGGCTCAACCCGACCGCGCGCTCACCACCTACGAGCGGGCCGTCGTGGTTTTTCCGCGAAGGCCCGAAATCCTTTATAACCTGGCCCTCTTGCACGCGAATCAGAAGAAGTTTGACCAAGCCATCAAGGAATTGGAATCCATTCCACCTTCGGGCCGACCGTTGGACTTCTGGGAAGTGCTTTCACGCCTATTCCTTTCCATCGGAGACTTTGCGAAAGCGGAAACATGTCTTCAAAAGGTCCTAGCGAGCAAACCGGATTCCGTCGCAACCTTGCGCCAGCTGGCCGGCGTGGCTCTGAAGCGCGGTGAACGCTCGCGCGCGTGGAACTACCTGGCACAGGCGCGACGAGTGGCGCCCAACTCCGTGGAACTGCTCTACGAATTTGCGCAAGTAAGTCTGCAGAACAACCTGGCCCGCGAAGCCGTCCTGGCGATGCGTAAGGCTGTATTAATCGAGCCGGACCGCCCCGAGTATTTGCTCCTTCTTGGAGATTCGCTCCTGAACACGCCCGATTATCACGACGCGGTTCCGCTCATCAAACGATATGTCGAGCTGAAGCCGGACGATTCGACCGGCCACCTGTCCCTGGGTTGGGTGCTCTTTCTCGATAAGGATCGGGAGGGGGCGCGCAAGGAATTCGAAGAGAGTTTGCGTCTTAATCCCGACCAATCGGCGCCGTACTATCATCTCGGAATGATTGCTTACGAAACCGGCGACAACTCCCGGGCCCGGCAGTTCCTTGCACAAGCTCTGGAACGACAGCCGAATTATGCCGACGCCCATTATGCAATGGGTCTAGTCCATATCCGGGAGGGCCAATACGAAGAGGCGCGTCAGGAATTCGAATCAGCGTCTCACCTCAATCCGGAAGAGCCCAAGTATCACTATCAACTGAGCCAGGCTTTTGCGAAGCTGGGTGATGCAACACTCGCCGGCGGCGAACTAGAGCTTTATCGCCAAACTCAAAAGCGGACCGATGAAAGAATCAAACGCAGCGAACAGCTACCCTTCTCCGCTTCCGGAACCCACCGATGAGGTACATTCGCTGATGCGTAGGTTGCCGCTCATCGCTATTTTCGTAGGACTCTTCTTCACCGGTCTGGACACAGTGTCGCAAGTCCCGTCGGGAAAGAACAACAACGTTCTGTTTGTTAACATTTCCGAGGACGCCGGAGTCCGTTTCAGCCACCTTTCAGCGCCGGAGAAGAAATACATCGTCGAATCCATGAGTGGCGGCGTGGCGCTATTCGATTACAACAACGACGGCTGCCTGGACATTTACTTTACCAACGCCTTGACGGTCGCGACCGCCAACGACCCTAAGAGCTCGCCGAGTGCACTGTATCGCGGCAACTGTGATGGGACGTTCGCTGATGTGACCGCAAACTCAGGAGTGCAATTTCCCGGGTGGGCCTTCGGAGTAGCGGCGGCTGATTTCGACGGCGACGGCCACGAAGACCTTTACGTTACATGCCTGGGGCCGAACCATCTCTACCACAACAACGGCGACGGGACCTTTACGGATGTCACCGAAAAGGCGGGAGTGGAAGACCTTCGCTGGTCCACGGGTGCGGCGTTCGGCGACTACGACCATAACGGCTGGCTCGACCTTTTTGTGGCGAATTACGTTGATTTCAAGCTGGAGGACCTGCCGAAGTTCGGTGAGGGAAAATTCTGCCAGTATCGCGGGATCGCCGTCCAGTGCGGTCCTCGGGGATTGCGAGGGGCAGGCGACTCGCTCTTTCACAATGAAGGCAACGGGACCTTTACAAATGTGACTGAGAAAGCCGGGGTTTCCGACCCCGACGGGCGATACGGGCTGGGTTCAGTATGGACCGACGTGGACGACGACGGATGGGTGGACCTTTTCGTGGCCAACGACAGCGGACCGAATTTTCTCTATCACAACAACCACAACGGCACTTTGACAGAAACAGGATTCCTGGCGGGCGTGGCGGTCGGAGAAGACGGAAACGAACAGGGGTCCATGGGCGTCACAGTAGGCGACTACATGCATACCGGCCGGCTGGGGATTTTTGTCAGTAATTTCGTGGACGAGTATGACGCGCTCTATCGGCACGATACCCCGCTGATGTTCACCGACGTTTCCTTCTCAGCCGGGACAGCTAAAGTGATGGGACCCTACGTGGGCTGGGGCACGTCGTTTTTCGATTACGACAACGACAGCTGGCCCGACCTGCTGGTCGTCAACGGGCACGTCTATCCCCAGGTGGACAGCGTTAATGTGGGCAGCACTTACGCGCAGCGCATCCTTTTGTTTCACAACGAGGGGAACGGAACCTTTAAAGAAGTCGCCGCTCAAAGCGGCGAGGCGCTGATGCAGCGCCGGGTCGGCCGGGGCGCGGGGTTTGGAGACATTGACAACGACGGCGACATCGATGTGGTCATCAACAACGTGGACGGCAAACCGACAATTCTCAGGAACGAAGGCGGAAACCGCAACAACTGGGTGACCATCAAGACCGTCGCGCCGCCGCCCAATCGCGACGCCCTGGGCGCCCGCGTCAAGGTGGTCTCCGGAGATCTTGTTCAATGGGATGAAGTGCGGAGCGGCGGAAGCTACATCTCAGCCAGCGATCTTCGCCTGCACTATGGATTGGGTGATCGGACCCAAATCGACTTGATTGAAATCCACTGGCCCGACGGGAAAGAAGAAACGATTCAGAAGCCCCCCATCAACCGATTCCTCACTCTGGAGGAAGGCAAAGGCCTCACTCAGCAGACCGGGCCGAGAAAATCGGGCGGCTCATCCTGATCGCCGTTGTGGAAGGCGGTCACTCGCCCTTGCCTGTGCAACCGGGACACTCCACGTAAAATCCATTGCCTTTGTAGTCCAATTCCTTGAGTCCTAGTCGAGAAGTGTAAAAGCCGCGAACGGTTTCTCGCTTGAGGAAGGCAAAAAGGCGCGTGCCCGGATTCTCATGGGCCAGGTCAGGACGAGTATCGCTGATCGAATCCATCACTCGGATCTGTTGAGATTCCTCGAGGCTCAGGAATGCGCCAGCGTACAATTTTTTCGACTCCCGATCGAGCCATTCCAGTCCCTCGCGACAGATTCCTTCGGGTTCGGCGTTTTCGAGTCTATTGACCGCTTCCGACCCATAGTAACGAACCGCCAGCGCTTTGTGTTCCGGCGCAAGCCGGCGCGCCGCTTCACGGACCGAGGCGGCGTTCGCAACAACCAGGTCAATCCAATCGGCCACTTCGGCAAGTACCGCGTCTCTTGCTCCTCGTGTCTCCGCTTCGGTGCCCGCCGGTTCTGAAATTTCACCGAGGATCAACCGAACCAATCGCGTGACGACCTCAAACTCACCCGGTGAGAAAAATTGCGGCTGGTAAGGCCCTTCGCGTGGCCGGACGTAATCGGTTTCACTGCCGGGAGGAATTTTGAGAAAGCGCTCGTCGCTCATCAAGGCGTGAGCCATGTGTTCGCTCGACGCTTCGAAAAGTCCCGGCGGAAGTCCGGATTTCTGAGAAGTAAGGGCGCTCAAAGCGTAAGCTGCCTTCGCCTCCACTTCCGGCAACGAACCCGAAAAGCCGAAAAGGACCGCCGCTTCCCCGAGGCGAAGCATCCATTCGCGCCTGGTCAGCTCGGTTTTTCCGCTGCCATCTCCCCGGATTTTGGCTTCTTCTTCCTTCATCACTCTTTTTTCCGAGCGTCCTCTGCCGCATGGACGCGGATTCCACTTGGGCTAGATATTGCCCCGTCGAAATTCCGACGCCTGATAATCCGCGGCGCGAGCCGCCAATGCCATGATGGTCAGCGTCGGCTCGTAACAACCCTGCGTGACAAAAGCCGCTCCGTCGGCGACGAAAATGTTTTTGGCGTCGTGAACCTGATTAAACCGGTTGATCACGCTTTTTTTCGGATCGTCGCCCATCCGCACCGTGCCGCACTCGTGGATATTCTTTCCGAACAGATTCAGCTCTTGCCTGGGCGGAGAGATGTTTTTGAGCTTCATGGCGTCCATGATGTCGAGCAAATCCCGCCGCATGGCGCGGGCCATGGCGTGCTCGTTTTCTCCATAACTCGCCCGGATGTGAAGAACCGGAATCCCCCAGGCGTCTTTCCGCTCCGGATCGAGCGTCACGTAATTATCGTATCGCGGCAGGCATTCGCCCTGGGCCATCATGCCGAAGTAATAGGGAATGTCCTCGCGCACTTTGCGCCGGAATTCGCTTCCATACCCTGGAATGGAGAAGGCGTGGGCGTACAAGGACTGGCTTCCGTCACCATCAAAGCGATAGCCGCGCAGGAAATCGGAGGTCCGGTGCGATCCCACGTTTGCGTACTTGGGAATCAGAAAGCCGCACGGGCGTCCCACCGGTTCGCGCTTGGAAGATTGCATGGAAGGCATCCCTCCGCCGGCACCCTCGACGGTGAAATGGTCCATCAGATAGTGCCCCAGGACACCGGTCGAATTCCCCACCCCTTTGGGAAATCGCGGCGAAGTGGAATTGAGCAGGATGCGCGTGGATTCAAGCGCTCCGGCGGCCAGCACGACAGACTTGGCGTAAACTTCACGCTGGGAGCGGGTTGTGCGGTCGATGTAGAAGACGCCCTGAGCCCGGGCTTCATCCTTGCTCATGAGGAGGTGGCTGACCACCGCATCGCTCACCAGCGTAAACCGGCCGGTTCGCGCCGCCGCCGGCAGCGTCACGGAAGGGCTGTTGAAATAAGAAGCCGAGTGGCAGCCGCGCTGGCACTCGTCGCAGTAGTGACACGCGGGGCGGCCACGATGGGGCACGGTCAAATTTGCGACGCGATCCGGCATGACCCGCCAGCCGAATTTCTTCCCGATCACTTCACGGGCCTGGAGCGCGCCGCAGGAAAGATTCATGGGTGGAAGAAACTTGCCGTCGGGCATCTGCTCCAGCCCTTCTGCCGAACCGCTCACTCCGATAAAGTCCTCGACCTTGTCGTAGTAAGGCTCGAGGTCTTTGTAACCGATGGGCCAGTCCTCCCCGTAGCCGTCGCGGCTGGCGGCTTTGAATTCGTAGTCGCTGTAGCGGTAGCTTTCCCGCGCCCAACAAAAGGTTTTTCCGCCCACCTGCCTCCCGCGAATCCACATGAAAGGTTGGTCGGGAGGAAACGTGTAGGGATTTTCGTGGTCGTCAACAAAAAACTGATGGCCGTAATCGTCGCAGGCGTAACAAAGCCGCTGGATGGGCTGATTCTCGAGAAGTTTCGCCCGGTCGCCGAAACCTCGAAACTTTAACTGGTAGGGCCAGACGTGCTCGGTGAAGTCGCGCGTGGGGATTCGGGGCGGCCCGGCTTCGAGCATCAGGACTTGCATGCCCTGTTCAGTGAGCTCTTTGGCGACCCAACCGCCGCTCGCCCCAGAGCCCACGATGATTGCGTCGAAAATTTTTCGGGGTTTGGTTACTTGCATGGGCCGCGTCGGAATACTAGCACTCTTGAAAGGTATATTGATATCGCAAGGGCGAGACGTTTGGCAAGAGCAATGAATAACCGGACCAGAACGAGTCTGGCTGGCTAGACGAACCAGCCGGCCAGATTGAGAGTCCTTGTCAGGCGGGCCGAATGTTCTGGTTCACTCGGAAAAGATTCGCAGGGTCATATCTTTTCTTGATGGCCGCCAGGCGATCATAATTTTCCCGGAAGGCAGCCTTGACGCGCTCCTGACCCTCTTCCATCATGAAGTTCACGTAGGCGCCGCCGGCCGAGTAGGGGTGCAGCGCGTCGAAGTAATCCTTGCACCACTTGGTGATCTTGTCTTTGTTGGCCGGGTCGGGGTCCACGCCTACGATCACCAGCGCCCAGGTGGAGTCGCGGTAGCTGAACGCCGTGTCGGTCCTTCCCACTCGGTGCGCCGCACCGTCAATGGGATAGATATGTGTGGTGGAGTGGCCGGTGGGGAGGCGTGAAGCATGATCGAGGTGCTTGGCGATCGCTTCATCGCTAAGTTCTTTCACGAAGTCGGCGCGCCAGTACCATTGCAGTCCCGCCGGGTAGAGCGGATCAAAAAGGCTTTGCAGCGCCGGGAATGGCATCAGGCCCACGTGATCGAGCGCCGGCTTGCCCACCGTGCGCATGGGCTTAGTGACTTTGTCCGTCTGTTCGGGGCTGGCGGTTGAACACCAGATGATGGCGCACATTTTCTGGCCGTGCAGGTGGGCGGGAAACAAGGGGACAGGCGGCACGGTCAGGAAAGCAAAGAAGCCGGACACATCCTCCGGCGCCTGAGTGATGAACTCCCGGTAAGCCTTCATGACTTCCGGCGTCTGCTCGATGGGCCAGAAGGTCGGCCCCGCGTAAACCATCTTGACAGGGTGGAGGCGGAAGAGGAAAGAAGTGACCACCCCGAAGTTGCCGCCTCCGCCGCGCACCGCCCAAAAGAGATCCGGATTCGTCTTTTCGTTGGCAGTCACGAAGCTCCCGTCCGCCAGCACCACGTCCACGCCCAGCAGGTTGTCAATGGACAGTCCGTATGTGCGCGAAAGGTGACCGATCCCGCCGCCCAGCGTCAATCCCGCCACACCAGTCGAAGCAATCGTGCCGCTGGGAGTGGCCAAACCGAATGCGTGCGTCGCGTGGTCAACATCTCCCCCCACACAGCCGCCTTCGACGCGCGCCTCACGCGCCACCGGGTCCACGCGAACACTCTTCATGCGGGACAGATCGATCACCAGACCGTCATCGCAGATTCCCAGACCGCCGCCGTTGTGTCCGCCTCCACGGATGGCCACCAGCATTTTGTTCTCACGGCCATAGTCCACTGCGGCGATCACGTCCGCAACGTCCACGGTGCGCGCAATCAGGCGCGGCCGCTTGTCAATCATGCCGTTGTAAACCTTGCGGGCGCTCTCGTACCCGGCATCACTGGGCTGGATGAGCTCGCCTCGAAATCTGGACCGTAAATGGTCAATAGTCTGTTCAGACACGAGTCCCTCCTTAGAATTTCAAGATGAGAATATCGGGACCTGGAATTGCCCAATCATTTCTTTGGAGTCGTCTGCGACCTGTAGTAACAGCTTCTCCCTGACGCCTTGACCTTTCCGCTCGGGATCGTTCGCCGCCTTACAGGAAGTTTTCTGAGGCGTCCCGTGCGGTGGGGAAAATTTCAACGACTGTATTAACCCTGGTCAGTTTCAAAACGCCATCGACCATGCCTTTTACGCCCGCCAGGCGCAATGCCCCGCCGGATTTCTTCAGGCGGGAGAGGCACTTTACGATGGACCCAATGCCGGAACTGTCGAGGTAATTGACATCGGAAAGGTCAAAAATGACACGCGTTTCGTTTTGACGGATCAGCTGGTCCACTTCCTCCTCCAGCTTTCGACAATCCTCGCCCATCTTGATGCTGTCGGTGATCGCAAACAGAGTGACGCCGGGTTTGATCTGACTTTTTTTGATTTGCAATGAATGCGTGGACCCCGCCTTTGAAATTCCCGCGCTGCTCCACAGAGTTGCCTGCTGCTCGCGTTCAGTCCCGCTCATCTCCTTCGTAGGGAAACTGGCGGATCAGTCGCAGGCAATCCCCCAGGGCCTTGAGCAGCGAATCGCCCCAACCCGAAGGAAGGATTGCTGCCGCATTCTGATTCACCATTTTATCCGCCTCCGCAAAAAAGCGCAGGCGCTGGCCCGCCGGCGGAGTGGCGTACTCCCGCACTGTGATTCGAAATATGACGTCGCCGCCCGGCTGCCGTTTTATCATCGAAAAAATGTGGTGCTGGGCCAGCTCCTCAGAACGGTCCGTTTGTGCATACTCCCATTCGGCCACCCAGAACCTCCACGGGCGTCTATGGCCTGCAACCCATTCAAAAGCCAACGAAGTGCGCATCTTAGGGCATGCAAGGCGGCAAGTCAACGAAGGCGGAGGAGGATTTCATCAATCCCGAGCAAACTTCGAGTTAATTCTAATCGACTGTGGTTGGCAGCCTGTGGCACACTGGGTCACAAACCTGTCGCATAAGAGGAATAAGAGTGAAAACGTTAATCCGCGTCTTGATAGCCCTATTGCTTGTGAGCGCAAGCCTCATGCCTTCTACGGGAGCCGCAAGCAGCGAACCGCCACTCTCTACCGTCAATTTAGCCAAGGGGTGGCACCTTCAATCTTCGGCTCGCGTCAACCAGGATGGCCGTGCCCTTTCAGAGAGTGGATTCACCCCATCCGGCTGGTATCCGACAGCCGTCCCTTCGACCGTCGTTGCGGCGCTCGTAGAAAACAAGGTTTACCCCGACCCTTATTTCGGCATGAATCTCCGCTCGATCCCCGGGACCACTTATCCCATTGCCAAGAATTTTTCGAATTTGAAAATGCCGGACGATAGTCCCTTTAAGCCGGCGTGGTGGTACCAAACCAGTTTCGAGATACCTTCCAGTTTCCAGGGCAAACAAATCTGGCTGCATTTTGACGGCATCAACTACCGCGCCAACGTCTGGATGAACGGACACAAGATTGCCGGCACCGATAGAGTGGTTGGCATGTGGAGGGCCTTTGAGTTCAATGTGACGGGGATTGCTCAGCCTGGGAAAATGAATGCCCTGGCCGTGGAAGTCACGGCTCCGAATGCGGATGATCTGGGCATCAGCTGGGTGGATTGGAACCCGTCGCCTCCGGACAAAGATATGGGCCTTTGGCGTCCTGTCTACCTCACCGCCACGGGACCCGTCGCGTTGCGACACCCTCAAGTGCTGACGCATTTGGATCTACCTTCGCTCGACTCGGCTCATTTGAGCGTTAGCGCGATGCTCCAAAACGCTTCCAACCAAACTGTTCGTGGAAATCTGAAGGGGCGGATTGAAAATATCGAGTTCGAGCAGAGCGTGGAGCTCGCGGCGGGCGAAACTCGCAAGGTGACCTTTGAAGCTGACAAGTTTCCGCAACTGAACGTTCAGAAGCCCCGGCTCTGGTGGCCCTGGCAAATGGGGTTGCAAAACCTGTACGACCTCAAATTGGAATTCGAGTCTGACGGCCGGGTTTCAGACACCGCCGAAACGCAGTTTGGCATTCGGGAAATCACCGCAGAGCTGAACGAGCACGGCTACCGCCAGTTCAAAGTGAACGGCAGGAGTATTCTGATCCTCGGCGCCGGGTGGTCCCCGGACATGATGCTTCGGGAGATGCCCGAGAAAACCGAGGAGGAGATTCGTTACGTCAGGGACATGCACCTCAATACGATCCGACTGGAAGGAAAAATCGAACCGGACTATTTTTTCAACCTGTGTGACCGTTATGGAATTCTGGTCATGGCCGGATGGTGCTGTTGCGATCACTGGGAAAAATGGAAGAACTGGAAACCCGAGGATTACACCGTTGCGGAATTCTCGCTACGGGACCAAATCCTTCGCGTGAGAAACCACCCGTGCCTTATCGATTGGTTGTATGGCAGCGACGGCCCTCCGCCGCCGCGCGTCGAACAGATGTACTTGAAAGTCCTCAAGGAATACCAATGGCCGGCGCCTTACCAATCTTCCGCGACCGCCAAGCCCACTTCCGTGACCGGCCAGACGGGGCTCAAGATGACCGGGCCGTACGAATGGGTGCCGCCCAATTACTGGCTGGAAGACACGAAGCATGGCGGGGCGCACGGCTTCAACACCGAAACCAGTCCCGGCCCGGCGGTGCCGCCCCTGGCCAGCCTCAAAAAGATGCTGCCCTCTGATCACCTCTGGCCGATTGACGCTTACTGGAACTTCCATGCCGGTGGAGGCGAATTCGCAAACCTGAACGTTTTCACCAACGCCCTCAACGAGCAATATGGCGAAGCCACGAGCATCGAAGATTACGCGCAAAAATCCCAATTGATGGCCTACGTAAGCGAGCGCGCCATGTTCGAGGCTTTTCGCCGCAACAAGTACGTTTCCACCGGCGTCATCCAGTGGATGCTCAACAACTCTTGGCCTTCAATGGTCTGGCACCTTTATGATTATTACCTTCGTCCCGGGGGCGGTTATTTCGGGACGAAGAAAGCTTGTGAGCCGGTGCACGTGCAATATTCTTACGACGATCATTCCGTAGCCGTGGTCAATTCCCTGCCCCATTCATTTCAGCAAGTGGTTGTGACCGCCAAGGTCTACGACTTCAAACTCGTCGAGAAATTCTCCAAGCAATCCACGATGAATGCAGGACCAGACAGCAGCACCCGTGTGTTCGAATTGCCGGAGCTCAAGGAAATTTCCAAGACTTATTTCTTGCGGTTAACCCTGGCGGATGCGGCGGGAAACCTGAAGAGTTCGAATTTCTACTGGCTCTCGACGCAGCCCGATGTGCTCGATTGGAAAAATACCAAGTGGTGGTACACGCCCACCCAGTCTTACACGGATTTCAGGATGCTCAAGGACCTTCCACCGGTTCAACTGAAACTCCATACGAAAACCAGGACACATGGCGGGAAAAACCTTACGCGCGTGACGGTCAAGAATCCGAGCTCAAGCCTCGCCTTATTTGTTCATCTGACGCTCAACAAAGGACCGAAGGGTGAAGAGCTCCTGCCCGTCCGTTGGGAAGACAACTACTTTGAGCTGATGCCCGGCGAGGAGCGGAAAATTACCGCGAGCTATTCGAAAAACCTTTTGGAGGGGGCTTCGCCGGCAGTGGCCGTAGACGGATGGAATATTGTCGCCGGCGGTGAAGCGGACGCAAGCATGTAAAAAGCTAGCCCAATCTCCGAACTGCAATTTCTGCGGCCGCGCTGGAACCAGAGGCGGGCTGCTGCGCCCGAATCTATTCCTTACAAAACACTTGCCAGTGAACCGCGCAGGAAAAATCCATTTGCTCAGCCTGGTTACTTTTTCAGGGCATGAATCGTGGATACACCCCCGGTGCGACAGGAGGAAGGAATTAAGCGACTAGCTTTCCAAAAGACGCTTTGCGTTGTACACTCACACGCACCCTTCGATCCTTAATGATTAAAAGGGCTTAACCAGGCATTGCATCGAGCAGGAGCACTGATGGAGAAGATTGTTCTGGTTGATGACGATGCGGACATTCGCCGTGTAGTCGAAATCAGACTCCGCATGGCGGGCTTTCAAGTTCTTACCGCTGCGGACGGGGAAACCGGATTACAACTGATTCGGGCCGAGAAACCGCGGCTGGCTCTTCTGGACCTGATGATGCCCCGCAAGCACGGCTTTGCCGTATGTCAGGAGATTCGCAGCGACCCGAATCTCCGCGGCATTCGAATCATTGTGACTTCCGCCAAGACCTACGCGCCGGACGTTAAGAAGGCCAAGGAGCTGGGAGCCGACGTTTACCTCACCAAGCCCTACGACATGGAGGTCCTGATTAAGACCATCAAAGAAACCCTGAGCTCGGCTGACTCTGCCTTCACGGTGAAGTTTTGGGGGACGCGGGGATCGATCGCCACGCCCGGGCCAGCGACCCTGCGCTATGGGGGGAATACTTCGTGCGTGGAAGTCCGGTGCGGAGAAACCGTATTGCTTTTCGATTGTGGGACGGGAGCACGTCCGGCGGGGCTCGCGTTGAGCCAGGAGTTTCAGGGTCGGCCGCTTCGGGTCCACATTTTTGTCAGCCACACGCATTGGGATCACATCCAGGGATTTCCCTTCTTCTTACCGGCCTACGTGGCTGGCAACCAGGTGTCCATCTATAGCCTGCGCGGTTCGGACAAGAGCCTGGAAAAGCTATTTACGGGACAGATGGACACGAACTATTTCCCGGTGGATCTCACCTCCATGATGGCGAAGTTGGAATTCATCGAACTGGAAGGCCCCGTTGAGATCGGCGACGCCAAAGTGTCACACGTTTATTTGAATCACCCCGGGATCGCCATCGGATTTCGTGTCGACCGGGCCGGGAAGTCGGTGGTCTATCTGACCGACCACGAGAACTATTGCCGGCTTTCCGGCGATAACGAGTTCAACCGAAAACTTGACCGCGAGATAGACGATTTTGCCAGTGGAACCGACCTCTACATCCGAGAAGGGCAGTATACGGAAGAGGAGTATCCCAGCAAGCGTGGCTGGGGACACAGCACATGGAAGGATGCCGTCGATTCCGCGCACACGGCAAAAGTTCGCAGGCTGTGTCTCTTTCACCACGATCCCCTGTGCGACGATGTCATCCTCGACCGAATCCTCGCCGCATGCCGAACTTATGCCAGCGAGCGTGGGGCGGAATTCGAGTGTATGGCTGCTGCGGAAGACCAGCAGTTGACACTCTAGACTTTTCAGGCGACCATTTAGCATCCCTTGAAGAACGGACCGGTTGGCAGCCGGCATTTTTTGACGAAATCTAAATGAGGTATATCTCTATGAGTCCAAAACCTGCCCGCAAGGCATCCGCCGGTCCAAATCACAAACCTCGAAGAGGAAAGAAAGGACGGCCTATGAAACCAACTACGGATCCTGATGGCGCCGTCGCCGCAAACGGCGAAGTTCACGAGGGCGCCAACGTTGACAAGATTCGAGACATACTGTTCGGCTCGCAGATGCGGGATTACGAAAAACGATTTATTCGCCTGGAGGAGCGGCTTGCCAAGGATGCGGCAGCCCTCCGAGAGGAAATCAAGAAGCGGCTTGATACGCTGGAGGGGTTCGTCCACCAGGAGGTCGATTCGCTCGGCGAGCGCCTGAAAAACGAGAAGGTCGAGCGGACCGACGCGCTTAAAGACCTGGACCGCGAGATGCACGAATCCATGAAATCGCTCGAGAAAAAGCACAGCCATCTGGATGACGAGTTCGCCAAGGGAATGGCCGAATTGCGCGCGCGAATCCTTGAGCATTCCAAGGCGCTTACGTCCGAAATCGAAGGCAAGCATCGCCTCATTTCTGCGTCCCTCGATCGTGAAGTGCAAATCCTCCAGGGGGACAAGACGGACCGCAAGGCGCTCGCAGATTTATTTACCGAGCTGGCGATGCGGCTCAAAGAGGAATTCGTGCTCCCCGAACAGAAGTAACGTAAAGAGCAGGCCCCGGCGAGGCGTAATGGCATTGTCCACGCCGGGCTGGGCTAAGTGCGGCGGGGTTCCATATGGCGGATCGTTCGGTACATCCCGGGTCCAACCCGGACATAGAAGACGCGGCCGCGGGCGACGAAAAGGCCTTCCAGGAACTTCGTGATCTACTCCTGGGTGCAGAGAAGCAAGAGATTTCCTCCCTTCGAGATCGCATTCAAAATCCCGAACTGCGAGCCCAGGACACAAGCGCCGTGGTCGCGGAAGCCATTCGGTTGCGGCGCGAGCAGGGTGGCGACCGCGCCCTCAGCGAAGCGCTGGGGCCATCGGTGGAAGGGGTGTTGAACGAATCGGTGCGCAGAGATCCGAGTATCCTGGCCGATGCCCTTTTCCCGGTCATGGGACCTGCGATTCGCAAGTCCATCAGCGAATCTCTCCGTTCCATGCTGCAATCTTTCAACGAGTCGCTCGAACACAGCCTGTCGATTCAGGGAATCAAGTGGCGCATTGAGGCGATTCGCACCGGACGGTCGTTTGCCGAGGTCGTCATCCTGCACAGCCTCGTCTATCGCGTGGACCAGGTTTTCCTGATTCACAAAAAGACAGGCCTGCTGCTTCAACACGTCGTCGCTCCCAGCGTCGAAAGTCAGGATCCCGACATGGTCTCGGGGATGCTGACCGCGATTCAGGATTTCGTTCGCGACTCGTTTAACGCGCCACAGGGAGAGACGCTCCGCAACTTGCAGGTAGGTGAACTCCAGGTTTGGCTTGAACAGGGCCCGCAAGCCGTCCTCGCAGCCGTTGTCCGTGGACACGCCCCTGAGGATTTGCGCCTGCTGATGAAGGAAAAACTCGAGGGGGTGCACCGCAGATTTGCGGCGACCCTGGAGCAGTTCGAGGGTGATGCCGGGCCGTTTGAAGCCATTCGTGACGATTTGACCCAGTGCTTACAGGCGCGCTATCGGAAAGAGGAAACCTCGAGGCCCAGGCCGTACTTCTGGGTTCTGGCGGTATTGGTGATCGGCTTGCTTGTCGGCTGGAAGGCGTTTTCAGTTGTCCAGGACCGTAGGTGGAACGGATTTGTCGAGAGTCTTCGGCAGCAACCGGGCATCGTCATCACGTCATTTAAAAAAGAAGGCGGCCGATACCGAATTGAGGGATTGCGCGACCCTCTGGCAGTCAAACCCTCCGCCCTGCTCGAACAATCGCGCTTGGATCCCCGCCGCGTCGAATTTCGTTTGAGGCCCTATTACGCGATCGATGACGCTCTCATCACGAAACGCACCGAGGCGATTCTTCAACCGCCCACGGGCGTCACCCTGTCTGTCCACGACAGCATCCTTAGCATTTCGGGAGCGTCTCCTTCCGGGTGGGCGAAAAGGATGAGGGACCTGACGCCGCTAATTGCCGGATTGACGAATGTCGATGAGTCTGCTCTCGACGATGCCGACAGCCTCACCCACAGGAAACGCGCCGTCGAAGCGGCGACCATTCTTTTCCCAACGGGAGAGTCTGAAATCACGGGTGACCAGCGGGGCAATCTCGAAGAAAGCGTCGCAGTCATCCGCGCTCTACTCTCAAGAGCCGAGGCGCTTTCCCAAAATGCCGTGATCGAGGCAATCGGGCACGCCGACAGTACCGGGCCGGACTCCACCAACTCCAAGCTCAGCGAGCAGCGTGCGAACCGAGTCGAGCGCGCGCTCGTGCAGGCGGGCATCAAACCTCAGTTCTTCCACCTCAGGGGCGCAGGGACGTCGGAGCCGGTCCGGCCCGAGACCACCGAGAGTGAGCGCCGATTCAATCGCAGCGTCACCTTTCGAGTGAAATTGACGGAAGCCACAGAGCGCCCGTAAAGGACCGTCACTGATGCTGCAAAAGAAAGTCTGCATGCTGGGATCCTACGCGGTGGGTAAGACCAGCCTGGTCCGCCGATTTGTGGCGAGCATCTTCTCAGACGCCTACCTCACAAGCGTAGGAGTTAAAATCGACAAGAAGGTGCTGCGCGTCGGCGAGGAAGATGTGACCCTGGTTCTGTGGGACATCTATGGCGAAGACGAGTTTCAGAAGTTGCGCATGTCCTATCTTCGCGGCGCGTCGGGCTATCTGCTGGTTGCAGACGGCACCCGCCGGGCTACCCTCGATAAAGCGATTGCCATGAAGGAGGCGGCGGAGAATGCCCTGGGCCCGGCCAGCTCCATCATTGTCTTGAACAAAAGCGATTTGGCGGACGAGTGGGAAATCGATGCCCAGAAAGAAAACGAAATGGCCAGTCGCGGATTGAGTGTAGTCCGGACCAGCGCCAAGACCGGTGAGGGCGTCGAATTGGTTTTTAACACCCTGACGGCGGCCATGCTGAAAGCCTAGGGGACCAAACTTGAGCTGGTGGAATCGTGACCGACGAACCTTTTGCGGAGGGCGTACTTCGTCAGCAGGGGTACGCGGTATTTGAAGTTCTGGGTGAAGGCGGTCTTCGCGCTCTTGGAAAACCCGCCGACTGGTGCCGGGAAGTATTCGGCGAAGACGCCGCGTCCGGCCAGCCGATTCAGCTCACCGGCGAGTTTCCCTTCCTGGAAGACTTCCTCGAGGATGTGGAACCCTACTGGGACTTGAAGCGGGAAGGCGGCGAGGCGTCCGGCACTTGGCTCGAAACAGGAGCAAGCGGGCGCGAATACGCGCTCGAGGCGTGCGCGCTTTCGGTGGGCGATAAGCGCATTGTGGCCATCCAAAATCCCCAGGCGCGGTACGAAGACCAACTGATGGTGCTGCAGCGGGGCCGCGATTCATTTCTTGAACACGAGCGCCTTCAAAAAGAAATTCAGAAAAAGGAAATCCTCCTCCATTGCATCATCCACGACCTGTCTCAGCCTTTGACGGCGATTCGGGCAAGCCTCTCTCTGGTGGCCCTGACGGAACTGCCGGATGAATTGAAGGAAGTCGTGGAAATTGCGGAACGCCAGACGCAAAAACAGGAGACGATGATTCGAGGCATCCTGGAAGCGTTCTCCGCCGATCTCGCCGCCCAGCAGACGGTTGAACGTGATCCCTCAAAAATTCCGGATTTCGCGCGCTGCGCGCAAAAGACCGTTGAGGCCTTCATGGGCGCCTTTCTGCAACACGGGGCAAGGATTCAAGTGGATCCCGCATTGGATTTGTCCCGCGACTGGCGCGTGATGGGAGAGGAATCCCGCCTATTGCGCATCTATGGGAATCTCGTGGAAAACGCGCTGCGCCACACCTCACCGGGCAAGGCCGTGACGCTCGGCGTCTTTGACGAGGGTCGCTTGTTGCTCGGCTTCGTTGACGACGAAGGGCCCGGGCTCCCGGAAGACGAGTCGGCCACACAGCTCTTTGCGCTGTTTGCTAAAGGCAAGGGCGAGCGAGGCGGGAAGGCCGGACTCGGGCTGTACTTCTGCAAGATGACCGTCGAGCGATGGGGTGGAAGCATCGGATGTGAAACCCGCCCTGAAGGGGGCGCGCGCTTCTGGTTTCGGCTCCCTCGCGCGTGAATTACCGTGCCGTCCAACCACCGTCAATCAGTAGGGTGTGCCCCGTTATTAAAGAGGCGGCAGGGGAAGCCAAAAACACCACAGCGCCCGCAACCTCCATCGGCTCGCCGATTCGGTGCAACGCCGCGATGCGCTCGACTGTGTCGGCCCGAAAAGCCGGATCCGCGAGCGCTGCTTCCGTGCCGGGGGTAAGAATAAACGTCGGCGCTACGGCATTCACCCGGATGTTGTGCTTGCCCCACTCAACCGCAAGGCATTTGGTGAGGTGCGCGATGCCGGCTTTGGTCATGCAATAGACGGATTCCGTCGGAAGCGCCGCAAAACCCGCCTGCGAACTCATATTCACGATGCACCCGCGCTTCTGTCGAATCATCACGCGCCCGGCCGCCTGGCTGGCGAAAAACGTACCCTTGAGATTCACCGCGAGGGTCAAATCAAAGTCTTCCTCACGCACGTTTTCCGCAGGATTGTCGGGAGCGAGCCCGGCGTTGTTCACCAGAATATCGAGCCGTCCGAAATGTTTGACCGCGTCGTCCACGGCGCGGGAGATCTGGTCCATGCGCGTCATGTCCATTTGCAACGGCAGGGCGCGATGGCCCATCGCATCAATCTCCCGCGCCAGCTCGCCACCCGTTTTGACATCGCGCAAGCCCAGGGCAATATCTGCACCCGCGTGCGCGAGCGCCAGCGAAATCGCGCGTCCCAGGCCGCGCGCCGCCCCCGTCACCAGCGCAACCTGGCCGGCCAAATCGAATTTCGGGAAATCGTTCATGCTGTCCCCCTATTAAGATTGCTTTTGCCCGCCGAGAAATCACCGGCAATCATAACTGAACTTGTTGTTCAAACGCAGAAGCCTGCAACGGGTCCGATCAGAGATCCTTGAACGATAGCGCGAAAGCCTATCATACGAAATTTGGAGTTGAAATCATGCCCCTGAGGGCCCGCAAGCATGTCGGACAACCTGTAACAGACTCACCTTGCCACCTGCCAATTCCTCCGTATACTATCGTGCGAGCAACAACTATAAGTTATAAATCCAGCTCCATCGCAAGCGAGGGATCCAGCGGCGCGCTTAAACCTTTCGGTGAGCGAGGTGAAGTAAATGACCAATGACGGTCCGGCAAAGTCTCAAGCTCACGTGCGGCTTGTAATCCGCAACATCGGGCTTGTTCTAAGTGGCGATATCGAAAATCCGATTCTCGACGCAGATACGCTGGTCGCGGACGACGGCCGAATCGCCGCGGTCGGCAAGGAAGTGGACCTCGATACCGAAGGCGCGACCACGACCATCGATGCCAGAGGCACGGTTCTTGCGCCCGGACTCATTGACAGCCACGTGCACCCGGTCGCGGGTGACTGGACGCCCCGCCAGAACCAGCTCGGCTGGATTGACAGTTGCCTGCACGGTGGGGTGACGACCATGATTTCGGCGGGCGAAGTCCACATGCCCGGCCGGCCGAAGGATGTGGTTGGCCTAAAGGCCTTGGCGATTTCTGCCCAGCGAACCTTCACGGCATTTCGGCCGAGCGGCGTCAGGGTCCACGCCGGGGCGCCCGTACTCGAGCACGGAATGGTGGAGGAGGACTTTAGAGAACTCGCCGCGGCCGGAGTTACGCTTCTCGGTGAAGTCGGCCTTGGCAGCGTCAAGGACGGTGCGACCGCACGCCTGATGGTCGCCTGGGCTAGAAAACATGGGATTCAAAGTACGATCCACACCGGTGGGCCGTCTATTCCAGGCTCCAGTCTCATTGATAAAGACGTGGTACTCGAGGCCGATGCCGACGTCATCGGCCATATCAACGGCGGCCACACGGCGTTGCCGGACGATCAAATAGTCGCTTTGTGTGAGAGTTCTCCACGAGCTCTCGAGATTGTTCACAATGGCAACGAACGCGCGGCATTGGTAGCCCTGCGAGCGGCGAAGGATCTTAAACAACTCACGCGGGTGATTCTCGGAACTGACTCACCGGCAGGCTCGGGCGTTCAGCCGCTGGGAATTCTGCGTCTAATCTCGATGCTGTCTTCACTGGGCGATGTGCCCGCCGAGGTGGCACTCTGTCTTGCCACCGGCAATACGGCCCGGATGCGGCACCTCGACTGCGGTCTTATTGCTGCCGGTTGCGCCGCCAACTTCGTAATAATGGACAAAGCCCAGCACTCCGCCGGCAAGACTTTGCTCGACAGCATCCACCTCGGCGACCTCCCGGGCATCGGAATGGTTATCATTGAGGGAGTGGTGAGCGCGCAGCGGAGCCGCAACACACCGCCTGCCACCAAAGTGCCGGAAGTTGTGAAGCCTTGAGTCAGGAGTCTTGCTCCCGTGGAGATGTGTTCTCTTGTTGAAATTCGGGGGCTGTCCAAAATCCGTTAGGTTGCGTTGCTCAAAATTTTAAGTCCGCAGTCCTGTCTCCCAGTAAATGTCCGCTTGCGGCATCTCACGAGCCGATCATTCGGTACAGATAACGAGGCTCACTCATACCGCAGCGCCACTAGGGGATCGACCTTCGTGGCGCGCCGCGCAGGAATGTAGCTCGCCAGGAGCGCAGCGAGCGAAATCAGGAACGCCGCCGCGAGAAAAACGAGGGCGCGTTGATCGAATGGGATGTCTTCCACCGCAGGAATTATCGGCAGCCACATAAACGGCGCCGCCAGCGCGAGGCCAATTCCAATCCCAAACGCCCCAAGAACCATTCCTTTTCTCACGACCATTCTCAGGACGTCGCTTCTCTGGGCGCCAAGCGCCATGCGGATTCCAATTTCATGGGTCCGCTGCGCCACCGTGTAGGCCGTCACCGCGAAGACCCCCACCAATGCCAAAGCCACCGCCAAACCCGCGAAGGTGCCCATCATGGTGCTCATCATGACGCCGCCAGCGGCGTAGTCGGCGATGACCTGGTTCATGGTTTGGACACGGGTGATCGGTTGGTCTTTGTCAATGCTCCAGACAGCGCGGCGCAACATCGGAGCGAAGGCCGCCGGCTCGGAACTCGTCCGAACGGCGAGCGCCATCCCCGAGGATGGCCTCTGAGCAAACGGCTCGTAAACCTGGGGTGGGTTCTTGCGCTCTTCTAACTGGTGTCCCACGTCACCCACGACGCCTACGATTTCACTCCAGTCCGGACGGTCGGAGGCGCTGGTGTCGAGGCGAATGTGCTTACCGAACGGCGGCTGGTTCGGGAAGTAGCGCCGAACGAATGTCTGATTTACGAGGGCTACAGAGGGCGCCTGAGCGCTGTCGGAAGGTAAGAAGGTCCGGCCGCG
>CAYZVR010000025.1:0-21383 GCA_964481715.1 uncultured Acidobacteriota bacterium | reverse complement strand
ACGAAGGCGGGCAATGTGACCAACCCGAAAGTTGTTCGGAACTCCCGCACCAAAAATGATGAGCGGAACATGAGTCTCTTCACGATACAGGTCCCAACCGTGGCTGTACCTGCCGTGCTCGCCAAAGGCTTCGCCGTGATCAGATGTAATGATGAAAATAGTGTTCGAAGTGCCGGGCGATCGCGCGAGCTCTCTGACCAGGGCTCCGACCTGCTCGTCGAGGTATTCGAGGCAATCGTCATACGCCGATTCGACCGCGGCCTGTTCGTGGTCGGGGAGTTTTTGTGGTTCGCGCGCGTGGTCAATCATGTTGTCCATCTTCCGCAGTAGCCGGTCTTGCGCCTTTCCGACGCGGCGGTCGAAAGGGGAACGGGGTTGGTAGGGAAGGTGCGCATCAAAGTAGTTAATAAAGAGGAAAAACGGCCGTGACGAGCGTTGCCGGTACCATCGAAAGACGTCGTTGTTTAACTGGTGCGCGTCGCGGCGGTCAACCAAATCGTAGCGGACCAGGTCCTGATAAAACGGTTCCCATAGAGCACGGCTGGCCATCGTGGCATGGAGATTGTGCCGAAGCGACCGGCTGTCATCGCCATAAACCTCGAAGCCCTGCGCGATTCCCCATCCCCTTTCACCATAGAAGAGATTTGCGTTGAATCCCGCGGTCTCATAGCCATGGGATTTAAGGACTTCGGCGAGCGTCCAGGGCCCCGAATTCATGGGGACCGCCCAGTCTGCGCCGTGCTGGTGGGGCAGCAGTCCGGTGAAGATTGTGGCGTGAGAGGCGAGCGTCCAGGAAGCGGGCGCAATAGCGTTTTCGAAAAGCACGCCCTGCTTGGCAAGACGGTCAAGGTTCGGCGTCGTCCGGCGTGGGTACCCGTAGGCGGAAAGATGGTCTGCCCGCACGGTGTCCAAGGTGATGAGAACGATGTTTGGACGCGAAACAGAAGAGGTGTTTGCTTGTGCTTTAGTTTCGACGCGGTAGCGGGTGACGAGAAAAAACGCTATGCCTGCCACCGAGAGTGCGCCGGCGATGACGAGCGGCCGGACGGCGGGCTTGAGGTGAACCTCTGTCTGGTCGTCGAAGAATCCGCCAATCAGCTCCCAGGCCAGAAAGAGGAATCCCATGCTGAAAACGAACGCGGTAAAAAAAGAGACAATCGCGTAGGTCAGGTGAGTTCCCGTCCCAAAGTCTCTCGCCCTTACGTGAAACAGGTGAAAATTCGAAAATGCGAACGCACTCGCCAAACCCAGCCCAACTGCGGCCAGCAACGCGCGGTTCAGGGGATCGATTCGATGGCCACGGGCGGCGATCGCTCCCAATACTGTGCCGAGCAGTCCGAAGAAAATCATGTCCAGGAGCGGCGCCAGGAACCAGACAACGTAACAAACGTCAGGTTGGAGAAGTGCCTTGACATGCGGTGTGGTTGCGAGGAGGGCGCTTTCATAAACGCCGATCAGCAGGCCAATGATTGCTCCCGACACGGCGAATCGAGCAGTGAGCGTCCGCCGGTGGCGCAGGGGAGGCGCTGTGGGTTCGTGATTCACGTCGTCGAAAACCCTTCGTGTGCCGGTGGGCAACTTGACTCCACCTAAGTTTGACATATTTCGTGTGCGGGCGGAAGGTCGTGCAAAAAAGCGATCGAAGGGGCCCAGAGGGTTTTTGTCAGGGGACCATCCACTTGAGGGTGTACGCTTGCGCGAAGGCAAGAAGGCTAATTCCCAAAGCCAGAAGAATGCTGTGCCAGAAAGTGGAGCGAAGGATTTCACCCTCGTGGCCTGCCAGACCTACCGTCGTGACTCCCACGGCGATGTTTTGCGGCGAGATCATTTTTCCCGCCACGGCGCCCGAAGAATTTGTGGCGGCGAGCAGGATGGGACTGACACCGATTTGCCGCGCAGCGGCCACTTGCAGATTGCCGAATAGCAGGTTGCTTGCTGTGTCGCTGCCACTCAAGAAGCAAGCCACCCAGCCGAGAAACCCGCTTAGGAGCGGAAAGATTCCGCCCAGACCCGCGAGAGCAGCACCGAGCGTAAACGCCATCCCGGAATAGTTGTAAAGGTAGGCGAGGGCCACAATGAGAGTCACCGTCAGGGCCGGAAGGCGAATTTGGACAAGAGTTTTGATGCCGGAGCGGATTAGTTGAGAAGGACTGACGGCAAAAACCATAGCGGTCAGGACCGTGGCCGTCAGCGCGGCGGTTCCCGCAGCCATCGGCTCAAAGTTGTAAACGGCTTCGTAGGGTTTCTGGTAGAGCGTGATGAAAGCGGCGCGGTCGAGATAGGGCACGGGGTACGAAACACGGCCGATGTGGAAGAGCTTGAAATAAGACCAGGCGAGCATGACGCTGGAAAGTAAAATCCAGGGTGCCCAGGCGGCGAGAGAATCGCGAGCGGTCAGGCGCGTCTGTTCTGTGGGCGCGGATGATGCGTGGACAGAGACCGACGGATCGCCCGCCGGCTTCCACACACGCAGGAACAGCACAACCGCGAAAGTGGAAGTAAGCGCAGCCACGATGTCCGCCACGTAAGGTCCCCAGAAGTTCGATACGGCAAACTGCGCTGCGGCAAAACTCGCGCCGCCCACCAACGCCACTGGCCAGGCTTCCTTCAAGCCCTTTCGACCCGCCACAACCAAAACCAGATAGGAGGGCAGCACAAGCGACATGAAAGGCAATTGCCTTCCGACCATGGCCGAAAGTTTCATCAGGTCGAGTCCGGTCACTCCCGCGAGCGCCACGATGGGGATACCGAGCGCTCCGAAGGCTACCGGCGTGGTATTGGCAATCAGCGAGACGGTTACAGCCTTCCGAGGCGTGAAGCCGAGGCCGAGCAGTAAGAAAGCCGCCACAGCCACGGGAGTTCCAAACCCCGCCGTACCTTCGAGGAGAGCGCCAAAGCAAAAGGCAACGAGAATGGCCTGAACGCGCGCGTCACCGGCAGCGTGCTCGGCCATCCAGCGGCGCAGAAGGTCGAACTTTCCGGTGTCCACCGCAAGGTTGTAAAGCCACAGGGCCGCGAAGACGATCCACATGATGGGCCACAGGGCGTAAACGGCGCCGTAGGCCGCGCTTACCAACGCCAGGTTGACGGGCATACCCCAAACCGTGACAGCCAGCGCTCCTGCGACCAGCAGGCCCCACGCAGCCGACACGTACCCGGACTTCCGCAACACTCCCATTAGAACGAGGAGAACCGCCAAAGGAACCGCGGCCGCCAGTGCCGAAAGCGGCATGAATTGGAGAGGGTTAAGGGGTTGCGGCCAAACGAAAGCATAGAGCGATGAATGATGAACGATATTCAAGAGACGCGCCTTTCGCGGCCTGCCCAATATTTTTCGCGCAGAACTTTTTTCAAGATTTTTCCTGTGCCTCCCTTCGGCAGGCTGTCCAGAAATTCCACGGACTTCGGAACTTTGAACCCACCGATGTGCCGCCGGCAGTATTCCAGGATTTCCTCCTCAGTCGCCTTTTCTCCTGGGCGGAGGGTGATCAGCGCTTTGGCCACTTCACCCCATTTCTCATCGGGGACGGGAATAACCGCGCACTCAAGCACGGCGGGAAAGGAATACAGGACACGCTCGATCTCTGCCGAAGCGATGTTCTCGCCGCCGCTCAAGATCATGTCTTTGGAGCGATCGACGATCAGAATGTAACCTTCTTCGTCGATAGTGGCGAGGTCGCCGGTATGGAACCAGTCGTCGCGGATGGACTGCGCTGTAGCATCGGGCGAATTCCAGTACCCTGCCATCACCACATCGCCGCGGACGATGATTTCGCCTATCTCTTTCTGGTCCGGTTTGATATCGCGCCCGTGCGCGTCCACCACGCGAATTTCCGTTCCGGGCAGCGAGTATCCGGCTGTGGCTTTGCGGCGTAGCGTGGCGTCTTCGGGATCATCGGCGAGATGGTCCTTGATGTGCGCGACCGTGATGACGGGAGAAGTTTCCGTCAGCCCGTAACCGCCATTGGCGACACAGCCGGGAATCTTCGCCTCCACCTGCCGAATCAGCGACACGTTGGTCGGAGCGCCGCCCATCATGACTTCTTTGACGGAACTCAGGTCGTACTTTCCGAAGTCGGGGTGATTAATGAGGGCGATGAGCATCGCCGGAACCATGTGCAGGCGCGTGACCCGCTCGCTTTGGACGAGCTCGAGAACGGAAGCAGGATCGAACTTGCGGATCATCACGTGGCGGCCGCCCGAGACGCAGAGGGTGTGCGGCGCCCCCCAACTGTTCACGTGGAAAAGGGGAACGGTGTAGAGATGCACGTCGGCGTCGCCGCCCCTCAGCCCGATGACCGTGTAAAGCGCATGGAGGTAGAGGTTGCGGTGCGTCAGCATCACGCCCTTCGGATGCGCCGTAGTACCGCTGGTGTAGAAAAGTTCGGCGACAGAGTTTTCGTCGATGGTTCGATAGTCAACCTCGCGCGGTTCGGCTGAGGCCAGCAGCTCATCGTAGGTTTCAGAAAGCGCCCATGCAGGTTTTGTGCCTCGCAACGCGACCAGGTATTCCACACTCTCGAGGCCAGGCCGCAAAGCCTCAACCAATGGGGTAAATTCCGGATCGAAACAAAGCATGCGGGGGGAAGCGTCGTTCAGGATAAAAGTGAGTTCTTCTGAGCTGAGTCGGATGTTGAGAGGAAGCAGGATTGCTTCAAGCTGGGGCACGCCGTAATAAGCCTCAAGCAGCCGGTGGCAATTGAAGCTCAGGTAGGCGATTCGGTCGCCCTTCTTGATGCCGAGCCGTTGGAGCGCGCCGGAAAGGCGGTCGCAGCGCTCGTTGAATTCCTGATAGGAAAAGCGGCGACCTTCGCACGCCACTCCTTCCTTCCTTCCGAAAATCCGCGCTGCATGGCGTTTGAAGCGAACGGGGGTCAATGGAAGAATCATCAGGGCCTCACCACTGGCGCTTTTCAACTCGCGGTCTTTCCGCACGGCTCATCGCTTTGACGGCGATGGCAGGGTGTTTCAATTCGCGGAGTTCTTCGATATTTTCGCAAACCTTATTGACAGCTTCGGCGATGTCGCTTGTATCGCGGCGGCTGCCGAGAAATAGGTGATGCGGCAGCCATACGGATTCCTCGTACGCGGCACGCTCCGAAACCGGGCAATGAAAAGCAGTCCTCAAATCCAAAGGCCTGGAAAGCTTCCGGCTGAGCGCGGGCCAATCCTCGACCCGGGCAGGAAACAGCGCGCTCCTGTATACGGGCTCGTAAAACAGGCCATCGCAGGGAATGCCTTCCATCTGGAGCGCACCAAGAAAAGCGGCGCGCGGGATTCCGCCGAATTCCTCGGCGTGATATTTGAAAACGTATTGGTAAGCCGCAACGCGAGTTTGCCGCGGATCACGCTTGAGGAAGCTGAGCCCTGCCGTCCCACGCAGGCGCTTTTCGAAATAATCCATGTTGGCCCGGCGGATTTTGGCTTGCTGCTCCAGACGTCCGAGCTGAGCTTCGAGGATTGCCGCCTGGAACTCCGTGATGCGGTAATTGAACCCGATCATCCGGTTTCGATATCGGTCGGTCGAGCTGGCGCGGCCGCAGTTCACATAGGACTGCATTCGCTCGTAGTATTCCAGGTTGCTCGTGATGACCGCCCCGCCTTCGCCCGCGGTCATCAGTTTGCTTGACTGAAAACTGAAGCAGCCGAAATCGCCCGTGGCGCCCGCTCCCCTGGTGCGCCAGCGTCCGCCGTGCGCGTGCGCGCAGTCCTCGATGACCGCGAGATTGCGCCGGCGGGCGATTCGCATGGTTTCGTCCAGGTCGGCGAACCGCATGGCGAGATGCACGGGCAAAATCGCGCGCGTTTTGGGCGTGCAGGCTTTTTCAATAAGCCGCGCTTCGAGGCAATAAGTGTTCGGATCAATATCAACAAAGACGGGCACGGCGTTTAAGAGAAGGATCGGGCCGACCGTTCCTTCCCACGTATAGGCGGGAACAATCACTTCGTCGCCGGGACGGATTCCGGAAGCTTTGAGCGCTACCTGGATGGCGATAGTTCCGTTTGTGACCGCCAGGCCGTACTTGGCGCCATGGTATTTTGCAAATTTCCGGGCGAAGGCATCGGCAAACTTGTTTGGGAAGGGAAACCCGCCCCAGTTGCGGCTTTCCAGCACTTTCAGGAGGGCACGTTTTTCTTTTTGCGAATAGATCGGCCAAAGGGGCAGCGGTTTTCGGCGAGTGGGTTTTCCTCCGGTAATCGCCAGTTTTCCCATTTCTATCGCGCCTCCAGTTTGGTTCTTACGATTGCAAAAAGAGGCAGGGCTGTGAGGGCGCAGGCTGTACGAAATAGGCGCGTCCAAATTATTACGACGCGCGGCGCTCGAAGCATTGAGATGAAACCTCCGTGTAGATATTTTGTAATGCCGTATCGGGCCCGAATATACCTCAGGAGACATTCCAATCAGCTTTAGTCGTGCACCGTTGTGGCCGGCTGAGCGGCCTTGTCAACGGGTGGCTCCAATTTGCCCACGATAAACCAATACGCAAGTAAACCGGTTATAAGAATCGCCGGGCCGAGGACAAAGGCAGGGAAGAATGACCCGGTCCGGGCAATGAGAAACCCCGTGGCGAGCGGCGCGATGATACCGGCGAGATTTCCGGCGAAATTTTCGAAGCCGGTCCACACGCCGACTTCTTCATGCGGCGCGCAGCATTGCAGAATGACGAGAAGGTTGCCGGTGGCGAGACCCACAAGCGATCCGCCGATGATGAGGGCCACGGCGGCTTCAGGGCTCGCAACTCGCGCGGCAGGGATGAGCAGCAAGCCGGTGAGAAAGGCAACAGTCACGATGCCTTTGCGCGTGCGCGTCTCGTCCCAACCGTGGCGGATGAGCCGGTCCGCCAGCCAGCCCCCGATGGGTTCGCTGACGCCAAAGACCAGAAAGGGAAGCGCCGCGTAAATGCCCGCGCGCAGAATCGTCAGGTGCCGGACTTCGACGAGATAATCGGGCAGCCAGGTCACAAGCAAGTACCAGTAATAATCGAAGCAAAAGAAGCCCAGACAAATTCCCAACAGGTTGCGGTTGAAGTGGACCTTGGGGAAGCGTGACCACAGTCCTGATTTAGTTGGCGCAACTCGCCGGGTCCGGGGCGCCTCTAGTTTGGCGGGAAATATGGCAAACCAGGGGATTAGCCACAAGAGCGCGGTGAATCCCACAAACGCGAAGGTTTTTCGCCAGCCGTAATGCACGAGAAGCCATGGGATGAGCAATCCTTCCATCACCAAACCCGTGCGCGTCCCGAAATCAAAAAGCCCCGAGGGCAGGCCGCGTTCTTTCGACGAAAACAATACGCTGACGATTTTCGTTCCCCCCGGCAGGTAGATAGACTCGCCGATCCCCAGCACTATGCGAAATGCGATGAGCATTCCGAGCGTCCCTGCAAAGCCGGTCAGTCCCTGCGCAAACGACCAGAGCGCGAAGGCGCCCGCATAAACCCATCGCAGGTTGAAGCGGTCGGCGATCAGGCCGATGGGAACCTGCATGAAGGCGTATGACCAGAAAAATGCCGAAAGCAGCAGGCCCTTTGTTTCCGGCCCCAGGTGCAGTTCGGCTGAGATCAACGGAAGCGCGTAGGAGACCGTAGCGCGATCAAGATAATTAATGAGCGATGCGGTGAAGAGCAGTCCGACGATAGTCCATCGGCGCGCGTTTGAGACGCCGGCGGGAGGGAAGAGCAAAACATCGGGCGAAGCCGTGTTTGATGCAGGGTTCACACTAGCCTTTCGCGATCAGCACGATTCGGGGCAGGATAACCCAATTCACGCTTTGGTCAAGGAAAACCTCGACCACCCGGGATCGCACCAGCGCCGTTAAGCCTCAACAGATTCAATTCTGGGGATGATGAGGTGAACCAGGGTAAGAGCCAGTGGATGCATCACGCCGGCGATGATGAACAAGGGGACGTAAGAATGCGTAAATTGCAGGACGTAGCCGGCGACGGGAGCGATAATCATTCCGCCGACGGCGCCCGCCGCGCCTCCCAGCCCGACCACCGACCCCACGTCGCGCTTCGGAAACATGTCTGAGGCAAGAGTGAAAACATTCGCCGACCAGCCTTGGTGTGCGGCGAGCGAAATGGAGATCAGCGCAAGTGCCATCCAGGGGCTTGGGGAAAACACGGCGGCAATGCCCGCCGGCATGGAAAGGGCGCAGATGGCCATGGCGGTTTTCCGGGCGCGGGTGACGGTCGCGCCCCGCTTAAGAAGGCGGCTTGAGATCCACCCTCCGCCGATGCTGCCGGCGTCGGCAACGAGATAAGGTATTCCCGCCGTCAGACCCACCAGCGCCAGACTGAAGCCGCGCGCTTGCTCGAGATAAGAGGGCAGCCAGTAGAGGTACATCCACCAGATGGGGTCGGTCATGAACTTGGCGAGGACGAAGCCCCAGGTCTTGCGGTGACTCATCAATGCTATCCACGGGGTCTTCGCCAAAGTTCGGTCGTCCTCATTGCCGGCATCACTTTCGATGTGAGCCAATTCGCCGGGCGCAAGCCACGGGTGTTGCCGGGGAAGCCGGTAGATCACGAGCCACGCGCCAAGCCAGAGAAAGCCTAATCCGCCGGTAACGATAAAAGCTTCTTTCCAGCTCCACGTCCGCGTCAGCCAGGCGACCATCAAGGGCCCTACCCAGGCGCCAATATTTGTCCCGCCGTTGAAGATGCCCGTCGCCAGCGCGCGCTCTTTTCTAGGAAACCACTCGGCGACACCTTTGATGGTGGCGGGGAAGTTGGCGGCTTCACCTGCGCCAAGAAAAAACCGCGCGAGGCCGAACTGAAAAGCATTCCCAGCCAGCGAATGCGCCATGGCGGCAAGCGACCACCAGACCATCGCCAGCGCAAATCCAACGCGCGTCCCCAGCCAATCCACGATCTTGCCTGAGGCAAGCATCATGAGCGCGTAGGCAAATTGAAAAGAAAACACGATCCAGCCGTAATCGCTCTCTGACCAGTGCTGAACTTGCTGGAGGTAGGGCTTAAGGACGGCGATGGTTTGGCGATCGATGTAGTTGATCGTAGTGGCAAAGAAAAACAGGCCACAGATCCACCAGCGGAGCCGGGGCAAAACAAAGTTCGCCGAGGAGGCTGGGGTTTCCTTCGCGCTCGGCGCCGGATGCGTCATAGGCCAGGTAAACGCTTATGTTGGATCGAGGGGCTTGGTGCTTCCCGAGACCAGTGGTAAGACGTCCGCACCATGACGCAGCACCACGACGCGGGCATTCGGGCCGGCGATGGCGAAGGCCATATTCAAGGCTTGCTGTGGCGTGCGCGCGGGCTCAAAGCCGAGATGCCCTTGTGTTTCCGGGTCGATGCCCGGTGACACCATGATGCCGTGCGCCTTGTCTCGGATCACCCGGCCTACGTGAGCAAGGTGTGCCGCTGCGATCAGATCGGTGATCTTGCCGTCTTCGACCATCGTTTTCACATCCACGTAGCCGTGGTAGCCGAGCTGCTCCACTTCCGGGTGCTCAGCGGACACACCGTGCGGGCAGGGAGCCACAAGAATGACCACACCGCCTTCTCGCACGGCGAGATCCGCTGAATAGATGCCCTTAGCGGCCTGCCACAAGTCGTGGTCGGCGGGATAGGATTCGGTTACTACGATGTCTGCCGCGGCAGGCTGCGGGATTCCATAGATCGCGCGGGAGATTTCGGCCCCACGGCGATGGGCGGCGGTGAGGTCGCCCGCCACAACGTGAGTGACGCGATGGCGCGCATCCATAACCACGTTGATGATGAACCGAAGCCCCGCCTGGCGGGCGATGCGTTCGACGTCCAGGCGCACGGGATTCTCGGCAATGCCCAGAATTTCGCGGCCCGGGTAAAGCGCGCTCAGCCAATGCGTGTAGCCGGTCAACTCCTTGCCGGATACCCCCGGCTGAACGATCGAAGCGCCGCCTGTGAATCCCATCACGCGATGGGGAACGATCTGCCCGACGCCGACGGCAAAATCCGCGTTTTTCAGCAAGCGGTTGATCCGGATTGGCGTGCCGTCCGCCATCGTTCCGATCTGCTCGAGCTGGTCTTCGGCCTTCCAGTGGTGAAGGGTAACGGTATGTTCTCGTGGGATGTGCGGTCCGAGCTTTTTTTCGATCTCCGCGGGTGTCATCCGCGAGTGAGTGCCCGCGGCGATAAGGATCTGGACATTTTTCTTCTGGAGACCGCAGTCCGCAAGCCGCTTGAATAGGGGAGGTAGCAGGGCACCGGCGGGAGTTCGCCGCGTGATGTCGTCCACCAGGACGAGGACGCGGCTGGAAGGTGAAACGAACTCCTCGAGGTGCGGAGATCCCAGGGGGTGGTCGAGCGCCTTTTCCGTCAAATCGGCAGGCGATTGCTCCTGCTCAATCGTCTGCGGCTCGAGAACCGCCAGCAGATTTTCGTCTGGGACTTCCAAGGGCGCGAATTGTCCGCTCGAAAATGAAAAGCGCATAGATAGGTTGTGCAGCCCTGCGATTCTATGATGAAGGGTAAATCTTGTCCATTCCGGAATCGCCCGCGCTCAGAGAAAGTTTGCAACTTGAAAGCAACGGCCCGAGGGTGATTTTCCGAGGGGCAGAACGGGCGATGGAATTCGCGATAGACCCCGGAGTTTCCAAAGGGGTGTTTCACATAGTGGAATGGCCGAAATTTCTTATAGCGTTGCCGAAACGTGGTATCTTATAGCTCGTGCGCGGACGCTGGCCCAGAAGCTCCAGCGCGCCTTTCAATCTAGAACCCAAGACAGCAAAGGTCATACCAAGATCAAGACTATTCTTTGACTTCTGGGGCATATGGCTGAAGCTTTCCTGCCGCTCTCGAACCCCTCGACAGTTGAAACCCCTGCGCGCGCCGGATGGAAGTTGCGGCGTATTCGTGAACGGCTCAAGCTGACGTTGCGCGCGGTTGAAGAGGCCACGCTTGAAATCGCCGAAGCCGAACACAATTCCGAATACCTGGTCTCCGTGGCCCGCCTGAATCAGATCGAGAACGACGGATCGCTGCCGAGCATCTACAAGCTTTACAGCCTGGCGGTGGTTTACCAGCTGACCCTCGACCAGATCGCGGCGTTTTACGGGATCGAGGTCGGGAAGATGGAGGAGCACCGCTCGAAAACGCCCCTGACGCGCACGCACGTGCTCTCGGTAGAAATCGGCGACCCCGACCGTCCCATTCGCTTTCCCATTCGTTTTGACAGCGGCTTTCGCCCTGAGAAAACCGCCTTTCTTTCGCGGCTCATTGAAACCTGGGGTGAGATTCCTGTCGGGTTACTCTCGAAGCTGGATCTGAAGAAATACCAATACGGGTATGTGGGGCTTGAAGACCGGATGATGTTTCCTCTCCTTCGGCCCGGCTCCATCGTGCAGATTGACCCAGCTCAGCGTCGGGTCGTTCATCCGGGTTGGATGACGGAAAGCGAACGGCCGATCTACTTCCTGGAGCTTCGCTACAGTTACGAATGCTGCTGGTGTTTCCAGCAGGGCCGGGACTTGACGCTGGTGCCCTACCCGCTTTCTCCCTGCGGGCCGCGCAACATCCGCATTCCGGATGACGGCGAGGTGCTAGGGCAGATCGTGGGGGTTGCCATGCGGCTCGTGCAGTAGAGCCCACAGATCGGTTTCCCGAAGTACCCGCAGCATCACTTCAATATTCTTGTCGAATAGTTGCCGGGCCAGCGGATGGCAATCGTCCGGCGGAAGCACCTGGTAGGATCGGAGCCGTTGCCAGGTTCCGATGACCCGCGCCCTGTCTTCCCGAACCGACTCAAAAAGATTAAGGAGATCGCGCGTCTGGTCTTCGAGCGGAAGGGCCATCAGTTCCTCGAAAATCGCGACGTGCGACTGGTGAAGGCCCTGGTCGACGGCTGCGGCGGAAAATCTCGTTTCGAGTCCGTAGTGGTGATAGCGTCCCGTATTGTAGTCGCGAAGTGACGCCAGGTAAATCAGCCGGCTGAAGCGGCCGGGCATTTCCGCAAGCGTATTGGCCTCAAGATCGGCCACGACGCGCGCGACTTCGTCGGTAAGTGCTGGCGTCTTGGATTCGATTGTGCCCTCTCCTTCGTCCTGAATTACTATCCACCCAGGAACGGCCTGGCCCCCACCCGGTTTACGTTACAGATTATAGCACCTTCGATGACCTGCAAGGTGACCCCTGAGAAGGGCCGCCGGGACGCTGAAGTTGTACGTCTAGGCATCCAGGAAGTCTGGAGGTCGGCACGGCGCCGCGTGTGATAAGGGCAGGGCATTAACGGCCGAGAGCACGCCGCGTTTCGAATAGAGACAAGGGGAGCGGAGAGAACATCTCCGGCTCTCCTTGTTTTATTTTGGAAAGGAAAATTTGAGCGTGCGGCCCATTTCGAACTTGGGCTTCTTGCGCTTGCGAATCAGTTTTTCGTCTTCGGATAGCGCGGTGACGAGGATGGGCATGGCGATGGTAGAATCGCAATGAACCGTGGCCATGTGGGCGTCGTGGGCGATTTTCCCCCAGCTTTGAGCTTCCTCAAACGTGCATCCGGAAAGCCCGCCCCAGTGGGGCGCGTCCGTTATCACTTGCAGGGCATACTTGTGGCCGCTGTGAGACTGGCGGATGAAGGCGGCGGTCACCTCGCTTTGCTGAACGAAATTCTTGGGCGTTCCTCCACCAAAATAGACCACGCCGCTCGCCGGGGATTCACCGGCCAGGCGCGCCGTCTCGAGCACGTCGCCGATGATGTCGAAGGTGAAGTTGCTGTTCTTGATGGATCGGTGCTCAGCGATGCCGATGCCGATGGAAGAGTCGCCTATGGCGGGGCAATAGAGCGGAACGCCGGCTTTGTACGCCGCGGTCACGATGCCGTCTTCCTTGGCTTGCTTGGAGAGTTCTTTCCCGCAAAGGTTCAGGAATTCGCGCGTCGTATAGGGCCGCGAGGAGTCGAGCGAGGCAGCGAAGCGGCCGAGCCAGGCATCCTCTTGGCGGAATTCCTCTTCGTCGGCAAGCGTGTCATACATGCGGTCGATCAGGTGCTCCTGCAACTGGACGTCGTCGACGTCGGGGGAACACTGGAAATGAAATCGCCCGATGGTTTCGTGCATGTCGTGAAAGAAATTGGCGCCGGTTGAAACCAGGCAATCGATCAGGCGGTTCTTGATGAGGTAGACGACGAGGCGCCGCATCCCGGCCGGAACCATGGCGCCCGCCATGCCCATCATGATCATCACGCGGTCGCCGAGCATCTGGTGCCAGATCTGATAGGCGGTAGCGAGATTCCGTCCCTGGAACGAAATGCCCTGCATCTTTTCGAGCAGGGCGGCGACGTTTTTCTTGTTGTCAATCTCCAGCGGCCGCGTCGGCGTGGCCAAAAGCTGTTCTTTGCGCATGCTTTGTCCTTGGTCCGTCGTCCGTGGTCAGTTGCAAAGGGAATCGGATGTGTTTCGGGCGGTCCGGCCCAGCGCGCTTGGCCGCATATCATTGCGTACGGAAAACTGAACACGGACAACCGATAACCGTATTTATTCGCCGATCCCCAGTAAAATCGAAGCGGCCAAAACTGTAGTCCACAGGCCGCGCTTGTCGCCAATGGCAGACTGCGTGACGTTCATCGTCCGGACAATCTTGTTGGAGATGCGGTAAATCTCTTTTTTTTCGTCCCAGCTTCGGTCCGGGTCGAACTCCACACCCAAAGTCGTGGCGAGCATTTCGGCGGCAAGTTCTTCGGCATAGTCTCCCGCAATCTCTTCCGTCTGTCCGAACGAATGATGCTCGGAGAGATACCCGAAGGTGTTGCGGTCCCCGGGAATGGCAACGCCGACGGAGGCGGCGATCAGGCGATGCGGTTCGCGCGTGGAGTTTTCGCTCATCACGCAAAAAGTGACCTGGCCCGGCCGCAATTCCTTGATGCCTTCGGTGCGGGGAACCAGCTTGCAGCGTGGCGGGAAAATGCTCGAAACGCGCACCAGGTTGCAGGAGGCAATGCCGGCCGAGCGGAGAGCCAGCTCGAAGCTGGTCAGCTTCTCGCGGTGTTTCCCGACCCCTTTGGTCAGGAACATTCTTTTGGGTACGAACATAGTGCTCAGTTTCTAGCCCTCAACCGCCACCCTCTCCCCTCCGGCGCCGTCGGCCGACGGCGAGCGCTGGCGGCTTCGCCGTGAACAATGAGAGAGTTTCGTAAGCTAACAAAAAGCGGAGAAAAGTGTCAATGGAATTTTCCCTCTTGGTAGAGCGCCATGATAGGATTGCCGGTCACCGAGGCCGAATCGGAGCTCCGCCTGCCCGCCTCGTGCGCTCGTCCTCTGTGAGGCGCCGGTTTCCAATGACACGTCTTCCCGTCCTGCGATTAGCCACGATAGTCAGCCGGGGGTGCGTTTGCATCGCTGCAGTCGTCTCCGCCACCGTGGCGTGTGGGGATACCCGCAAGATTGCCCGCGAACAGCAAGATCGTTTGTCCTCGTCCCAGACCACGGATTTGGGTTTTTTCGCGAACCTTCCCAAGAATTTTCTCCTCCCCGATGCGGACGACCAGGTCGGCTGGCGACTGCTGGCTGAGTACGGGGCGCTGTTTGTCGCACGCGGGGGAGTAACGCTTCCGCCAGTCGTGATGTTTCCAGACGAAGCTTCCGTGGCTGGCTGGCAGGCGAAGCTGGCAACCCGGCAGACGACCATCGGCGGGATTTCCGTCGAGCTGCAGGCGCCCGCGATGGAGGCGCTTCGGGCCGCGCGTGCCGAGGCGGCAGAGCGGCGGCTGAGGATCACACCGCGCAGCCGCGACGCGGCCCGCCGGGACTATCGCATGACGGCGAAGCCGTGGCTGAGTCGTGTCCATCGCGGCGTCGACCACTGGGTGGGTCAGGGACGGCTCAGCCCGCAGGAGGCGGCTCGCTTGCGCAGCCTCCCACCGCGCGACCAAGTGCCGGAGATCCTGCGCCTGGAAAAACAGGGGCTCTATTTCAGCAGTGACCGCTCGAAGTCCATCCTCAATTCCGTGGCCGCGCCCGGCAGTTCGCAGCACCTCTCGTTGCTCGCCCTCGACGTGAAGGAACACGAAAGCCCACGCGTACGCGCCATCCTCGCCCGGCACGGCTGGTTCCAGACTGTCGTCTCCGACCTTCTCCACTTCACCTACCTTGGTGCCCAAGAACACGAGCTGTCTACGCTGGGATTGAAAATGGTGACGGTTGGGAAGAGAATTTTCTGGACTCCGGAGATTCCAGCGTCTGGGATGGCAGTCGGCAAGTGAGGGTTCAGCCCTTCGGTGATCGGGGCTGTCGCATCTGTAAAAGGGGCGGCGGCCACGACATCTGGGATCAAGCCTTACTCAGCTCCCCGAGAACACCGCAATCGCTGCCACCGGGATTTGATCTTTCGTACGCCACTCTTGGGCGATCACCCTTCGCGACTTCTCGCCACCCGCATTTCGCCCAGCATTGGCGCGGGGTTTGCACAAGGGCTTGACTAAAACCTTGACGCGGGATATCTTGACCGACCCTGAGTTGCTTCGCAATCATTCAAGGAGTTTATAGCGCGCACAAATTCTATTTATGGAGGATGCATGAACGCCAAGGCTGTTTTGGAATTCGCCGCCGCGCAGAACGCGAAGATGGTGGACCTTCGCTTTACCGACCTGCCCGGATTGTGGCATCACGTTTCGTTTCCCATTCAACAGCTCGACGAGAAATCGTTCGAAGACGGGTTCGGGATGGACGGCTCGAGCATTCGCGGATGGGCGGCCATCCACGAAAGCGACATGCTGCTGGTTCCTGACCCTTCGTGGCACGTGATTGACCCCTTCATGGATGTGCCGACGCTGGTGATGATCGGCGACATCGTTGATCCCGTCACCAAGCAGCACTACTTGAAAGACCCGCGACACGTCGCGAAGAAGGCCGCAACCTACCTTGCCTACACGGGCATCGGCGACACGGCCTACTTCGGGGCGGAGGCCGAATTCTTCATCTTCGATAACATCCGCTTCGACCAGGCCCAGCAGCACGGTTACTACTACATCGACGCCGAAGAAGGGCGCTGGAATTCCGGCCGCGAGCGCGACAACCTCGGCTACCGGCCGCGCTACAAAGAAGGCTACTTTCCAGTTCCGCCCACCGACCATTACCAGGACCTGCGCACCGAAATGGTGATGACCATGCAGAAGGTGGGAATGGACATCGAGTGCCACCACCACGAAGTGGCCACCGGCGGCCAGTGCGAAATTGACCAGCGCTTTACCCCGCTGGTTCAGTCCGCCGACTGGATGATGATTTACAAATACGTGGTGCGCAACGTGGCGCAGCAATACGGCAAAACCGTGACCTTCATGCCCAAGCCGATTTTCCAGGACAACGGTTCCGGCATGCACACCCACCAGAGCATCTGGAAGGACGGCAAGCCCTTGTTCGCGGGCGACAAGTACGCAGGGCTGAGCCAGATGGCGCTGTGGTACATCGGCGGCCTGCTCAAGCACGCTCCGGCTATCGTGGGTTTTGCAGCGCCGACGACCAATTCCTACAAGCGGCTGGTGCCCGGCTTCGAAGCGCCGGTCAACCTGGCGTACTCACGCCGCAATCGCAGCGCGGCGTGCCGCATCCCGATGTATTCGGCAAACCCCAAGGCGAAGCGCGTTGAGTTCCGCCCGCCCGACCCGTCGTGCAATCCTTATCTCGCTTTTGCGGCGATGGTCATGGCCGGGCTCGACGGCATCGAAAACAAAATAGACCCGGGCGAACCGCTCGACAAGGACATCTACGATCTCGGCCCGGAAGAGCTCAAGAAAGTTCCAGCACTCCCCGGGTCGCTGGAAGAATCGCTCAGCGCGCTCGAGAAGGACCACGACTTCATGCTCAAGGGCGACGTGTTCAGCGAAGAGCTCATCGAAACCTGGATCGATTACAAGATGAAAAATGAAGTCGAGGCCGTGCGGCAACGCCCGCACCCGTATGAGTTCGCGCTGTATTACGACATTTGATAACAGTGGTCAGTTTTCAGCGCTCTGTTTTCAGCGGTCAGTGAGTTTTCGGATGGTGGGGCGGACCCGGGTGTCCGCCCCTTTTTCTTTTGTGCTGGCTTCGTCCGACGCTCGCTCCGCTTCCGCGTGGTTCGTTGGTCTTCACGACCGGGTCCGGACTGGGTTCGATTGGCTTCGTAAATGACATTTGCGAAAACTCACCCTTGTGTTTTCAACAAGTTGACAGCTTCGCACGTCATTTTTAACATCTTTTTTCTTTTCGTTACCTCCCCGGATGTGGTCGCACCCGCATAAAAATTGGTTGAAGTCGAAGCCGGCAATCTCTCGCCGCGCAAAAAACAATCCCACCGCTTCATGTTCCACCCACGCCTCAAGACCCCGTAATCCAGTCATGGAACTATCGACTGCGATCCCGAGCTTGTCCGTTCCGAGCATACCTGACCCAAATGACACGGTGGACACAACTGACACAACCGACACAATTTATTTTTAAAGAGGTCGAAAACAGAAACACCCACCTGCATCGCGCGGCCGCTCAAGGTATAATCCCAACCAATGCGGGCAGAATTTTCTGGCATAACATTCCAAGACTCGGCCAAGGCGGAGCGAAACCTGGCGCGACTGGAGCTGCAGCTTGCCCCCACGCTCATCGCGCCGCTGGCCTCGCTCCTTGCCCATTCGCCCGACCCGGATGGAGCGCTTAACCTGTTGGAGCGTTACGCGGAGGGTTCTCCGCCGGAAGTTCTCGCGGGAATGGCGCGCACCCCGACGGCTCTCACCTATTTGATCGCCATCTTCGGTTACAGCGGGTTTCTTGCCGAGACACTCCTCGCCGAACCCGACCTGGCCTTGCAGTTCGCGCGTGACCGGCATTTCACCAAACTCAAATCCAAAGAAGAGGTGATGCAGGATTACGCGCGCTTTTCAACCACCAGTCCCGACCACTGGCTTTCGGCGCAACTGGCGCGCTTCAAGCGGCGCAATTATCTGCGCATTGTGCTCAAGGATGTCCTGCGGCTCTCGACGCTCGGTGAAACCACCCTGGAGCTTTCCACGCTGGCGGACGTCATTCTCTCGAACGCCCTGTCGTTTTGTTACCAGGAGCTTGATAAGCGCTACGGCCACCCGCAGTATCGCGACGCGCAGGGGCGCATCGTGCGCAGCGGCTTCAGCATCATTTCGCTCGGCAAGCTGGGCGGGAACGAGCTCAATTACAGCTCCGACATCGACCTGCTGTTTCTGTATGGCCAGGACGGCGAGACTTCGGGCGGTAACGAGCAGGATTCGATGATTTCGAACAAGGAATTTTTCGTGCGGCTCGCTCACGCCGTCACGCGCACCATCACTCAGGCGAGCCACCAGGGGGAAGTTTTTCGCGTGGATCTGCGCCTGCGGCCCGAGGGCGAGCAGGGCGACCTCGCGATTTCTCTCAACTCTGCGGCCGAATACTACGAGCACCGCGCCCGCGACTGGGAATTACAGATGCTCATCAAAGCGCGCCACTCGGCGGGGGAGGCGCGCCTGACGCGCGAATTCCTGCGGCGCGTCGAGCCTTATATCTACGGCTTGCCCACCGATTTTGAAGCCGTGGAAAGCGTTCTGTGGGCGCGCGAGCGAATTTCGAAGAAGTTGCGCGAATCGCGCGACGACTCGCCGGATGTCAAGCTGCACCGCGGCGGAATCCGCGACATCGAATTCCTGACCCAGTGCCTTCAGCGGCTGCACGGCGGGCGCGATCCCTGGGTGCGCTCGGGAGGGACGCTTTTCGCTTTGCGCAAGCTCAATGACAAAGGCTGGCTGCCCGATGACGACTTTGCCGTGCTCACCTCCTGCTACGAATTCTTCCGGCGGGTCGAACATCGCATCCAGCTCGAAATGGGCAAGCAATCGCACCGGCTGCCCTCGGGCCGCGAAGCTCTGGGGCGCCTGGCGCGCCGGTTGGGCATGGACGGTGGGCATACGGAAGTTCGCGCGGCGCTCCTGGCCGAAGTCGAGCAGCGTTTCAGCCGAGTCGAGCAAATTTACCAGCGCCTGATTCATTCACCTGCCAAGACATCCGAGGCAGGGAGCTTTTCCCTCAAGCCTCTCGGTGCTGCGGGATTTGACCTGAGCGCGGCCTCGCTCGAGTCAGCGCTGCGCTTCCTCGATGCGCAGGCTCCAGAACTGGCGGTTCTCGTGAGGGAAACCTCGCTCAGCGAGCGAGCGCGGCGAAACGTCACCCGATTTCTCGGCGCCCTGCTCGGATCTTCCGAGCACTTTCGCGCGGCGCGGCTTGCCACCGGCGCGGTTGGGCGAGCTCTGGAAGTTGTCAGCTCCAGTGAGTACCTGGGCGAGCTGCTTATTCATCATCCGGAAGACTTGGAGGCGCTCGAGGTGGCCGCGGCAACGGCGTCGTCCGGCTCCGGCCAGCTAGAAATGGGACTTGACCCAACGGCTGAAACCCCGCCGTTCCTGTGGGCAGGGGAAGAGAAGCTGGATTTCCGGCAAAAGATGGCGCTCCTGAGGCGAGAGTATCGCCTGAGGGCGCTGGCGTTGGGCTCGAAAGACCTGGCTGATTGGTCTTCCGTTTTTCCTGCCCTCGGCCGATGGTCCGCCCTGGCTCGGCGGGCAATCGTGACCGCCTTAGTCGTTGCTGCGGGCGAGGCGGGTAGCGGCCTGCCGCAAAATCACCAGGAAATGCCCTTTGTGCTGCTGGGACTCGGAAGATTGGGCCTGAACGAATTCGATTTGGCTTCCGACGCTGACCTGGTCTTTGTAGCAGCCGAGGGAACGCCGGGCGAGGAAGTAGCCCGCTGGACGCGCCTGGCAGAAAAAATCATCGAAGTGCTTTCAAGTTATACACGGGACGGGTCGATCTTCGTTGTGGATACACGCTTGAGGCCGCGCGGGCAGGAAGGTGAGCTGGTGGTCGCCGAAAACGGCCTCTACACATACCTGGCTGAAGCGGCGCAGCCCTGGGAAGTGATGACCTATCTCAAAATGGCGCCCATCGCAGGCAACGCGGAACTCGGACGGCGAGTGGTTGCGGAGATTATTCCAAAATGCTTCCAGAGGTTTGCGTCTTTTCCCGATGTCGAAGGAGAACTCCACCGAATGCGCCGCCGTTTGGAAAAGGAAGTGATCGTACCGCCGTCCAATACCAAAACGGCCCCGGGCGGATATTACGACGTGGATTACGCTGTTTCCTATCTCCGCCTGCAAAAGCGCTTGCAGGTCGCGCCGAGCGCAGGAATGGCGGAACAAATCGCGGCTTTGCAGAGCGCGGGAACCGTGAGCGATGAGGACGCGCGTGAGCTGACTGAAGGGGCAGCTTTTCTACGCACCTTGGATCACGCCCTGAGACTTGCCACGGGGAAAGCTGCTGAAGGATTGCCGGAACATGTCGGCCATGCGGAAGCGGTCGAAAGCCTGGTCAGGCGCTGGGGATTGATCAAGGAAGGCGAGTCGCTTGCCCACGCCCTCCGTGATCTCCAGCAAAGGGTCCGGTACGTCTACCGGCGGCTTGTCAATGCCGAATGACCTTTGGAGGGTGCGCGAGGCTGCCTAGTGGCGGGGGAATTTTAATACTACACCGGCACCCGCCCGGACGTCGTGGACCCAGCCGGCTTGCGTATGGACGTGAATGGAGTCAATCTGGATGAGCCGGACCGACACGATTGGGCCCAGGTTTAGATCCAGACCCCCGCCCCCACCTGCTGCGAATGCTCCTCGGCTGGCTCCTGGAACGCGGAAGGATTGTCCGCCGGCCAGACCTTCGACAAAAGCTGTGTAACGGTTGGCCCTGTATTTGAAGCGTGGGCCGATCATATACTCGTATCGGGTCGTATGGACCCCGGCCGCGCGATTATACTGCCCCCCGAAGTCCAAGACGACTCCGACTTTTTTGTGGACGTTGTAATCAATACCAGCCTGCCACCCGTAAAAGTTGGTTCCGTTGCTGATTCCGTTGCGGTAGAACGAGGCGCCTCCAAAGACTTCCGCGATCGGAACGGCCAACGGTCTCAGTTGCGCTGAAAGAGGCCCTACGCTCAGGAGCACCATCGCAAGAAGAACGAGCAGTCGTTTCATGTGGCCTTCCTCCTCTACTTGTTGACTACTCTAGCATGCCGTTGAAAATTCGGCAACGGGCGTCTTATTTTCGCCGGAGGTTGGGGGTTAGCGGGTGAGCGAGAGATAAATCCTCTTACCGCGCCTTGTTCACTCGTTGATTTCCGACAGGCTCGAATGTTATCGTAAGTTCATGCCGTTCAGCAGCGCGGCGCGCCGAGGCTTGGGCGCGCAGGTCGTGAGTCGGCGCAGGGGTGTAAAGTGACGGCCGGAAGAACCCAAGACGTGTTCGGAGCGCGCGCCGGGATTGAAACCTCGGAAGGTCGGGCTGTGATGTACCGCCTGGACCGGCTGGAAAAGGCGGGCTTGAGGTCTGTCGAGCATCTTCCATTCTCAATCAAAGTTTTGCTCGAAGCCGTCCTGCGCAA
>CAYZVR010000024.1:19139-21996 GCA_964481715.1 uncultured Acidobacteriota bacterium | reverse complement strand
GTGAATGCTGCGGTCGAAGAAGACGTGGACGCCATCGGCATTTCCATCCTTTCGGGTGCGCACAACACCATTATCCCGCGAATCTGCGAACTGATGCGCTCCGCGGGTCTCAACGACGTCCTGCTGACCGTGGGCGGCATCATCCCGGATGAAGACGTTGACGGGCTGAAAAAGGCGGGGGTGAGCGAGGTCTTTCAGCCAGGGGCAACCACGCAGGAGATCGTTGACTTCATTCGCAGCCGCGTCAAAACTGTGACGAGCGGCGGTTGAGTCTTCTGCTGTGGATCACGCAGGCTGACAGCGGCTCTTCATCTGAGATTTCAGTTATGGCCGCCTCTGCAGGCGGCCGTTTTTTACAGAGGGCCGTGGAAATCCAGAGTTACAATTCGATCGGAATCATGGCGTTCGGCGCAGAAAGTGTTTACCCGCGACTGACGCGCCAGTTGTTGGACGAGATCGAAGGGCTTCTGGAAAGAATCGCAAAAGATCTTCCCTTTCGAGGCATGGTTCTCGCCGCCAATTTCCAATCCTTTGCGACTGGGGCGGAAATCGAAGAGATTGCGAAGTTAGAGGGCATGAGGGCACGGGAATTTGCCCAGCGCGGCCAGCGGCTGATGAGGCGGATGCGCGCGTTCCCTCTCCCGCTCGTGGCGGCTATTCGGGGTTTTTGCCTGGGCGGCGGATTGGACCTGGCACTCGCGTGTCATGCGCGCGTGGCGGCGTACGATTCGTCGTTCGGCCATCCGGGCGGGGCGCTGGGCCTGATCACCGGATGGGGAGGCACGCAGCGCCTGCCACGATTGGTTGGAAAAGCGGCAGCCCTTCAAATGCTTTTAACCGGCGAGCGCATTCCGGCAACGCAGGCGCTGACCCTTGGCCTGGTGGACGAACTGGCGAGTTCTCAGGAACTCATCGAGCGCGCCGTCGAGCGCGCTGAGCGAGCTGCGGCCCAAAGAGAAATTGCGTCTGAGTTTTTTGCTTAAGTTGGAAAGTCGAGGACACTCAGTTGGCGAATTCCGTAATCCAAACCGCTCTCAATCGCGAGTCCAAGGCCTTTGAGGAAAACACCCGGCAGATCGTCAAGCTCCTCGAAGAGATTAAGAACGAAGAGGAGCGGATTCGCGAGGGTGGCGGTCCCAAGGCAATCGAGGCCCAGCACAAGAAGGGACGCTTGACGGCCCGCGAGCGAGTCGCTCGTTTGATTGATCCCGACAGCCCTTTCTTTGAGCTCGGCCTTTATGCCGCTTACGAGATGTACGAAGAGTGGGGCGGCGCGCCTGCGGCGGGAACGATTTCAGGCCTGGCGCGAGTCGCGAACCGTTTAGTGATGATTATCGCGAACGACGCGACGGTCAAAGCGGGGGCCTTTTTTCCCATGACCGCCAAAAAAGTGATTCGCGCGCAAAACATCGCCATCGAAAACCGCATTCCCACGATTTATCTGGTGGATTCGGCCGGTGTTTTTCTTCCCTTGCAGGAGGACGTTTTCCCCGACACCGATGATTTCGGCCGGGTGTTCCGCAACAACGCGGTGATGAGCGCCATGGGTATTCCGCAAATCACCGCGATCATGGGAATGTGCGTTGCAGGCGGTGCCTATCTGCCGGTGATGTGCGATCACATTCTGATGACTGAGGGCAGCGGGCTTTTCCTCGCCGGGCCGGCCCTGGTGCAGGCTGCCATCGGGCAGAAGGTATCGGCTGAAGAACTGGGCGGCGCGGCAGTTCACGCGCAGGTCAGCGGGACCGTGGATTTCCGCGAAAAAAACGATGAGTCGTGCCTGGAGCGTATCCGCTCGCTGGTGGATAAGATCGGACAAAAACCCGGGGCGCCTTTCAGCCATAAGCCCACGGAACCTCCGGCTTATCCCTTTGATGAAATTTACGGGGTATTTACTTCCGACCCCGCCAAGCAATACGACATGCGGGAAGTCATCGCGCGCATAGTGGATGCCAGCGCCTTTGAAGAATACCGGTCCGAATGCGGGCAAACGGTTTTGTGCGGCTACGCGCGCATCGGCGGATGGGCAGTGGGAATCGTCGCCAATCAGAAGAAACACGTCCAGACGGTGGCCCCGGCATCGGGCGAGAAGCGCCTCGAATTCGGCGGCGTGATTTACACGGAGTCCGCCGAAAAGGCGGCGCGCTTCATTCTCGACTGCAACCAGAATCTCGTGCCGCTTGTTTTCCTTCATGATGTCAACGGGTTCATGGTCGGCAAGGAAGCTGAATGGAGCGGCATCATTCGCGCCGGCGCCAAGATGGTGAACGCGGTCGCGAACAGCGTGGTCCCGAAAATTTCGGTGATCTGCGGTGGAAGCTTCGGCGCGGGACATTATGCGATGTGCGGCAAAGCCTACGACCCGCGCTTCATTTTTGCCTGGCCCACGGCGCGCTACGCGGTGATGAGCGGAGACTCCGCCGCCGGGACACTTGTGGACATTAAAATCAAACAGCTCAAGCGCCAGGGCAAGAAGCTGAGTTCGCAGGATGAGAAAGAGCTCTCCGAATCCATTCGCGCGACCTACGAGCACCAGACCGACCCGCGCTACGGTGCGGCGCGGCTGTGGGTGGATGCGATTATTGATCCTGCCGACACCCGCGATGCCCTGATCTGGGCGCTCGAAGCGGCGGCGCTCAACCCCGAAGTGCGCGAGTTCAGAACTGGCGTCCTGCAGACGTAAGCGGTTTTTCAAGGGATCTTCCAAAAATATGGAACAGGTCAAGATCATCGAATGCCCTCGCGACGCCTGGCAGGGATTGGCCAAGATCATCCCAACCGAAGCCAAGGCGGCCTACTTGCACAAGCTCGCTGAGTCCGGGTTCCGTCACATCGATGCGGTGAGTTTTGTCGCGCC
>CAYZVR010000024.1:0-19106 GCA_964481715.1 uncultured Acidobacteriota bacterium | reverse complement strand
AAATGGCCGACAGCGAAAAAGTAATGGAGAGACTTGTCGAGGCGGGCGTAGTGCAGGCGCGGCCGAATGGTAAGTCTGCCGGCGCCGGTCTCCCCAGTCTCGAGCCCCGCGTCCCGAGTCCCGAAATCATCGGAATTGTCGTCAACAAAATGGGGATGGACCGCGCGCTGCGCACTCCCGGCGTGACAACGCTCGGCTATCCCTATTCGATTTCTGCGAACTTTCGACGCCAAAATGCCAATATGTCGAAGGCCGAGGCGCAGGCTTTGACCATCGAGCTGAATCAGGCCGCGCGGCAGGCTGGGCGGAAATTGGTGGTCTACATTTCCATGGCATTTGGAAATCCCTACGAAGAGCCGTGGGGAACGGAGCTTGTGGAGGAAACTCTCGTTTGGCTCAAGAGCATCGGCGTTGAAACGATTTCACTGGCCGACACGGCCGGGGTCGCGGATGCGAAAGCGGTCGGCGACTTGTTCAGCGCATTGAAAGGTGTTGCGGAAACGGTCGAATTGGGCGCGCACCTTCACAGCCGGCCCGATGGCGCCGCGGAGAAAGTGCTCGCCGCGTACGAGGCAGGCTGCCGGCGCTTCGATTGTGCCCTCACAGGTCTTGGCGGGTGTCCCTTCGCCGGCGATGATCTTGTGGGAAATATTTCGACCGAGATCGTTGTCCAGACGCTCGCCGATCGCGGCGCGGTCACAAACATCGAGCCCTGGGCGATGCTCAGCGCCCTTGATGCCACACAGGAGATTCGCAAGCGTTACGCGCAATAGATTGGTCGAACCCGCATGACAGGAAACAGACTCATCTTCCGGGTCCACGCGCTGCGACGGATGTTCCAGAGAAATGTTGGCGTCGAAGATGTTCGCCATGTTTTGACCGCCGGGGAGACCATCGAAGATTATCCCGAGGAGATCCCCTGCCCGAGCCGCCTGATGTTAGGATGGTGCGGGAAACGGCCTCTGCATGTGGTGGCGGCGGATAACTCGAAGGCGGACGAAACAGTTGTCATTACGGTTTACGAACCGGACCCCGCGCAATGGGAGCCCGACTTCAAAAGGAGAAAGCGATGAAGTGCGTCATTTGCAGGCAGGCTGAAACGAGGGCCGGAAAAGCGACAGTGACCTTGGAGCGTGGCTCCAGCACGTTAGTCGTCAAGGGCGTCCCGGCTGGCGTTTGCCCGAACTGCGGTGAGGAGTATGTGGACGAGAAAATCGCCGCGGAGCTTCTAAAGACGGCTGAGGAGGCCGCGCGGTCCGGCGTCCAAGTGGATATCCGCGAATATACTCTTGTGTAGCCAGAACCGCCCCCGTGCGTGGCTTCGAAACTGGCATCGATCTCGGGGCCATTCTCACCGCACTCGACGCCACACAGGAAATCCGCCAGCGGCAGTATGGAGAGTAGGCCCGCGCCTGCATTGAAATTCTTGCAATAGACTTATGCCCTACTCGACGCTTCAACTCAATTTCGAAGGTCTCGTGGCGACGGTCACGCTGAACCGTCCGGAGAAGCGCAATGCCATTTCCCCGGAGATGATCCAGGAGCTGATGGCGGCACTCGATGAGATCGAGCGCAGTGCCTCCCGCGTCGCCATTCTCACCGGCGCCGGCAAGGCTTTTTGCGCCGGCATGGACCTCGAAGCGTTGAAGGCCTTCCCTTCCCAGTCACCCGCTCAGGTTGTCGAGGATGCGCGGCGCATCGCTGCGCTGTTTCGGCGAATTTATGCCTTTCCCAAACCATTGATTGCCGCCGTAAACGGACCGGCGATTGCGGGAGGATGCGGCATTGCAACATTCGTTGATATCACGCTGGCCGTGCCCGGGGCGAAGTTCGGCTACACCGAAGTGCGCATCGGGTTCATGCCGGCGATTGTCGCAACTTTCGTTGTCCGTCAAGTGGGCGAAAAGCGCGCCCGCGACCTTCTGCTGACCGGGCGGACCTTTGAAGCCGAAGAGGCTTTCAGGCTGGGCCTTGTAAACGAAATCGTGCCGCCCGAGCGTCTCCTTCCCCGCGCCCGGGAGCTTGCCGCCTCGCTCAACGAGCTGAGCCCTACAAGTCTGGTTTTCACCAAGCGGCTTCTCAATAAATTTGTCGAAGCCGAAATCAGCCGCGACCTCGATTTAGCCGTTAAAGAAAGCGCCCGCATCCGCTCGACGGCCGATTTCCGCGAAGGGCTTTCAGCCTTTCTTGAAAAGCGAAAGCCGATTTGGAGGAGCGAATAGGACCGGAAAACTCATGACCGACTCCGTGCCCGTTCCTGCTCAGCCGGAGCTTTCCCGGCGCGCCGCGAGGCGGCTGATCCAGCGGGCGCTCGTGCTGGTAGGAAGAAACCGCAAGGTCCGTCAGCATATCCGCGAGGCGCGCTTGACGACGCTTTGGGTGCTGGAAGATTGGGAATTTGAATGGACGGTTCTTCTCGATCGGGGAAAGATGGTGTTTGATCGCCGGTCGGCGCGCAAGCCCAACGTCACGCTTGTCTGGCCTGAAGCGGCGGCATTTTTTCGATGGGTCGAAAGCGATCGAGAGCGCGATGAGTTTAGGATCGAAGGAAAACCGGAAGATTGCCGGATGGCCGAGATGGTATGCCGTGCGTTTCGGTCCGTGCTGGGCGAAGTTATTCGATTTCCGTTTGATGATGACGGAGTGCGGCTTGTGTAGACCATCTTTCAAAATGTGACCAGCTGTTGTGTTATAAGGTTTAAGCGCCTGAATGAAATAATTTGAATCCCAACCCATGATTCATCCAATCCAGCCATACTGGACGACAACTTCACTTCAGGTCCGTTACGCCGAAACGGACCAGATGGGGATCGTCTACTACGCCAACTATTTCATCTGGTTTGAAGTCGGGCGGACGGACTATTGCCGGCAACAGGGATTTGCCTACCGCGATATGGAGAGCCAGGAGGGCCTTTACATCATTGTGGCCGAAGCGCGCTGCCGATACAAAGCTCCGGCGCGCTACGACGATCAGATTCTCGTCCGGACCTGTTTGCGCTCCTGCCGCAAGCGTGTGTTGATTTTTGGCTACGAAATTTATCGTCAGAATAACGACGAGCTTCTTGCCGAAGGAGAGACAGTCCACGTTATTACCGATCGTGACGGACGGCCGCGCGTCCTGCCCGAAAGGTATCGCAAGATGCTGGTCGCCGGGCCGGATAAGGTCGCCGCGCCGTCTGTTTGAAATGGCCCAGCTTATTAACGTGGCGGATTAAGCGAAAAGAATTCCATGCCTCGCTCACTGCTACTGACTGGAAATAGTCTCACTCGAGAACAGTTCTATGAAGTCGTCCTCGGCGCCCGCCGCGTGGGTTTGCATCCCCGCGCGCGGCGCGCCATGCAACGCTCTCGCGCGCTGGTTGAGCGCATGATCACGCAAAAGCAGGCTGTCTATGGCGTCACGACCGGAGTGGGGAGCCTGGCGACGGTTCGCATTGAGCCTGGCGAAGCGCGAAGGCTGCAAGTCAATATCGTACGCAGCCACGCCTGCGGCATTGGCGAGCCGGTGGGCGAGGCCGAAACGCGCGGCATCCTTCTCTTGCGAGCGAACGCTCTGGCGACGGGACTTTCCGGGGTGAGGCCGGTCGTTGCCGAGCTGTTGTGCCGATTCCTGAACCATGGCATTCATCCCGTCGTACCGGAGAGAGGCTCGGTGGGCGCAAGCGGCGACCTCGCGCCGCTCGCGCACGTGGCGCTAGCTCTGATCGGAGAGGGTAAGGTCACCATGCGATCCGGCCGGCATGGAATGTCCGCCAGGCGCATGCCCGCGGGGGCTGCGCTGGCGCGAGCAGGATTGAAGCCTCTAGCCCTCGAAGCCAAAGAAGGCCTTGCGCTTGTCAACGGAACGCAGGTGATGCTGTCGCTCGGGCTGCTGGCATTGCGACAGGCGGAGATTCTTGTAGATACGGCGGACGTTTCGGGCTCTCTCACGCTCGATGCGCTGCGAGGATCGCCCGTGGCCTTTGACGAAAGTCTCCAGCGCGCGCGGCCCCACCCAGGCCAGCTCGTGAGCGCCCGAAACCTCGCCCGCCTGAACCGCGGCAGCACTATTCGCAAGTCGCACCTCGATTGTCCCCGTGTTCAAGACGCTTACAGTCTTCGCTGCATGCCGCAGGTGCACGGAACCGTAAGGGACGCTCTGGCTTATGCCGCACGGGTCTTCGAAATCGAGATGAACAGCGCGACGGACAATCCTCTGGTTTTTGCGCGGGATGGCCGCATCCTTTCCGGTGGAAATTTTCACGGACAGCCGCTCGCGACAGCCCTGGATTTGATGGCCATCGTCATGACGCAACTCGGCTCGATCTCCGAGCGGCGGATTGACCGCATGGTGAATCCGCTGACTTCGGAGCTTCCACCCTTTCTGGCTGGGTCGGCGGGGCTTGAGTCGGGCCTGATGATCGCTCACGTCGCGGCTGCGGCGCTCGCTTCTGAAAACAAAGTGCTCGCGCATCCTGCGTCGGTTGATTCCATCCCGACGTCCGGAAACAAGGAAGACTTCGTCAGCATGGGCATGGCCGCGGCGCTCAAGTTGCGACCGGTGCTTTCCAGTGTCGCCTCAATTCTCGCCATCGAACTTTTGGCGGCAGCCCGCGCCATAGATTTCCTTGCCCCTTTGAAAACCGGCCGACTGGCCGAGCGGGCGCGAAGCCTGGTTCGGAAGGTCTCACAGCCGCTTGCGAGCGACCGATCGCTCTCGGACGATTTGGCGCGCCTGGCCAATTCCGTGCGCGTGGGGAACTTCGCGAACGTCCTCCACTCAGGCAGCCAGTAATGCTCCGTTTGCAAACACTTTTGTGGTATTAGTCGGAAGGCCGGCTGTCCCGTCTCTGGTGGGCAGACCGCGCCGAGAGTTATGCCCCCTATCACGGCCACCATCATCACCCGCAACGAGGCGGAAAACATCACTCGCGCCGTCAAGTCAGTTTTGTTTGCGGACGAGGTGCTGGTGGTGGATTCCGGTTCCACGGATGCGACGGTCGAAATCGCGCGGAGCTGTGGCGCGCGGGTCGAGATTCATCCCTGGGTAGGGTTCTCCGCGCAAAAAAACTTCGCCGCGCAGGCAGCTCAAAATGACTGGATTTTCAGCCTGGATGCGGACGAAGAGCTGACACCCGATGCCCAGGAAGCTGTGAAGCGATGGAAAGCATCGGAGCCCACGGCAGCCGGTTACCGATTTGCCCGCCGCGCCCGATACCTGGGACGATGGATTCTGCACTCCGGCTGGTATCCCGATTACAAGCTGCGCCTTTATGACCGTCGCCGCGGAGAGTGGCGCGGATCCTTCGTTCACGAATCGGTTGCCGTCACGGGGCCCGTGGAGACGCTTGCGGGCGAAATCCTGCATTACACCTGCGATTCGCTCGAGGACCACACGAACCGCATCGAGTTCTATACCGATCTTGCGGCGCGGGAAATGATCGAGCTAAATGAGAGCGCCAGCGTTGTCTCCCGCTGGTTGGTTCCCGGCTGGGTTTTTTTCAATACCTACTTCGTCCGGCTGGGCATTCTGGACGGCTATCAGGGATTTCTCATCGCACGAATGGCGGCGCGATATGTGAACAGGAAATATTCCAAATGGGAGCGGCTGCGTGCCGAGGCCGGCGGCCGATGAGTGAAAACGTCTCTCCGCTCAGAATCGTTCACCTGGATACAGGACGGGAATTGCGCGGCGGCCAGCGTCAGTTGCTGCTGCTTGCCCGCGAACTCCGCGCGCGAGGCCACGGCCAGCTTGTCGTTTGCCTGGAAGGAACAAAGCTCGAGTTGCGCGCCCGCGCGGAGGGATTCTCGACATTCGCTCTTCCGGCTTACGATCCCTGGCACGCGCACGGAATTATTCAACTTCGGCAGCATCTGAAACTGGAACCTGCGGACGTTTTGCATGCGCACGACGGCAAAGGACAAACGGTGAGCTGGCTTGCGTCTCTGGGGATGCCGACCAGGCGTGTCGCCAGCCGGCGCGTGACCTTTCTTCCTTCTCGGCGCCTGGACTATCGCCTCAAATATGATCGAACCTGCGACGGCGTAATTGCTGTCTCGGAATTTGTGCGGGGACTCATCATTGCGGCGGGCGTTCCCGAATCAAAAGTCGAAGTCATACCCGACGGCATCGAGATTCCAGCGCAGCCACACAATCTTGAAGCTCTCCGCCAGTCCCGCGCCCGGTGGAATTTTGCCGAGGACGACTTTGTGATTGGCCATGTGGGCGCCTTCACGCCCGAGAAGGGACAAACTCTGGCCATAAAAGCAATCGAACAGCTTGCGGAGAGGATTCCTCATGCCCGATTGTTTCTCGTCGGCGACGGTCCCCTGCGGAGATCGGCGGACTTTGTGAAACAACTTGACCGTGCGGGCAACCGCGTGAGGATTGAGAGCTACATTGAAAATCTCGAGGAATTTTTTGCGGCGATCGATCTCTTCATCATGCCCTCGCTTTCGGAAGGCCTGGGGTCCTCTGCCCTTCTTGCCATGGCGCATGGGTTGCCGGTGGTCGCCGCGCGCGTTGGCGGCCTTCCGGAAATCGTCCAAGAGGGTGTTACTGGCTGGCTGGTCGAGCCGGGTTCGATTAAAGGCTTGGCCGACGGAATTCTGGAAGCATTTTCCGATGCCGCCCGTCGCCGCGCCTTCGGCCAGCGGGCACGTGAAAGTGTGGCCCGTTTTTCGAGTAATATAATGGCCGAACAAACGGAAGCATTTTACCGGCGTCTCGTGGCCCGCTGATTCGAATTCACAGGCGAGCGGAAGTCCGGCGGACCCTGAAAACCCGTGGAGAAACTATTGTTCATCCCCTACGTCATCGTTGCCGTATTCGGATTAGCTTTCGGGAGTTTTCTGAACGTGTGCATCGCGCGCCTTCCGCGCAAGGAATCCGTAGTGGCGCCGAGGTCTCGCTGCCCCCGGTGCGGACACGCCATCCGCTGGTTTGACAACATTCCGGTTGCGAGCTACCTGATTTTGCGGGGCCGTTGTCGCGATTGCCGTGTGGCGATTTCCCCCGTTTATCCGTTGGTTGAACTTCTCTCCGCAGGGATTTGGGTCGCCGCTTTTTCGCGTGCCTCTTTGAGCCCCGAATTCATCAAAGTGGTCACGCTCGATATGCTCGCTCTGATCATCGTTTTCACCGATCTTCTCGAGCGACGCGTCCCTCACCCCATCACCGTGTTCGGCATGGGCGTGGGAGTCCTCTTCAGCTTTCTGGTGCCGGTGGACAGCCGCCCCCTCGATTGGATATTTCGACAGATCGGCTTCTTCCCGACCGGAATCTCCGCCTCAATCCTCGGGGCCATTGCCGGCGCGTTGGCGGGCGGCGGGCTGTTCTACGCGGTAGGTGAAGTTTTTTATTTCGCGAGCGGTCGGAAAAAGGAATATCTGGGTTTCGGCGACGTGATGTTAATGCTGATGGTCGGGACTTTTCTCGGGCCGGCGCTGACTTTGATGACCATTCTAATCGGCTCTCTGGCAGGGACTTTGATTGCCCTCCCGCTGACGGTTGCCAGCGCGCGCTTTCGCAACTACGAATGGCCTTACGCGACCTTCCTGGGAGCGGCGGCCATCCTGGCAAGTCTCTGGGGTGTGAGCCTGCTCGAAGCTTATCTTCGCTGGGCAGGCCTCGCCTGAAAACATGACCCAACACCTGTCTATTTCGCAACTCACCCTTTTGGTGGGTGGAGCCGTGATCATTGGGGGGCTCCTCATTTTCTTGATCTACATAACGCACAAAATGTTTAAAGACCGCCGTAAGGCGGACGACTTTACCCCCAAGTCCCCGCGGCCGCAGGACGATGCCACCTTTGCGATGGCAACGATGCAAGGTGTCATCACTCGTATGAAGGAACAGGAAAAGGAATTGGTGGAGTTGCGGCAGGCGGCGGACAAACGCGCCCACGAGACGGCCCAGATCAGCGAAAACGTCATCCGCGAAATGCCCACCGCCTTGATGGTCTTTAACCGGGAGGGTTTTATTTCCACGGCTAATCCTGCCGTGCGAGCATTGCTGGGAGTGGACACCTGGTCGCGCCGACGGTACCCCGAGATTTTGGGCCGTGACTCGAAGCTCGCACGTTACGTGCAGGAATGCCTGGACGAAAGCAGGACCTTGGCCCAGCAGACGGTGGAATATACGACGCCCGCAGGCCTCGTTCGCGTAGTAGGTGTCTCACTGGCGCCGTACCATTCCCCAAGCGGCGAAGTCGAGGGTGCGATATGCCTTCTCACCGATCTGACGGAGGTTCAGGAGCTACAGGAACAGGTTCGTCTCAAAGAACATCTTGCTGCGCTGGGCGCCATGTCGGCGGGCATCGCGCACGAGTTGAAAAATTCCCTGGCGACGATTTCGGGCTATGCCCAGCTTTTGCGTGACGCGAACCTCGCCGCCGACCACCGCGCGTTTGCGGAAAAGATCGTCGCTGAAACCCGGGCATTGACGCAGGTTGTGACAGATTTCCTTGATATCTCCAAACCTCTCAAGCTGAATACAGGCCCGGTGGATGCGCGAGAAATTATTGAACAGGTGATTGAGGACCTCAAACGGGTCGAGGACTTCTCGAAGCTGACGTTTTCAGTCAAGGGGGCCTTCATCAGCGTGGAGGGCGACGGGGTCTTGTTACGTCAGGCATTCTCAAATCTTTTGCGCAATTCCTGTGAGGCGATGACCGGCAACGCGGAGTGCGGGCGCGTGGAGGTTCAGGCTGAGCCCATCCGGCAGTCTGACCGAGAGTTTTTGCGAATTGTGGTTTCAGATGCCGGCACGGGGATTCTCGAGAGCGATCGCGAGAAAATTTTCCTACCCTTTTTTACCACCAAAATTGAAGGCAGCGGACTGGGACTGGCTCTCGTCCAAAAAATCATCGTGAGCCATAATGGCGCCATCTCTCTTGAAACCAGTTCCACTAAAGGGACAAGCTTTGCCATCCTGCTTCCTGCGCATCGCGCGACGGATGAAATCAGCGGCGAAGCCACTTGACGAGGTTCTGGAACAATTTGAGGCCGTCTTGTGAGTAGTGGGCGGGCAATGAGGCGCGCTCCGGGTGGGGCATCAGGCCGAGAATCATGCCCGTTTCATCCATGATGCCGGCAACCGCCGCGGGCGCGCCGTTGGGGTTTTCAGGATATTGATTCGTAGGGCGGCCCTGGGAATTACTGAAACGGAAGGCGACTCGAGCTTTAGGTGACTGCGACGTTTCGCAAAAAAGCGGACGACCTTCGCCGTGTGCGGTAGGCATTTTGAGCACTTCTCCGGCCATCCCTTCCGTCCACATCGACTTCTCGTTTGAAACAACCAGATTTATCTTGCGATCTTCAAAGTGCGCCGATTGGTTTTCAAGAAGAACCATCGAGCGCTTACCCGGTGTGCGCGCAGGGAGGATTCCCGCATCAGCCAACACTTGAAAGCCGTTGCACACTCCGAGAAGCGGTTTCCCCGCGCCTAGAAATTCCACCAATTGGTCGCGCAGGCGGGCGACAAGCATCGTGCCGAAAATCCTTCCAGCTCCGAGGTGGTCGCCGTAAGAAAATCCGCCCGGGATAACCGCCGCGTGATATTGGGCCAGATTCGTGTGGCCATCCAAGAGATCCCGAAGGAGGACCAGCTCACTCGTTCCGCCCGCGAGCTCGATGGCCGCGGCGGTCTCTTCGTGGCAGTTTGTTCCCGGCGCATAAAGGATTGCAGTGTCGGCTCGGCTCATTCAATGACCTCGCGGAAGGTTCGACTCCAAACTTCGCTCAACTTTGAAACTGACTGTCGCCATAAAGTCTTACCGTCTGATTCCAGAATAATTTCTGGCGAGGAAACCACTTCGCCTATAATTGCATGAGGGACGTTGATTTCGCCGTCTAAATCGAATTCAGGAGGAATTTCGAGAAGGACTGATCCGATAAATTCTCCGAATAGGATTTCGTCCCGGCGCCCGGAAGTGGCGGAACTCATTTGTATTCGTGCACCCAATCCCGATCCGAAGGTGGCTTCGAACAAACGCTTGAACATGCCTCCTTCTGCGACGGCCGAGGCAGACACGTACGCTTCCTTGCGATGTAGGGCGAGCAAATTGTCCCAAACGCGCCGAATGGAATCCGCATCGTTGGCGTCAAACAGACGGTCGCCCCGTTGTCCATAAGCATCGGCGTAAACGCTCGCGCCCAGAGCGGGCCCGTCGTAATGACCTACGAGCAGAATCCGATTCCCGGCGCGCTTGAATTCCTGGGTCACAATTTTCTTCACATCAAGAATCCGGCCCATGGTTGCGACCGCGAGCGTGGGCGGCACGTCAATGGTCCGTCCTCGGCTCTCAAAAGTTCCGGAGCTTGAATCTTTTCCGGAAATAAACGGCACGCCGATTTTCTCGGACAATTCCGAAATGGCGCCAACCATCTCCTTCAAATCCCAAGCAACTTCAGGGCGCACGCGCGGTGTGTAGAAGTTATCGCATAACACCATTTCACGGTAATCGGCGCCCGCAGCGACCGCCTTGGTGATGGCTTCAATCATCATCAGCCGCGCCATGGCTTCGGGATCAACTTCGCCGTAGAAAGGGTTCAACGCCACAGTAGTGATGACGCCGTATGATTTACCGTGCAACGGTGCTGAGGCGTAAATATTCGTCGGCATTCGGTGGTTCTTGCCGCCATACGGCCCCACAGCAGTCCTTCCCTGCACCGTAGTATCGAATCGCGCTCCAGCCGCTCCCTGGTCCGCGCAGTGGTAATGCGAGAGGACGCGCTCAACGGCGGCCGACCAATCGTCGGCAGTTTCCGGCTCGCGAATGCTTATGGGTTTCAATTCCCGCTTGGGCTCGGCAATCTCAATGGGGTCCAGAGGGCAGGCTTCCCATAGGAATGACATCTCGAGGTCAACAACTTTTTGCTTGCGCCAGGTTGTTTCGAGGCGCTGCGACGACGTAAATCGGCCAATCACGGAGCAATCCACTTCGAAGCGCCTTAAAATCTTCTGCGCCTCAGAAAGTTTTTCCTCGGGAACCGCGATCAACATGCGCTCTTGCGACTCAGAGAGCAGAATTTCCCACGCCGTCAGACTCTTGTCCTTCAGCGGGACAGCATCGAGATCCACCGCCACGCCTGTTTCAGCGCCCATCTCACCCGCTGCGCACGAAATACCTCCCGCCCCGAGGTCGGTAATTGTCCGAATGCAGCCCGCGTCGCGAAGCGCCGGGATGGCTGTGGCAAAGCGCCGCTCGGTGATGGGGTGCCCAATTTGGACGGCAGCGGATTCCCGCTCAAGGGTTTCTCCGGTCATGCCGGTTGAGCTGGCGGTCGCGCCGTGAATGCCATCGCGTCCGGTCTCTCCGCCCACCAGCAGAGCCAGGTCACCGGGCAGCGGAGCTTCCTTGAGAGCGTACTTTTTCGGGATCAGCCCAAGCGAGTGGCCGAGCGCAAGGCATTTCGCATATCCCGGATGACAGCGATAAATAGGGTGCATCATCGGGATTCCCATGGGATTGGTGTAATAGGAAGTCGCTCGGATAGATTCTGTAACGATCAATTGCGGATGGAGGGCGCCGTGCGGAACCTGGTCGTCGGGAAGGCGCGGGTCCATCGTTCCCATAATAGTTGTCCCCCCGATCGGGTAAGCGCCCTTTCCGAAGCCGAGGGTGTCTCGAATCACGCCGCCGTGCTTGGTGGCCACTCCGCCGAACGGGGCGATGGAGCTCGGGAAATTGTGTGTCTCGCCTTTAATCGTTACTACCCAATCGTCATAAAATTCCATGCCGCCGGCATTGTCCTTAAAGACAGAAACGACCAACGGGTGGCGAATGCGCTCGGTGGCTCCGGCCAGCTGCTTGAGAAGTCCGAGGCTCTTCCACGTCGTGTGGTAGCAGTGGTCACTCCATGTTTGAACCAGAATTTCAATTTCAGCGTCGGTATGAGGTCGGCCGATTGCGGCCTCGCGTGCCTGGATAACTTTCATCTGCGAAAGCGGCGCGTACCAGGACCGGTCTTTCGACAGGGCCGCGAGCTTTTCGTCGCTCAGATCGCGCAGAGAAATTGTGTTGACGGGATCGGGCACACCTGTCGGGCGCAGCGTCGCGAATGTTTCATCCGGTTCGCGGACGCGCTCCACAACCTTGTTGTAAAGAAAGCGCGCGGCGATTTTCTGCGCTTGCTCCGCTTCAAGACCCACAAATTGATATCGCTTGCTCAGTCGCGCAAATTCCAGCCCGTCTTCGCCCAGCGCGCGCGCCCCAGCCAAAATGGAAGGTGTCTCTGGATCGGTTACGGCCGGGCGATAGGCGATTTCTACAATCGGCCCGCGCGCTGAATCGAGCTGCGAGTGCTGCGCATGGGTTTGATACAAGGGATTCACGAGGAGTGTCAGGAGGCGATTGACATCGACATTCCCTTCCAGCCAGAAGACTCGCTCGATCACAAGATTGGTTAATTGCGAAAACCCGTGACGATGAAAGAATGCCAGCCAGTTGCGCGCTTCCGCGTCATCTTTGGATAGGGTGTAGACGCCGTGGATGGACATCTCAGCCATTATATCCGGTCAGGGCAACCTTTGTGGTCCTGCCGGGTTCCATATAAGCGGGGAGATGTGAATTTCCGGCTGAAGGAGTTCGCAAAGCGTCCTTCCTGCATGCCCCAACGGCCTTCGGTAAGGCTTGATTTCCAGTTCCCCGAGGCGTAGATTAGGTTCAGAGAGGCTCGAGTGACCGTCAGGGTAGGTGCCATGAAAAAAACCATTGTAGCTGGAGTGTTAGCAGCAGGGGCATTCTTCGCGACTGCCTGCTGGGCCCAATCACAGCAGGCGCAGAAAGTCCCCTCGCTGGGAGACTTGGCACGGCGACTGCGCGAGGAGCGCTCTGGGGGCAGTCAGAAGGCTGCGAAGGTGTATACCAACGATAATTTGCCCCGTCAGGGTGCGCTGAGCGATCTTGCAGTTGAGAACGGCTCTTCCCAAACCAGTTCGCAAAGCGCCGACGTCAAAACTGGAATAGTGGAATCCGGCAGTCGCCCAGGAGCTACCGCGAAAACTGGCGCGCACGATGAGAAGTACTACCGCGAGACTATGGCAGAGCTTGAGTCCACGAAAGCCATGCACGAACGAGAGCTGGCGGTTCTGGATCAGAAGCTGAATTTGAACGAGACGCAGTATTACAGCGACCCGAATAAGACCTTGAATCAAGAGTTTTCTCGTTCGGATATCAACAAAAAGCAGGGCGAGGTCGAGGAAAAGAAAAAGCAGATCGCCGACGATCAAAAGGCCATCGACGACTTGCGGGCGCAGTGTCAGCAGGAGGGCTGCCCGGCGGGCTGGCTGCGATAGCCCGGGCGAGGCTGGAGTGCATAAATTATGAGGAAGCTTATATTCGCTATCGCTTTGGGATGTTTCTTGATTTCCTCAGCGGGGACCATGCGAGCGCAGTCCCTGGCTGATATTGCGCGCAAGGAGAGGGCAAAGAAAGGGTCACCGACCAAGCCCGAAAAGGTTTTTACCAACGATAATCTGCCCCGCACAACCTCCCTGGAAGGTCAGACGTCTGCAACCCCGGCTACTCCCTCGGAGGAGACTTCGACCGGCGAAACTGCTCCTGCAGAGGCAAAACCTGCGAGTTCCACCGCTCCTTCCGATGAGAAGAGCACTGCTGAAGGAAAACCGGCCGAAGATACAATTAAGACCAAGGAATATTGGCAATCGAAGTTTGCGGAGTCTCGCGCTGCTGTGGCAAGAGCCGACGAAGAACTGCTCTTGAGCCAGGATGAGTTGAACCTTACCCAGATGAATGAGGCGCGCGAACTCGACCCGAATTTGCGAAGCCAGTTGAGCCAGGAAGTTACCTCCAAACAGTCGGGGGTAGACGTCAAACAAGCCGCCGATGATAAGGCCAAACAAGCCCTGGAAGAGCTGCAAAAAGAGTTCGATGAGAGCGGCGCGCCTAAAGAATGGCTGCCGGCCGAAGAAGCAAAGCAGTAAAACCTAATCCGTCATCCATTTCACGCTTCGCCCGCAGATTGAACCATCCCCGGAATGTCCGAACCCATCCTCCTCGTTGAAGACAAGGAAGTCCTGCGGGAAATGGTAGCCACCGCACTGCTCAAGGCGGGTCATACCGTTGAGCAGGCACCGGACGGCAGCAGCGCCCTGTCCAAGATTCGAGAACGGCGTTTTCCGGTCATCGTCACGGATTTGAAACTGCCCGGCCCCTCGGGTTTGGAACTGTTGCGCGCTGCCAAGGAATTGGACGAATCGGTTGCGGTCATCGTCATGACCGCTTTCGGTTCGATCGACGAAGCGGTGCTCGCCATGAAAGAGGGTGCACTCGACTTCATCCAGAAACCCTTCGAGATTCCGCACCTCCTCCTGCTCGTCGAACGGGGACTTAAGGAGCAGGAGCTCCGCCGTCAAAACCTGCTGTGGCGCGAAGAGGTAAACACTCGCTACGGCTTTCCCACAATCGTCGGTGAGGACACTTCAATCAAAGAAGTTGAACAGGCCATCCAGCGCGTGGCTCCCACCGCAGCGACGGTGCTCCTGGAAGGCGAAAGCGGCACGGGCAAAGAACTTTTCGCTCGCGTCCTGCACGATCTGAGCCCGCGGCGCGAGGCAGCCTTCGTCACCATCAATTGTGCCGCGATTCCTGAACACCTTGTCGAAAACGAGCTTTTCGGCCACGAAAAAGGGTCGTTCACGGGCGCCGGAGCCCGCAAAATTGGAAGGGTCGAACTTGCCAATAAGGGCACGCTCTTCCTGGACGAAATCGCTGAGATCCCGTTGCCCGCACAGGCCAAACTCCTCCGGCTAATCGAGGAAAAGACCTTTGAGCGAATTGGCGGCACACAGTCTATTTTCGGCGATCTTCGCATTGTCGCCGCTACCAATCGCAAGCTGCGGGAGTTCGTCGAAAAGAAACTGTTCCGCGATGACCTGTACTTCCGGCTTGCCGCCTTCCCCATCCAGATTCCGCCCCTGCGCGAGCGCGGGCACGATGTCTCGATGCTTGCCAGCTATTTCCTTGAAAAATTCGCCCGCGAGTTCTCGAAGCCGCGACTGGAGCTTTCCCCCGCCTGCCAGCAGTTGCTGTTGTCATATTCGTGGCCGGGAAATGTTCGCGAGTTGTCGAATGCCATTGAGAGAGCCGTGATCCTCGCCGACTCATCCACCATTGGCCCCGAGAACTTGATTCTGGGTTTTCTGCCTTCCTCGGGAAATGCGGTTGTTCCAGACGGATTTGACTTGAACGGGAATTTGTTTGAAGTTACGGAGCGAGCTGTTCGCGCTGTGGAGCGCGCCAAACTTTCTCAGGCACTCGAAGAATCGCGCGGCAATCGAACCCTCGCCGCCGAGAAGCTTAACATCTCGACCAAAACCCTTCTTGCCAAGCTTCGGGCCCACGGGCTGGCAACGTAGATCCCTCCAGGCTCCCTGTCCAACTTCACTACTGAGGCCGTCATCGAGACGCTTTTTCTCCCAGATGCAGCGCCGCCGCGCCCAGGAAGAAGTTCCGGTACCGGACGTTCTCAAGTCCGACTTCGCGCATCATTCGGACGAGGCTCTCCTGGTCTGGAAAACGCGCCACGGAATCGGGAAGGTATTGATAAGGGCCCGCGACGCCCGAAATCAACGTGCCAATGCGCGGAAGGATCCGTCTGAAATAAAGGCGAAAGATGGGTCCGAGTACTGGATTGCTTACGCGGGAGAATTCCAGAATGGCGATCGTGCCGCCGGGTTTCACGACCCGTTGCATCTCCTGGAGGCCGCGCAAGTAGTTCGCCAGGTTTCGAAAGCCAAAGGCGACACTGACAAGATCCAGGGTGTCATCACGGAAGGGCAGATTGAGTGCGTCGGCCTCGATAAAGGGCACGTCACTGGAAGTGCTCGCGGCCTTTTGGCGAGCCATGGTGAGCATGGGATGACAGAAATCTGATCCGATGACCTTCCCGGCAGAGTAACGAGCGAATGCCAGTGCCAGGTCGCCTGTCCCGCAGCAGATGTCCAATGCGAGTGCTCCAGGCCGCTCGAGGATTCCTCGCAACGCCCGCGCCGTGGCACGTCGCCAAGCGATGTCGCGCCGCATGGATAGAAAGTGATTCAGGAAGTCGTAGCGCGGCGCGACGCTTTCAAACATGCCGCGCACGGCCCGTGCGGTTGATTCCTCGCTGCCGGACGAACCGAAGGGGCTGCCTTGTGAGAGGGGTGGAGTTGGGTCAGGCATGCAAGTCGATTTGCTGCGTGTCGCGAAACGCGCCAGCGACAAGAGCGTTCGGAATGTCCTGGATGACACGCACTTTTCCAATCCGCTCTGGGATGATCCAATGGATCCGGCCGCCGATGGTCTTCTTATCTTTCGAAAGAAGACTAACTACTCTCGCGGTTCTCAGGTCCCTGATGGGTGGTAGGGGGCCCACACGTTTGACCAAGCCGGCCATTTGCTGAGCATCGCGCCGTCGTGCGACTCCCAGGAGTTCTCCCAGTCGAATCGCCGCAAGCAGTCCCCAACCGACTGCCTCGCCGTGCATGAATCGCCTGTAGCGAGTTGCCTCCTCGATCGCATGGCCGAAGGTGTGGCCAAGATTCAGGACCATTCTTAGCCTGGCTTCCCGTTCATCTCGGTTAACGACTCGCACTTTGACCCGCGCCGCTTCGGCCAGAACGAGACCGATATTTTCGGCATTCTTGGCTCTGAGGGATTCAAGCCGTGTGTCCAAGAGACGAAAGAGATGCGACCCCGCCAGAATTGCGTGCTTGACGATCTCATAAAGGCCCGACCGAAAAGCGCGCTCGCCAAGAGACGTGAGGACAACGGGATCAGCTAGAACCAATCGAGGCGGATAGAAAGTCCCGACCAGGTTTTTCATGCCGCCGACGTTGACGGCAGTCTTGCCCCCGATCGCACTGTCCACTTGGGCGACGACGGTGGTCGGGACGTGCACGAGGTCAATGCCTCGCATGTAGGTGGACGCAACGAACCCACCCAAATCACCCACAACTCCTCCGCCCAGGGCGACGAGCAGCGACCTGCGGTCGGCGCTTGCCTGCGACAACTGTGCGGAGACTCTCCCGGCCATTTCAAGCGACTTCGAACTCTCACCCGGCGGAACGAATAGAATGTGAGGATCTTTGAGTTTGCTTTGGCGAAGAAATTCTCCGCCCCAGCGGGTCCACAGGGGGCGCTCCGTCAAGACAAAAGTGGAAGAGTATCTACTCGTATGGAACTGGCCGAGCGCTCGCCAAGCTCCACGTCCGAGGACTGCTTCGTATTGAAAATTCCGAGAGGTTATCCGGAAACGGTGCATCGAACCCCGTAGGACTTGAAAGTTGACGGCAACGAATACAGATACCACAGCACTATCGGCGCGGCAAGGAGCGAACCGGCCACGTTGATCCTTGTCACGAGAATGCGGCTGGTGTACGATTCTACGCAAAGATGAAATTGGAAATTCCGGCTATACTCTTTCGCCGCAAGGTCGGCCAATCGCACTACGGAAAACGAGGAACCAGTCGGAGAGTTCAAAACATGATCATCCACTTCCATCAAGCCCTATCCAACTTCGTTCCTGTCGCGAGCAATTCCGCTCGGCGGTGGAATCTTCGCCTCAGGGAACAAGGGCGGGCGACCGCAGCCGTTTTCTCAATTCTCTTTGCTTTAGCTTTTGCAGGTCAGGCGTGGCCGCGGGACGCGAGAGTGGAAGACGCGATCAAGAAGATTAATTCCGTGGTTGCTCGCGGGCCCTTTCGCGCCTCCTGGGACTCCCTGGAGAAGTACGAGGTGCCGGAGTGGTATCGCGATGCAAAGTTTGGAATTTTCATTCACTGGGGTGTCTATTCGGTTCCGGCATTCGACAACGAGTGGTATCCGCGGAACATGTATATGGTCGGCAGCCCCGTTTTCAAACATCACGTGGAGACCTACGGCCCGCAGGCGAAGTTGGGCTACAAAGATTTCATTTCCATGTTCCGGGCGGAAAAGTTCAACGCGGAAGAATGGGCTGAGCTGTTTCGGAAAGCTGGGGCAAAGTACGTGGTTCCGGTCGCTGACTATGATTTCACTGACTGGAGCGCCGCTAAAATGGGGCCCAAGCGCGACGTGGTGGGCGAGCTTGCCATGGCTGTCAGGAATCAAGGGCTGCATTTCGGCGCATCGTCGCACCGCGCTGAGCACTGGTGGTTTTACAATGGTGGGATGGCTTTTGATTCGGATGTCAAAGATCCACGCTTCGCGGCATTCTATGGCCCGGCCCAGCCTGATAAAACGCAGCCCGACCAAGAGTTCTTGGACGATTGGCTGGTGCGCACTTCGCAGATCGTCGATAAGTATCATCCGGAGGTCGTATGGTTCGACTGGTGGATTGAACAGCCGGTCTTTCAACCCTATCTGCAGAAGTTTGCTGCCTACTACTACAACCGTGGCGCGGAATGGAAGCACGGCGTCGCCATCAACTATAAGAACAAGTCCTTTCCTGAACATGCCGCGGTGCTCGACATCGAGCGTGGAAAATTGGATACAATTCGACCGCTCTTCTGGCAAACCGATACCTCCGTCGGCGAGAAATCGTGGGGCTATATCCAGAATGAGAAGTTCCGAACCCCGGATTCACTGGTGGATGAGCTCGTGGATATCGTCAGTAAAAATGGCTGCCTGCTGCTCAATGTAGGGCCCAGATCGGATGGCACGATTCCGCCCGAAGTCCAAAAACTTCTGCTCGATATCGGCGCGTGGCTGAATACTAATGGAGAAGCGATCTACGGCACGAGGCCTTGGAAAATTTCGGGCGAGGGTCCCACGCAAGTCATCGGCGGTTCATTCAAAGATACAGCGGGAACACCCTTCAGCGGCGAGGACATTAGATTCACGGCAAAAGGCGACACACTGTATGCCGTGGCCCTGGCTTGGCCCGGGAATGGGAAGCTCACCATCAAGTCGCTGGCTTCCGGTCTGCCGCTGACCAGGCGTAAAATCGAGACAGTTCAATTGCTCGGCTACATGGGCAAGCTGAAGTGGGTACAGAATCAGAACGGCCTTATCGTCGATCTGCCGCCTCAGAAACACGGCAACTATGCGTTCGTCTTTAAGATTGCGCCCTTCGACCGTGCGCCCTGATAAGGCGGTGAGAGCAATGACTGCAGGCGCTTCGCTCATCTCCGTTGGACTCGA
>CAYZVR010000023.1:2349-22196 GCA_964481715.1 uncultured Acidobacteriota bacterium | reverse complement strand
CTCCTTGAACGGGAGAAGGAGGAAATCTCAGGAGTACTGGAAAGCATGAAAGCCTCAGTTGGATGGAAGCTGGTGAAGAGATTCCGAAGGGCTAAGAACCGTATTTTGCCTCCAGGAACACGTCGCCGACGCTTGTATGACCGGTCGCTGATTCGGTTGAAAAACTCGCCCCAACCTTCAAACTCTGGGACCGGCGAGCGACCGGTTCAAGAACGTGCAGCAAAGTTACCCATGCCCGGACACGACTTTTATCGGGCTCGCTTAGTGCTTCTCAGCGCCTCCACTGTTCTTGAGGCCGGCAAGACGGGAACAGCAAGGGTGGAAGTGACGAACCTCAGCCCCTACAAGTGGCTGGCAGCAAGGCAGGGATCAGACCGGCACGGGAGTGTGATGCTTTCCTATCATTGGTACGACGATTTCGGAAAAAGCATTCAATGGGAGGGAGAACGTAGTCATTTACCTCACGACTTGGAGCCGCAGAATTCTGCGGCTGTGGATATGCGGTTTTTCGCGCCTTTTGCCCCCGGGACTTACACACTTGAGATTACGCTTGTCCAAGAAGGCATGGCATGGTTCGATCAAAAGGGTAGTGCAGGCATTCGAACATCCGTAAGAGCGGAACCTTTGCCGATTCATCTCGAGCAGCTCCCCTCCTGCTCGATCATCATTCCCGTGTTCAACCGCGCACCATTTACGAAGGCCTGCTTGCTCGCCATCGAAAGATCAATTTCTGTTGACCGAATTCAATATGAAGTCATAGTCGTGGATAACGGTTCGACGGATGGGACGGTTGAGCTGCTGGCTTCCTGGTCGAGTTCGCGCGTCAACGCCCGCGTAGTTTCCCTGGGCCGGAACTTGGGGTTTGCCCGGGCATGCAATGAAGGCGCCAGGCTGGCCCGCGGCAAATACCTGGTCTTGCTGAATAATGACACGCTGCCGACCCCGGGATGGCTTGAGAGGCTGCTATGCCTTGCAGAAGATGAGCCCCAGGTTGGAATTGTGGGGAGTAAACTTCTATACCCCGACGGCCGAATCCAACATATCGGAGTGGCCTTCGGCGAGAATATGAACCCAAGGCACATTTATCGAGGGTTCCCGGCGAATATTCGCCCGGCCAATATATCCCGTGAATACCAAGCAGTTACCGGTGCCTGCCTTCTCTTGAAGAAGGAATTCTACGACGCTGTGGGCGGTATGGACGAGGCTTATTTGAATTCGTTCGAAGACATGGACCTTTGCCTGAAGATTCGGGCTCGGGGTTACCGCGTGTTGGTTTGTGCGGATTCCATCGTTTATCACTTTGAGGGCATGAGCGAGGGGCGACGGGCCTTTGATTTCCGGAACATAGCCCTCTTTAAGGCCAGATGGGAGGACAAAATTGAGGTCGATCTTGACCGCTGGCATGCTTTGGACCGTCTCGGAAAGGAATTAAACGAGTTCGAACCACACGAGGGGCACGATCCCGGGCAAGATCGGACACTTGGCACCCTGTGGAGGCGAATTTATTCATGCGACATTCCCGAGTTATGATTTAGTCGCCAGGGGAATGACGAGCCAGCGGCAAGAGCACTATGGTGGGGAATGGGGGGCTCACCGTTTCCCTAGGTAAGCAGATATAGGATTTCAGCCGCGTTTCATTTGCAGTGGCCGGGCCGATATGGTAGAATGCGCGTCGGCTCGGTTAAGGTCTTGTTTTTCCAAGCATAGAGTTATTTCAAAGCTAAGAGGCAGTGATGAAAAAACTGGAACTCACCGCACTCGTTCTGCTCGCTGTTTTGGGCTGTCCCGTCATTGCCGGCGCTTACGTGGACCCGGGCACGGGGAGTATGATTCTTCAGTTCCTCCTTGGCGGTGTCGCGGGAATGATTTGCCTCCTCAAGCTCATGAAGGGAAGAATCATCGAGTGGTTCGGTTTCGGTAAAAAGGACGACGAGAACTAGGTTTCGTCAGGTGCCGACACTGTCCCTTCCTCAAAGCCACTGTGGCTTCTCCAGTTGAAGACAATCGCGGGCAGGTTTCCGGATTGACACCACGCATCAACGGTCAGGTTTCGCCAAGGGAAAATGTGGACTGGGAAAGCGCCTCTTTCCGGGACCCGGCCGGACGGATCTTCATGATGGAGGGCCGAATCCTCCGCGCCATTCGATCGAGCTTTGCGCCAGTTTGGAACGATTTTTCCTCTTCCCCTTTCTTTCAGGAATTGCAGCATGAGGGCTTACTGATTCGTTCCGCGCCGCCTGCGGATGTCCTGCAGTTGCCTGCGTCCATTACCGAAGATACCTGCGCGGTAATCGAGCATGAGCGCGTGCCGTTTGTGTCCTATCCCTACGAATGGTCTTTTGGGATGCTCAAGGACGCGGCGCTCTTGCATCTGGATATCCTCGAACGAGGCTTAAGGCACGAATTCATATTAAAGGACTCTACCGCGTACAACGTCTTATTCTCGGGATGCAAGGCCGTTTTTGTGGACGTCCTCTCCTTCACTCGTCTTGAACCTGGCGAACCCTGGCTTGGCTATCACCAGTTTTGCAAGATGTTCCTCTACCCCCTGATGCTTCAGGCGTACAAGCAGATCCCGTTTCAGAGTTGGTTGCGCAACGAATTGGAGGGCCTCGACCCTATCCAATTCTCGCAGCTCATGGGAGGCAGGGACTTGCTTCGTCCGGGCGTCTTCACGCACGTCCGGATGCAGGCGTGGATGCAGAAGCAACTCGCCTCAGCCCGCTATAGCGTCCGGCAGAAGATCAAGACCACGGGGTTGTCCAAAGACGCCATCGCGCGCAATTTGCGGGGTCTGCGACGGCTGATTCATAAGCTGAACCTGCAGGGCACCTCGGCTTGGGTTGATTACGTGCGAACCCGCAGCTATAGCGATCCTGCGATGAAGCAGAAGGAGGAATTTGTCCGCCAGGCGCTCGACGGCCAGCATTGGCGGCTCGTTTGGGACCTGGGCTGCAACACCGGAGAATTCAGCCGCACGGCTGGCGAATACGCGGACTACGTCGTGGCGATGGATGCTGACCCGCTGTGTGTCGAATTTCTTTACCAAGGCCTGAAGCAAGAGGAGAAGCGGAATATCCTTCCCCTGGTCATGAACCTGGCCAATCTGTCACCTGACCAGGGATGGGCCGGTCGCGAACGCCAGTCGCTGCCCGCCCGCGGCAAGCCGGATTTGGCGCTGTGCCTTGCCTTGGTTCACCACATGGCAATAACCTGTAACGTGCCAATTCGCGCCTTCCTGGCCTGGTTGGCCGAACTTGGAACCTCGGTGATCGTCGAGTTCGTGAGCAAAGAGGATCCGATGGTTCAACAACTCCTGCTCAACAAGGACGATACGTACGATGATTACACACGAGCCGACTTCGAAACATACTTGCGCCAATTCTTTAATGTAAAGAACAGCCTGGCGCTCGCGGGCGGAACGCGCTTCATGTACTTCGCAACCCCCATGAGGAGTGAAGGAAACTAGCCGGCACTTTTGTGAGTGACGAGACTTTTTTCCACAACTCCGTCAGCACCTTTCCCTTTGCGGACCATATTGCCATGTCTTCTTAGGTAGGGGAATTCACCAATTTCGTCTCAGCCAGTGTCCTAACCGCTGGCCAGGTCAAAACCGGCGCGTGACCGTAGAAGGTAGGGGAGCCACGTCGGCCTTCTGATCGCAAACGGCAGGTACTTTCTCGAAGCTATCTCATGGCGCGATGGATCACGTTCTTGGATGTTTTCAGAGGAGCAAGCAAATTGGATTCTGAATTCAATACCGCATATACGGCGACGACGTTATCCCCTTCGCGTAACAAACGAGTTGAAAATTGTGCGGCCCAGCCACAATTCGTAAACTGAGGGTTATGGTAAAACTTTGCCACATCACGACGCGCTATGCGGGGGACTGCCACGGCCGCAATGGAACCGTTGACGGCAATTGCAATCTGGTTAGGCATACGCTTCTCGTCAAGGAGGATCGCCCAGCCGGCAACTGTGACAGGAAACTCATCTCCTCCGGGTTCGATTTGGACGTCGTGCTCTGAGAGGGTGTCTAGCCACCCAGCGGGGTGTATCGAACCGTCCACTTTGAAAGACCGGATCGGCTGCCCTATCAAAGGGGATTGGTCCTCGGGATACCACTTTTCAACCTTAAGCAACCCGAAGTCGTCTGGGAACTCAAAGCGATTTCCTTTTATGTCATAGGTGATCTTCGTGCGTTTCGCCGCGTCCGCTGAAAACACACTCCGGCCACTGCAAGTCCACGGGATTTTTATTCCCAACAAGTCAGCGATGGTGGGAACTATATCGATCAACTGCACGTCTTTATCTGACATTTTGCCCCCTTTGCTAAACGGCGGCTTGATAAAGAGGGGCACTGAAAGCATCATCGCGGCATTATCCTTTTGAAGCGTCCGGCCGGGTGACTCGAAGCTCCAGCTCACTCCATGATCGGCCATGAGGAAGATTAACGCCTTGTCATAAATACCCAACTCCTTTAGACCCCCGATAAACTCTCCAAGCTCCTTGTCCGCGTAACGGGTTTGCATTATGTAGCGCCGCATCAGGTCATTCAGGGCAGCTGGGTATCTTGCATAGATCTTATCGAAGTGCCAGCTAGTCGCCTGATAAACTGTTCCATCACTGGTTAAGTTGTAAGGCGAGTGAGTCATCATGTGATGGAAATAGTAAAAAGTTCTTTTCTTGTCCTGTGAATCCAGAGAATGGACAAAGTCTTCGAATCGCTTCACTCGGGCCTGCGCCTCTTCGCTGTAATTGCGAAAGGGTCCCCACGTTCTTCTCATGTCGGGAATTGGTAAGCCGATTTCTGCGGGAACGACCCGAGTGCAATAGAGATAAAAAGTGTCCTGCAACAGTCTCCATATGCCGAAGGCTAGTTCTTCGTCAGGGCAGTGATAAAGCGCGCTAGAGCAAAAATGCGTATCATGTTCGTAAATATACATGTCATCATAGTAAGGATATAGAAGCCTGAACAGATTGTCGGGATAGGCGCTAGCCGAGGGATCTTTTCCGTCGTGGAAGTTTCCAGTCAGTAGGATTGGAATGGAATCGATCGTTTGATCGCCATTTGCGGTTGCGTTGCGGAACCAATATCCATCGTCTGCCAACTTCTTAAAATTGGGAAATTGGGCGCCATCGATCTGGCCTTGGTCGTCCAGAAGGATTTTTTGTGAGAGTTCATCGAAAATGAGAATGAAAAAAGGTGGAATTTCTTTGTTCGGCTTGGATAGCCTCCTGTCCTCCAGGGTCTGGGGGGTGGCTGGAGCGCGTGTTGGCCGGATCCAGGCTCGGACTAGGAATAGGATCGGGAATATAGGTACGAGAATGGACAGCGCGAGCAGAAAAGATCTAAACGGCTTTTCAAAGTGCAAGCTGGCAAAAGTTATCAGGCCCGCCGGCAGAGCCCATATCAGGTATGAATGGGGGAACGGGTGCCAGCCGGAAAAATAGGACTTATGGACCTGAAGAAAAAAGGCGGCGAAAAGAAGGAAATAAGCGATCGCTAGGAATCCTTGTGCCAGTCGACGGTGTACTGCCCGACATAGTAACCACAGAAGAAACAAAACCAGGGCAGGGAGAAGATTGAAGGCGAGGATGATTCCCAGCAGTTGTGGGTTGCTGACCCGTCGAACGGTTAGAAACTCTCGGTTCGTCGCCAGAACTTCATAAACGTTCTGGGCCACAACGAACGTCACAACGGTCACTAGCGATACGAGCACGTAAAACCACTCAGTCCAGGACCTGCGTGTTCCATTATTGGTCATAGGTCTTCTCTTTTTTCGCCAAAACCCAGTCTAATCTGTTGAGGGAAGCATACCGCAAGCATACCCGGCCAGAAGCCCCCTCGCCATTTCATCAAGTCCATCCCCCGGTCTTTTCGTGTCCCCCTTCCAATCGACGTACAGCACGTCCACCCAATGGGCAAGGAGGCGCGGGATTTTCGTCCACCCCTAAAAGTACACGAACCGCGAGTCAGGAGACCCCAGGAATTGCCCCCAGGTCAGCCCAATCATTCTGGTCCTATCATAGCAAGGGAATTGCGTTTTAGGAGTGAAAATACTAACATTCCTTCCGTCCACTTCCTGGATGGAAAGGAATATCGCCCGCGATGAGCAAACGACCAGACGGCGGCAGCGTTGTGGATCACAAACCCGACTCGGGGAGTTCTCCGTGCAAGTACAATTTCAGTATCGATTTGAATAACAAAAACCTGGCCCACACGATAATGATTGATTTGGTCGGAAAAGGGAAGCGGGTACTCGACGTCGGGTGTGCAACAGGGTATCTGGATCGCGTTTTGGTTGAGATGGGCTGCGTCGTAACAGGGCTTGAAGCCAACGGAGAAGCCGCGGCCTTAGCACGTCAGTACTGCGAGGAAGTTGTGAACGCAGACGTGGAGCAGTTCGATTGGAAACGAACCCTAGGGGAAACGCGATTTGACGTGATCCTGTTTGGTGACGTGCTCGAGCACTTAAAAGATCCAGGAAGCGTGTTACGAGCCGCGCGGGATTTTCTGAGCCCGGAGGGCTACGTTGTAGCTTCCATTCCCAATGTGGCCCACGCAAGCGTGAGAATACAGCTTCTCCAAGGAGTGTTTCAATACCGTTCGCTGGGCTTGCTCGATGAAACCCACTTGCGATTTTTTACTTTCCATTCGATAAAGGAGATGTTCGACCGCGCTGGGTACGTCATCGTTGACATGCGACGCGTAAAGCTCGGGCCATTTGACACGGAATTCAACCTCCAGTGTGACGGCGTTCCGCAGGGCGTATTGGAATACGTGCTTGAGGATCCAGAAGCTACCACTTACCAGTTTGTATGCCGCGCACACGCTACAAACCAGCCAATCGCTTTATCATTTGAGCTTAAAGATGTTCAGAAAGAATTATCGTCCGCCCAGGGACGCATTGACACTTTGACTGCGGGACTCAAAGAAACAAAAGATCTTCTTGCTGAGACCAAACAACAGCTTGCAAAGAAAGAGGAGGCCCTTGCGGAGAAGGAGGAGACCCTTGCGGAGAAGGAGGAGACCCTTGCGGAAGCCCGGCAACGACAGGAAAGGACCGACATCGAAAAAAAGTGTATTCTGGCTGAACGCATGCGAATCGAGGTTGAGCAGATCAGGCACGAGGTAGAAGTCTCTCGCATCTACCCCTCCGTGGACATTGTTGTTGTCGGTTACAACTCGGCCCGTTTCTTAACCCGCCTTTTCGAGAGCCTCAGCCAGTCGGAATACCCTCGCCAAAAATTAACGGTAACGATCGTGGATAATGCATCTGTCGACGATACAGAAGGGGTCGTGAATTCCTCAAAACCTACACTGGGTTTTCCAGTTCGGTATTTGCGATTGCCGCGGAACAGGGGTTTTGCGGGCGGTGCGAACGTCGGAGCGAGGGCCGGGAAGGCCGAGTACATTTGTGTTGTAAACCCCGACACCGAATTCTACCCTGACACGTTGAAAGAACTTGTGGCCGCGGTATGCAAGGACCCGCTAATTGGTATTGCGGATGCGCGGCAGGTACCCCATGAACACCCAAAGTACTTTGAACTGGCAACAGGTGAGACTAGTTGGTGTTCAGGCGCGTGCCTTTTAGTTCGTCGATCGGTCATAAAAGAAATCGGACTCTTCGACGCCCAATTCTTTATGTACTGCGAAGACGTTGACCTGAGCTGGCGCATTTGGTCAGCCGGATACAAATGTGTTTATGCTCCCCGGGCGCGCATTGTTCACCATAAGGAGCCTCGAGATTACAAACCTGCTGTGGATTACTACTACGGTGTTCGAAACGGCTTTCTCATGCGGCTGATATACGGCGGCCGACCGGAGATTATTAGGTACTATCTGGATATACGCCGCGAAATATTTGGCGCGCAAACGGACCCTCTCCTGCGCCGGCAACTATGGCGGGCGGGCTTGTACCATCTTCCGCTAATACCGCATGCCCTGTGGCGGCGCTGGAAAATGCCGCGGAAATTGAGTAAGTGGATCAGGTTTTGTGGTTGGGATTATGGGGAGAAGCGATGAAAACCCAGAATGACTATCCTGTGGTGAGCATCATCGTGCGGAGCTGCAATCGCCCAAGTGCTCTGAGCGAAGCACTGGAAAGTTTGCGACAGCAAACATATTCTCCTCTGGAGGTTGTGTTAGTCAACGACTCTCCGGAACCCATTGAGGCCGAACTTTTGAGAGCAAGAGACGGGTGCGAGGTAAGACTGATACACCTCAGGACCAGTCGGGGTCGTTCAGCCGCGGCCAACGCGGGCCTGCAGGCAGCCCAGGGCATGTATATCGGCTTTCTGGATGACGACGATGTGCTTTATCCTGACCATGTACAGAAGACAGTCACGATTTTGCAGTCCAGCCCAAAATTAGGCGGCGTCTATACAGACCTCTATGCGACTGTTCAAGATCCAGATACCTCCACGCCCTCCGGCTACAGAACCACAAGCCAGTCAGTGCCGTACTGTCGGTCGTTCGATCGAGAGTTTCTAATACTCGATAATTATATCCCGATCAATGCTGTGCTCTTCCACCGGGAGTGCCTTGACCGCATTGGATATTTCGACGAGGGCATCGAAGTGCTTGAGGACTGGGATTTTTGGATTCGTATGGCGCTTGAGTATGACATGCACCACCTGTGCGCTGTGACCGGCGAGTTTCGAATCCGCAGCGATGAAACGAATTCTACTTACCGGCTAAAGGAATTGTTCCCTCTGACGAGAAGATATATTTACCGCAAGCACGCCGAAAGGTCTCTGCCGCTGTTACTTAATCGCTTCCTAAGGAATAACTCCTTGGAAGCAACACTCGCGGCACGCGGCCCCGCGGATAATGCGAAGGATCGGATAGCTCACCTTGAGTTGTCATTGCAGGAAAGAATGAGAGAGCTCGAAGATACGAAGGTTCGATTGGATAGGTATGTGAATTTCCCCCCGCTCAAAATTGCGCGTCGAGTGCGAAGGGCAATCCTGGGCTTGCCTAATCCCCCCCCGAATCCTTAGATAAGCATCGTCTTCCTTGCGCGAATTAAGTAGCGCATTCGCGAGGCCCAACGAAGGGCCAAGGTGTTCGTAGACTTCGAAAGCACCCACGGCATGGACGTCGCCCAGTGGTGACTGCCTTAGCAAGGATTTCGCGATGATTTCAACTCCGAGAGTCTCCTTTCCCCATTTTGCCGCCTCAGGCGCCGGTTCGATTCCGAGAGTCTTCCACCCATAATACGCGGCAAGGTCCAGCAAGAGGCCCGGACCGCATCCAACTTCCCAAAGCGTTCCTTTGCCCGCCGCGGACCTCCTGCCTCGTCGGATCAGGTCCAATGCACGTTCCGCTAGAAGTAAAAGGTGCGCGAACAGGTGCAGGCTGGATCCCTTTTCGAGGTACATCTTTAGATCCAGAAACGGATTATCAATATAAAATCCTTCCTCATAGTGAAAGTCGTGCGGCATTGCATCAAAAATGAGCCGGCATTTTGCACAGCGCATGAATTTCCGGCGCTCGCCAAAAAGGCTATCGCACTGTATCCCCGAGGAGAGACCCGCTTCACCGCATAAGGGGCAGGTTGTCCGCTTGCCGTGCTGGATTTCGTCCGGCACCGACTCTGACATCGGTTTATTTGAGTCGGGAGAGCTTTCAGGATTGGGAGATCGGGCCATTTCTTTCCTGGCCTCGTCACCCGGCTCTTCTTTGTTGGTTACCATCCGAATTCTCCTCCCTGGGTTATCCACATTCCAATTTCAAGCCGTCGTGTACTCGTGCGCGAAGTCCCGCAAGAATCAAGCGGCTTGCACCTCTGAAGAATTGATTCGACTTCCGGGTTGATCTGCTCGCAGCATCACATGCGCGTCTCATCCCGGTGCGATTCATCGAGGTCGGCCATGCCCTTCGCCCGTGCTGGAAATGCGGGAAATCGGTTCACACTCCAACAATGTACCGTTTGTTCGAGTGATTTCGCCCAACCGGGTGTCGCTCCTCACTTACAGTCGCGCAATCCTTATATCCAGTTCGGGGAAGAAATCTCCGGTGATTTGTGATTAGACCGCTCCGATGGATTGATGCAAGACCTCGTTATATCTCTCAAAAACCTCATCTGGCCTGCCGTCGGCGAGCAGGACGCCTTGATGCAGCAGAATAGCGCGCGTGCAAAGCTCTTTCACCGTGGCCATCGAATGTGAAACATACACAATGGTTTTGCCGCGGCGATGGAAATCCTCGATTCTCGTCATGCACTTTTCCTGGAAGGCAGCGTCTCCAACCGCCAGGATTTCATCAATGAGAAGAATGTCCGGGTCGACCTCGGCCGCGACTGCAAATCCCAGGCGCATATACATCCCGGAGGAATATTGCTTCACGGGAGAATCAATGAAATCACCGAGCTCGGCGAAGTCAACGATTCTTTCTTCGCGAGCGTGGATTTCCCGTCGTGTCATTCCGAGAAGCAGGCCGTTCAAGATAATGTTTTCTCGGCCGGTCAAATCGGGGTGAAACCCGGCTCCCAATTCAATCAGGGCTGCGATTTTGCCCGAGACCTGCACCAATCCTGCCGTCGGCCGGTACACCCCCGCGATGGTTTTCAATGTGGTGCTCTTTCCGGAGCCGTTGCGGCCCAGGAGGCCCACCACTTCTCCATCGGAGATGGCGAAGCTGATCCCCTTAAGAGCATCGAAATCATAAAACTGCGATTTGTACCGGAAAACGCGGGTAAAGGCCTCCCGGAGCGTATCCGGGCGTTCCCGGATCACCCGGAATCGTTGCACAACGTTTTCAAACCGGATGCGAGCGTCGCTCACCTCGAAGAAGCTCCTAAACGTAGAAAACGAATGAGTCCTGATGTCTGCGAAAAAGAAAGTAACCCACGAGCAAAGCGATTATCCCACACGCTAACGATGCTGCCGCCGACTGAGGGGAAGGAAGTTGGCCGTAGTAAATGGCCAAACGGAAGCCGTTAAGAATGTATAGCATCGGGTTCAGACGGAAAAGGAAATAGAAGCGTTGGGGGATAAAGTCCAGCGAATAGATGACCGGCGAAACATAAAACCAGGCGGAAAGGACAATCTGAAGGATGTGTGAGACGTCGCGGAAGAAAACATTCGCCGCCGCGCAGAAAAAGCCGCAGCCCAAAGTGAACAAGACCAGAGAGAGAAAAGGAACAGGAAGGTAAAGCCAGGTCCAATGGAAAGGAAACCGCAAGACAAGGAGTACCAGAACCAGAGGAATCATCGACAAAAAAAAGTTGATCACGTTTGAAAGGACCGCTGCGACCGGGAAAACTGACTTGCCGATGCGAACCTTTTTTAGAAGGTCCCCATTCCCGACGATCGATTCGGTTGTGTACGAAAGCGCCTGCGAAAAAAAAGTCCAGGGGAGAAGAGCGCTGAGCAGAAAAACCGCGTACTCGTTCACACCGATTCGCATGACCGTAGAAAAAACGATAGCTAGAATGATCATCATGAGAAGCGGATTCAGCAGCGACCAAAGAAAACCGAGGGCCGAGCGCTTGTAACGGACTCGCAGCTCTTTCAGTGCCAGGGCCCAGATCAATTCGCGGTACTGACTAATTTCCCTTACCAAGGTCCACATTCAACGCTCCAGGTGGTGTGGCAGTATATCAGAAGTCATTCTTGAGCGCCGCCGCCCTTCATGGTCGAATGCCTTTCCGAGCGCAGTTTTCGGCAGAAAAATCTCGCAGGCCGACAAGTCCCACATGTCCGATTCAGGTTTTTGGCGCTGCAGTCCTCCCGAACGCTCCTGCTCTCAGATCAGGTCGAGATATCGAATCGGCGGAGGCATGGCCCGTCGATTTTAGGCCCAAGCGGCCGCTGCCTTGGCCCCCTCACCAAGGCAGCCAGCTCTCTCACCCGCTTCTCACTTACACACTTCAGCTTCACAGGGGGATACGATGTACCTTTCCAATTCCACTGTTGATTGGCGCTTGACGGGGCAAGGAGGGGTGCGATATCGTCGAGAGCCTCGTGTGACCCCCTGTTTTCAGCACCGACCGGGGGAACAAAAACCGAGAAAGGGCGGGTTTTCACCCTCCTGTTGTTGTGAGCTTCCTTGGCCATTTAGTTTGAGTGGTTTTCGCGTAATCGCTGACGGACTTGCAACGCCGAGGCTGTGCGCCGGTCATGGATTGAAAATTCTGGTTTAAAATCTTTTGCTTGCAATGCAAATTGGAATTGGGTAGTGTGACCAGAAGTAATTGACAGATAAAGCTCTATCGAGATCCATGTGGGTTGTTCCGCCTGCGTCAAAGGCATTGCTGGCCGAGAAGAATTGCGTCATGTGGTGCGAATGATTTGCGATCCCGAAGGATGGGCTTAGAGTGGAGCGGGGTCCTGCGGCATGAAAATCGCCATTTTGGGGACACGAGGGATTCCAGGCCGGTACGGTGGCTTTGAGACCTTCGCGGAGCAGTTATCAAAACGGCTCGTGGATCTCGGTCATGAAGTAACGGTCTATTGTCGCAGGCCTTTTACTGCGCCGGATGATGTTGTGGATCCGAGGATTCGCCGGGTCATCTTACCGACCATTCAGAACAAGCACCTCGACACGGCCTTTCACACTTTTCTTTCGATCTTTCATGTCCTCTTCATGGACATCGACCTGGTATTGCTCTGTAACGTCGCCAACAGCCCGTTGGCGTGGATTCCGCGACTTTTCGGGATTCCCACGGTGCTCAACGTCGACGGCCTCGACCGAAAGCGCCGGAAATGGAGCACCTTCGCCCGGTGCTATCTGTCTCTTTGCGAGTTGCTGGCTGTCATTACCCCGACCCGAATTGTAACGGATGCTCCACCCATTCAAGAGTACTTTTGGCGGCGCTACCGGAAGCGCTCTACCATGATTGCCTATGGAGCTGAAGTTCCCGATGATTGTGGGACGCTGAAGGATTTCGATCTGCCCGAGAAGAAATACATTCTCTATGTGAGTCGTCTTGAGCCGGAAAACAATCCCGAACTAGTCATCCGTGCCTATCGGGAAGTTCAAACTGATTGGCCGCTAGTCATGGTCGGCGGAAACTGCTATGACCATCGTTTTGTTGACCGGCTCAAGGAGCTTGCCGATCAACGAGTCATTTTCCCTGGCCCGACTTACGGCAAGAAATATTGGCAACTTCTTCTGAATGCCGGTTTTTACATTTGCGCCTGCGAAGTAGGAGGCTTTCATCCAGCGCTGATTGAAGCTATGGCGGCACAGAATGCGGTTCTCTCCCTTGACACCCCCGAGAATCGTGAGACGGCTGGTGCTTGTGGGTTGTTTTTTCAACACAAGACTTCAGATCTGGCCGCACAGATGGGGCACTTACTTCAGGACGCCGGTCTTCGAGGGGAGCTCGGACGGATGGCTGAGAGCCGGGCGAGAAGCGTCTTTTCGTGGGATGAAGTAACGGCAAAGTATGAATCCCTGTTCTGCGAAATGCTGAATAAGAAGACTGCCACACCGATTCGGACCACCCCCCCCAAAGCTGGTGAGACATCATCCGACTCCGGATTCCATCCCGCTTCTGCCCCCGTTCTTGGCCATCCTGTTAAAGATTATGATTTGGAATTTCGCGTCTCCTCCCCAAAGGGAAATGGGAAACTTGCAAGATGATTCGAGAACCACACCAAGAGCCCGCAGCCTGAAACGCGACGCCTCGATTGAATCCCTTACGTAATTCTCCAACTCCCTCGCGCTTTTCCCAGTGGAAAGCAAAAAAGTAAGCGGTGTCGGATTGGAAAACCCTACGCTACGGTCTTGAGATCACTCAAGCTTGAAGGTACGAACCGGCGAGCATAGAGTGGAGCAGAATTGTTCTCGCTTTGCATCCGGGATCGAATCTTGCCCAAGTGACGATTCATGAATTCAGGAGGTTGCCGGAAACGGCCAGATTTGACTCGTGGCAAGTGTCACTGTGCACCTCCTTCGAAACGATGCGTTCGCAATCTTTTGGACAACATGGATCCTAATTCGCGGGTAAGATTGTGTGCCGTAATTAACCCGAGATTAGAGCCGCAAGGTCGAGGGTTGATTACTTTCAGGGACTGCAGGTTTGCGAGCGGTGAGTATTGCGCCCGTGGCTAAGGTGGAATTGAGCGAGAAACCGGCGGTGAAGAAACTTGTGCAGGCGGTGGATCAAGTTGTCGTAGTCTTTCTTTTCCTCTTCGCTCTGCTCCAACCGGTTTCAACTGCTGCCGCCTTCATTGCCTACTCAGGCGCGGCGCTGGCTTGGATCGTCCGATTGACACTGGCACGCGACGGACTGCTCCATCGCTCCCCCTTGGATCTCCCCATTCTCATCTACTGGCTGCTTTGCGCGGCATCGACTGCTCTTTCTCCTTTGCCGGCGTCAAGCTGGGAAGGAATGCGAAAAGTAGGTTTGGTATTTCTGGCGATCGTGGTGGCGCACAACGTGCCCACGCTGAGGCGTGCCAAGGTACTCGTCGGCGCCTTGTTTTTGGCTACGTTAGCAAGCGTGGGCTACGCTGGATGGCAGCTGGCGGCAGGTGTCGGTTTACGTGTGGTTGAATTGAAACCGGGCTCTGGTTTTTTTCGTGCCGGGGTCCGGGAAAACGACGTCATCCTGCGTGTGGATCAGCACCTCATTCGCAGTCCTGAAAAACTCCAAAGCTACATCGAATCCAAGACGGCTGGAGAACCCTTGCGTCTGCTGATTGCCAATGACATGGGGTTTGATGTGCTTAAAGATGCCGTGCCGGTCGTAGTTCCCGCAGGGGCGCTGGTAGGGACAAATAGCCTGGCCAAATTGGGGATGAAAACAGAAACGGAACACCTCTCCCGTGCGAGGGGGTTTTACAGTCACCCCGTCACTTACGCAATGGTGCTGGAGTCGCTGGGATGCCTGGCATTCGGGCTGTGGCTTGCCTTTCGGAATCAGCCCTCTCGCGCAAAAAGCATTGCCCTCCTGGGACTCTGGCTAGTATTGGCCCTTGCGCTCGGCGCGACACTGACTCGGTCGGCTTGGATGGCTTTCGCCGCCGGATGCCTGCTGCTGGTTTGGTTGCACGCGCGTCGCCGGTTGGTGAAAGTGGCCTTGCCGGTGCTTTTGGTCCTTGCAGCTGTGGGGACAAACGTTGCAATTCGTCACTGGCGAGGCGTGGGTCTGATTGACCTGCAAGACCCTGGGACCGACTACCGAGTGCTGATGTGGCGAGATGGCCTGCGATTGATCCGAGCCCATCCTTGGTTTGGGACAGGCATGAACTCGGTCCGCGACTCCTGGTGGCAATTCAATCTGGCTGCTTACAAGAAGTATCAATTACGGTCACATTTTCACTCGACGCCCATTCAACTCGCCGTGATGCAAGGAATCCCAGCGCTCCTGGCCTGGATTGTCCTGATGGGTTGCTACTGGCTCATGCTGCTGAGGCTCGTGAAGCAGGCACGAGTGCGAGGGGATCCTGCCCTTTACGGTCTGGCTTTAGGAATCCTCGGCGGAACCAGCGCCTTCCTGGTCAGCTCACTCGTGCAATATAATTTCGGGGATTCGGTTGTGGTTCTGCAATTCTGGTTTCTTGCCGGCTTGGCGCTCGCTTTACATCACCAACTTCAAATTGGGGGTGGCTCGGTCGAATAAGGCATTTTACACAATACACTCGAGGCGAAGATAGATTTCACGCACTGGCCGGTCCGCCGTGCTTGGTCCGATTAAATGTTGTCGTTGATCTTACGACCGGAATTAGGGTAGTGGGTCACTTTGAATGCGTGTGCATGCCTCCAGGGTGTCACCCCCGCGCAAGCGGGGGTCCACCGCTTAGATTCCCGCTTTCGCGGGAATGACCACAGAAGTCAATGGAGCACGAGTTGCCAAACTGGTCCACGACCGGAATTAGTGAAAAGTGGTTCTTGTTCCCTCGGTTGATGTACAATCGGGCTTTCTGACAGGTCGTATCGATACGGCAATTATCTTGAAAAATTGTCATTTGGTTTTCACTGCTCCTCCAGAGTAGTAGTTGTTCAAGGATTCACGATGAAGGGTATTATCCTGGCGGGCGGGCACGGGAGCAGGCTATATCCGCTCACAAAGATAACCAACAAGCACCTCCTGCCGGTCTTCGACCGCCCCATGGTTTTTTATCCCATTCAAATCCTGGTCAATGCCGGAATAAAGGACATCCTGCTCGTGACGGGCGGACAGAATGCCGGCGACTTTCTTCGCCTGCTTGGAAATGGCAAGGACTTTGGATTGAAGCACATGAATTATACCTACCAGGAAGGCGAAGGCGGGATTGCCGACGCTCTGCGCTTGGGCGAGTATTTCGCGGAGGACCATAAAATTTGCGTGGTGTTGGGTGACAACATCATCGAAACGAACATCCTTGAGGCGTGCGAGAAATTCAGGAAGCAGGAACGAGGGGCTCACATTCTGCTGAAGGAAGTGCCCGACCCGGAAAGGTTCGGGGTGCCCGCCTTCGACGGTGACAAAATTGTCCGCATTGAAGAGAAGCCGACGGAACCCAAGTCTCCGTTCGCGGTCATTGGAATATATATGTACGACGCGACGGTCTTTGATCGCATTCGAAAGCTGCAACCTTCGCGCCGCGGCGAATTTGAAATTACCGACGTCAACAACCAATACCTGGAGGAAGGAACGCTGACCCACAGCATCCTCGAAGGCTGGTGGACGGACGCCGGAACCTTCGATTCCCTGAGGCGCGCCACGAACCTCGTTGCAGAGGGTGGAGCCAACAAGCTGCCGCTTACAAAAGAAGCGAAACGATGACAAGAGTCGGCGATTTCGACTCCCGAGAATTCGTCAGCGGGAACTGGCCAGAGCGAAGGTCTTGTCATTAACGACTTCAAGAGTGTGTAACGCCTGCGAGACCGAGGAGTAGATCGTTGAAAATTCTGGTGACAGGCGGTGCGGGCTTTATCGGTTCAAACTTCATACGTTACTTCCTGAAGAAATATCCTGATGCCGCAGTTCTAAACCTCGACAAGCTGACCTACGCTGGAAATCTCGATAATCTGGCGGAAGTCGGTTCCCATCCCCGCTACGAATTCGTTCGAGGAGACATCGCCGACGACTCCCTGGTCGAGAAATTATTGCAGAACCCTCTCGATGCCGTGGTCCATTTTGCCGCGGAAAGCCATGTGGACCGGAGCATCGCGGATGCTCAGGAATTCATCCGGACCAATATCCAAGGGACCTTTACGTTGCTGGAGGCTTGCCGTCGCAACCGCATTCCGAGGTTTCTCCACGTTTCGACCGACGAGGTTTACGGCAGTGTTGAGCCGGAGAAGTGGGTGGATGAGGCGTCACCGCTTTGCCCTAACAGCCCTTACGCGGCGAGCAAGGCGGCTTCCGACCTCCTTATCCGCAGCTTTTTCAAAACCTACGCGTTTCCGGCTATCATCACGCGATCCTCAAATAATTACGGTCCCAATCAGTTTCCCGAAAAACTGATTCCGTTGATGATTGCGAATGCGCTGGAAGGGAAAAAGGTGCCCGTTTATGGTGACGGGCTGAATGAGAGGGATTGGATATACGTGGAGGACCATTGCTGTGCTCTCGATCTGGTCCTTCGCTCCGGCCGGCCGGGGGAGGTTTACAACATCGCCTCCGGGTGCCCGGTACCCAACCTGGAGATTGTCCGCCGCGTGCTGAAAATTCTCGGAAAGTCCGAAGACTTGATTGAGTTCGTCGCAGACCGGCTCGGCCATGACCGCCGGTACGCCCCAAGCACAAGTAAGATTTCGGGCGAGCTTAGGTGGCGTCCGACGGTCGGCCTTGACGAAGGCTTGAGCCGGACGGTCGCATGGTATCGAGAAAATCCTGATTGGGTCACGAAGACCCGCAGCGGGGAGTACCGCAGCTATTACGAGAAGTTCTACACTCGGCGAGACTCAACCTTTAGACAGTTATAAGCCGTTTTCAAATTCGTTGACAAACAGACTTGAGGTGTGTCGGAGAAATTTAGTCCCAATTGTGGTCGCGCCCCCACGCGAAGATTGACAGCTGAAAGGCGTGCAAGCTAGCATGGCGTGTCAGCTCAAATCCAATCAGTGCCGTATGTGCGGCGCCCACGGGGAACGGCGGAGATGCCCTTCAAGCCAAAAATCCTGGTACTGGAAGGCGACGAGCCCACGCTTGCGCTGTTGCAGTCGACTTTGAAGCGCATGGGTGCGGATCCCCGAATCTTTTTGAGCGGTCGCGAAGGGATTTTGCTCGCCGAACGAGAGAAATTCGACGGCGCGTTCGTTGACTGGGACAACCTGGACATCACCGGAGTAGACCTGGTGCGGCGCATCCGCCGCTCCCTCTCGAACTCGCAAATTCCAATTGCCATGTTTACGTCGAGCACCGATTCGGGCATTGTCGCGAATGCGTTCAAGGCAGGCGTGACGCTCTCCTTGTCTAAGCCGTTCGGACCAAAGGAACTGGAGCACCTGCTCAACGCCAGCCGCGGCACGATGATCGAGGAACGGCGGCGCCACCAGCGGGTGCTGCTCTCCGTGCCCACAGTTTGCGAATGGGGTAAGAAACGCGGGCACAAGAAGATATCGGGGCGCAGCGTGAACGTTTCGAATTCAGGTATTCTGATGCGGCTCCATCCGCGGCCCGAGACAGGGACAGCCGTGGTGGTCGAATTGATTCTGCCCAGTTCCAAAAAGAGTCTGAAGCTCATCGGTGTGGTCCTCCGTACGGGTACCGGTCGCCAGGTGGCTGTTCAGTTTTCTCAGCTCACGCCCGCCCTCAGGGATTCGCTTGAAGACTATGTGGGCAGCGAAGACACCCAGCCCGTCGAATCCGCTAGGATCAAGTCCTAGACGTCCCCCCGAGCGCCGACTCACACTTGAAAAGTGCCGGGAAGTTAGTCATCATAAAAGCCTTGCGAGGCGTGTGGAAATGGGCTTGATGGGCCTTTTTCGAAAAATCGACAGGAAGCATTGGTTCGTTTGCAGCACCTGCATGACGCAGACGGCCCACGACACGGTGAAGTCGGTCTTCTACTCAGAAGATCCACCCGTGCTGGTTCTTGGGCGTCCGATGGCCAAGTGTCCACGTTGTGGCACGACCAACACGCGCTCCTTCGAAGAGATCAAGAACGATGGCGCGGAATCTGCACTTTGGGGACTGGAGCGCATCGTCAAAAAGTATCCCCGCAGCCAGTTTCAAGTGAAGCCTCCCGAAGCCGGCCGCTAGACCATTCGCACCCTTCAACCCGACCGGTTTTTAATTTGTGTGTCAGAGAATTGTGTTTGCGACCTTCTACGAGAGCCTTTGTAGAAGCTCGTCGCGGACGGCTTCCTGCCGGGCGCTCGTGAGTTTCGCGCCGCAAGAGGTGAGGTAAAACACATCGATGGCTTTCTGCCCTTCCGTATCGATCAGCGCAACCTCGATGTTGAGAGACATCTCGGCCAGGATCGAGCTGATTTGGTAGAGCAGGCCGGGGCGATCTTGAGTGATGACTTCGAGTAATGTGCTGCGGGCCGGAGCGGCGTGATGCGAAGGCGGTTCTTCGAACCGAATTTGGGTGGGGATGCGGACTTTGATCCGTGGCAACGACGGGGATCCGACGCGGCCGCGAAGCAGCGCCTCGAGGTTCGCTTTACCCGCGAGAGCGTCAGTAACACTTTGTTGGAAGCGCTCGCGCTCGGCCGGGTTCAACTCGATCGTCCGATAGAGGTCGGCAAAGCGGAAAGTATCCAGCACGACGCCTGCGGTGTTTGAGTACGCGTCAGCTTTGAGAATGTTCATCCCCCACGCCGTAAGCGCTCCGGCAATGGAGGCAAATAGAAATGGGCGGTCGCGCGTGATGACCGTCAACTCGAAGAAGTGCTCGCGGTCGCGTAAGCTCAACGCGACCGGATTTTTGCCGAGCTGCCGGGATATCTCGAA
>CAYZVR010000023.1:0-2335 GCA_964481715.1 uncultured Acidobacteriota bacterium | reverse complement strand
CGGCAATTTCCTCAGGCGCGTGAGTGAGCAGATAGCGCCGGGGGAAACCCTCGAGAAACGCGTCGAGTTGTCCGGCACTTGCGGATTTCGCGAGCCGGGATAGGACGCGCGCGGCGAGCCCCTGCTCCACGCCTGCGTGGAATCTCTCTTGATCGAGGCTGCGGGTCAGGTAGTTCGTGGCGGCGGCATAGAGCTGCCAAAGCATTTCGGCCTTCCACGGGGAGAGGGCTTCGGGATTGACGGATTTGACGTCCGTAAAGGTCAACAGGGTCAGCATCTTTAGGCGCTCGGTGGTGCCGATTTTCTCGGAGAAGGCGCGGACAACCTCCGGATCAAAAATATCGCGCCGCAGCAGAGTGGCCGACATCTCCAAATGGTTTTGAATAAGAAATCGGACGGTCTCGCAATCCTCCGGGCTGAGTCTGAGGCGCTCGATGACCCGGGCCACAGCCTCGAGGCTGCCACGGACGTGATCGTCCGGCACAGTTCCTTTGCCGACGTCGTGGAACAATAAAGCGAGAAAGAGCAACTCGGGCTGTTCGAGTTCCTGAAAGATCTCGGAGAACTTCAGTTCCCATCCGAGGATGACTGCGCCGCGTTCGCGAGGGCCGAGCCGCGTGAGGTTTTCGAGGGTGAGCAGCGAATGCGCGTCTGCGGTATAGCGGTGGTAGTAATCGCGCACGACGAGCGAATCAATGGCGCGGAACTCCGGAAACAGCGCGTCGAGCAGTCCCAGACGATGCATGGCACGCAACGCCTCGGGCGCGTGCGGCGCTGTGAGAATGCGGCGGAAGTTTTCCCAGATCCCGGCGGCATTTCGAGCGCTGTCATCGAATCGGGGGAGGGTCTCCTCCACGCGGCGTTCCGCTTCGTGGCTCAGCTCAAGCCCGTGCCGAGCCGAGAGTTCGAAAAGGGCCAGCAGTGAAGCCGGAGGGTCATTCACAGTTGCCGGTCGGCGCGGAAAGATCCGCCCGCGCACTACAGAGAAATCCGGAGTCGAGAGCCGCGACCGCCAGTCCTGAAAAAGCGCGTAAAGGGAGGTTCCTGGCGGCTCGGCTTCTTCGAGCAGCTTGGCTAAGAGCCGGCTGACGGCGCGCGCGTGGCGAAAATAGCTCCGCATCCACTCTTCGGGCGCGATCGCCGCCCGAGAAGGCGTGCCGATGCCCAAATCCGCTGCTTCGTCCTGTAGCTCGTAGGTTAGTTGATTGTCATCGCGTTCCTTCCGAAAGTGCAGGAAGGTTCGCGCGGCAGCGAGGAAGGTGTAGGCGCTGGCGGCTTCCTCGCGGAGTGCCGGAGGCCAAAGCGCCTCGGGGGGCGTCCATCGAGTCTCCCTTTCGAGTTCGAAGATCCTCGCCAGCCAGCGTGCCACGTCGTAATCCCGCATCCCGCCGGGCGCCTCCTTGAGGTTGGGCTCCAGATGAAAGATGGTGTTGCCGTGCTTTTGGTGCCGCGCGTCGGTCATCTCGACAAGACGGCGGACGAGTTCCGCGCGGTCGCGAGCCACCAGGTGCGGGAGAGTGCGCTCGCGAAGGCGAGCGAACAAGCGCGCATCACCCGCAAGGAAACGGCTGTCGAGGAGGGCGACGTTGAACTCCAGATTGTCCCGGTGTAATTCACCGCATTCGGCGAGAGTGCGGGAGGTGTTAGAGACGCGGAGGCCGATGTCCCACAACGCGCGCGAGACGGCGGCAATGGCTTCCTGGCGTCCCGCGACCGCGCGTCCGCCCTCCGAGAGGAACAGGAGGTCAACATCCGAATGCGGAAATAGCTCACCCCGGCCGTAGCCGCCGAGCGCGGCCAAACAAAAGTTTTCCGGGCCGGTTGAATCAGCCGAAAGGTGCGCCCGATAGAATGCGATAACGACGGCGTCCACGAGTTCCGAGCGTGCAAGCGACGCCGCGCGCCCGTCCGCCGAGGATTCGAACGCCTGCCGGATGCGCTGGGATTCGGCGGCGTAAAATTCCGGAAGGCAAGTGGAAACGTCGGGTGAGAGCATGAGAAGAGCAGTAGTGAGTGGCGAGCAACGAGAGGAGTGAACCCCAGGCCGATTGAATCTCGCTTGTCACTCAACCCTCGCGGCTCGAGTTACAGCGCGGATTCTCCCCGCTCCTCGTTGCGAATGCGAATGGCCTGATCGATCTTCGTGAGGAAGATCTTGCCGTCGCCAATCTTGCCCGTCTTGGCGGTTTTCAGGATGGCTTGTACGGCCGGGTCCGCGAGACTGTCTGGGACGACCATTTCGATTTTAATCTTGGGCAGCAAATCCACGGTATATTCGCTGCCGCGATAGACTTCGGTGTGGCCTTTTTGGCGGCCGTGACCGCGTACCTCGGAC
>CAYZVR010000022.1:19142-22255 GCA_964481715.1 uncultured Acidobacteriota bacterium | reverse complement strand
AACCCCGCCGCCCCGACGGAGCTCGACAGGATTCTGCTCAAGTGCCTGCGCAAGCGGCGCGAGGAACGATACCAGTCGGCGCGCGAACTTCAGGCGGACCTAACCCATCTGCGCCGTGAACTCTCACAACCGGGAGGCTCGATGGAGAACCGCGCGCCGCGGCCTGCAGACCTTGCGCCGGGAATCATCCCTCCCGGCCCCGGCCGTATGCTTTTTGCAGCCATTCAGGCGGGCTACCTCCTGATGTATGGAATTGCACTGTACAAGTGGGACGAAGTCATCAGCCTCAGCCGCAAGTGGATGGGCGGCAGCGCGGCCGAAAGCCTCTACGTCGTGGTCCTATTCTGCGCCCTGGCGGGCACTCCGGTGCGCCTCTATTTATTTTCGGCGCTTTTGGCCGATTACGCCGACATCGGCCAAAAGTTCCGACGGCTTTTCCCCTTCAGCCTGCTCCTGGATCTTGCCTGGACCCTCTCGCCCTTGTTGCTGTTCCACAAATTCCGGGGGCTGATTCTTGTGTTTTCCGCAATGCTGGCCTATATGCCTTTTGCCGCCCGCCGGCTACTTTATGAAGTCTATTCGCCGCGGGGAGGCCGGACTTCCAGCGTCGGGTCTTTGCCCCGCCCGTAGCTCAGGATTGACGGGTTGCGGCCTTCCGATTCGGGTGCTAGCCTCTTGACGAAGTGTTCGCCAAGAACGATCGCGGTCGACCTAAAGTTGGAGTTCACTCGAAAGGGTCAAAATGAATCGCTTCGAGAACAAGTCCTTTGAAAACCAGCATGTGGTTTTGGATGACTGCGTTTATATCAACTGTGTGTTCAAGAATTGCAGTTTGGAATACTCCGGCGGAGATGTTTACGTGCAGAACTGCCAGGGAGAAGGCTGCCAGCTTGTTTGGAGAGGATCTGCCCAAAGGACCGTCTTCCTTCTTCAGGGCTTGGGACTGATGGCTCCGCCTCCCCCGCAAAATCCTCCCGGTCCTCCCAGCCGCGTTCAATAGATTTCTAGTAGCACTTCGAAGAGGATCGAAGCGGTCCTCCTCAATTCACGCCCTCCTTAGCCTCGGGTTATGGGAGCGCAGGCGCAAGTGGAGGAATCAATTTGTGCCCCGGTCGCGTATGGTATTCCCGCAAGTAGCGCTGATACTCTGGACTCGCCGGGGCGCGGTCGGTAGGCGAAGGCGGATAATTGTCCATGCCCCGGAATGGAAGCGGTGCTACGGTTTTGGAATAGGCTGTATTGGGCTCGCCATCCTTGGCGTAGCCTGAGGCGTCGAGGAAGAATTCTCGTTTCCATCCGGGCTTGGGCGGTCCCGCCAGGCGGGACGCGCTGAACGTCACTGTCATCTCATCACCCGTCGCCATCACCACCAGATGGTCGTCCGCAGCGTTGAGCAAAGCGCTGACGTTTCCGTAGCGCGTGTAGTTGCCCGTCATGGGGTTCCACGGCGCTTCCTTCATCAGATTCGCATACTCGAAATAGTCCGGGCGGAGGTGCGAGGGATCGCTCGCGGGGACTGAGAATCCACGGTAATGAAGATCGGCCGAGAGGGGCGCAAGCACGGTGGTGGGCTGGACGCGGGTTTCATCGGTTGTGAAGAAGATTCGATCCCAGTAAATGCAAAGGTTGGTCGTGATACGCACGTGGTGGTCGTTGGAAAGAAACTTGCCCGTCAAATCCACGCGCATCGAGCGGTTGGTGCCGCTCGGCAGGCCCATGTCTGGAACAACTGTCACCCAGCGGCCCTCGGGGTTTTTTACCTGAATGGTGGGCGCGATCATGGGGAGTTGGGGATTGGTCATCATCGCGCGCGAGCCGTTTGAGTCCGTCCAGAACACCCAGCCTGTAAGCCACAAGGCGACGCGTTCGGAAGCGGGGAAGTCGCCCAAGTCGAGCGTGAGCGAGTGCAGGTCGGCCATTCCCGGAATCCGATTTCGATTGAAATCCGTGGGGTAGCGCCCATCCGTTTTGCTCAGGAGTACGAGTACGTCGTTCCCGCGGTCGTCAACCACCGAGACGGGCAGCCGCTCGTTGCGGACCGCGTAGAGTTCCGGCTCGATCGGAGACGAAGAGTAGATTTCATTAGCATAGACGGCTTTATCGGCGGGATGGTCAACCGCCAGCAGGCGCAGCCGGTCAACGTAGTCCACTTCGCGCAGCTCATCGGTCAACTGGAAGACATAAGCCCCGTCGCGCGGCTGCAGGATTTCCGGCAGGCGGACCAATTCCCGCGAATTGGGCTTGATGCGCGTTCCGTCCGGGGCCAGTTCGCCGAGCGGTCCCACGCCTAACACGTCCGTCACAAACACGAATCGTTCGCCATTCCACAAGTAGAGCAGCGGGCAGGAACTGGCCAGCCGCTCGGACTCCTGGACGCTGACGGAGGTGTCGGTCGCGACCTCCACCGAATTCTGGATGACTTGGTTCGGCCAGGTCACGCGAACCACGTCCAGCCTGGTCAGGTCACCCGTGTAGGCGCCGACTGGGCTTCCAGTGACTTGAATTTTGTTGTAGAAATTACCGGCCTTAAATTCGACAATGGTTCCGATTCCCGCGGTGTTGCTCTTGAATCCTTTCAGTTTGACTTCCACCCAGTGTGCGGAAGGACTCGCTTTCTCATAGACGGCGAGGTTGCCGTTTCGGGTCAAAACGATCAGGTCAAGCTTGCCGGGGCTCGTGAGCCACGCCGGCTCAACTCTCGATAATGGATCCGTTTCACTTGACGCGGCCGCAGGAATCTCAAGGTTTTCTTCCTTAAAACTCCCCGCGCGATTTGAGATGAAATGCCACTTGCCTGCAACGTCCGCGGTGAGAAGGTCGGCAAAACTGTCACCGTCGAGATCCGCGACCGTGCCACGGAGCGCGAAGAGGTCGGCCGGTGAAGGCAGTGGGGGTATCCCTTCGACAGAAGTAAACCTCGCCGCCCCGCGATTCAACAGGACTTGGGGTCCGGCGGGAGACCAGAGGACCAGGTCAAAATTGCCGTCGTGATTAAAATCCGCCACTTGCGCGTCGAAGGTTGTCGCGTGATTAAACGACTGGCCAGCCCGCTCGGTCCCGTTCACAAATTTGCCTTCGCCCCGGTTGACAAAGAGAAGCGGCGGAGCATCGTC
>CAYZVR010000022.1:0-19042 GCA_964481715.1 uncultured Acidobacteriota bacterium | reverse complement strand
CCTTCCAGCGCGAGATTCTGCAACGAGATGCTGGGGACCGTGTCGCGCACTTGCCCGTGGATCTTCAGAATTTTTTGCGCATCGTCCTGGCGGCCAAGGCGGAGCAAGACGGTAAATGTTCGGAAAAGAGATGCAACGTAAAAGTTCTGGCCACGGCCGAACCCCATTTTATTGACGTGCTCGTGGGCCTCCAACGCTTCCGGAAATTTCCTTTCGGCGAAATAAACTGCGCCCAAATTGAACCACGCCGCGGGGTCGCTGGAGTCGGCGGCAACCACACGCTTCAGCGCGGCTTCGGCGTCCGGATAGCGCAGCTCGCGTTTGAATAAAATTCCCAGGTTGTAATCCACGGCCACAAGCTTTGGATCCATTTGCTTGGCGGTGGTCAGTTCACCCAGAGCTTCGTCGAGCTTGTTCGCCTGAATGTGGGTGAGTCCCAGGTTCAAGTGGTCGGTCGCGAGGGCATGGCCGGAAGCAATTACTTTGCGAAACTCCTGGTCCGCTTCAACATATTTGCCTTGTTCGTAATATGCCTTGCCGAGGTTGCGATAAGTCTGGAGGGTCCTTCTGGTGCCTCCTGTTTTGTTCCTGGCGGCGCGCGACTTCGGCTGGGCGGGCTGCGCCTGGCCAGAGCCCAGCGCACCCATTGCCGAAAGCTGCCCGGCGGGCCAAGCCGATGAAATAACAAGGGCGCCAGCAATCGTGAGGAGACTGACCAGGCAGCTATAGAGAATCCAAATCCACTTTTGGCTCATCGATGTCCTTTGTGCCAGCGCGGGCTCTTCGAATTTGCTTCCAGACGGCAGCCGGACGAATTTCGATTATACAACGCTTACGGAATTCTCCCGTCTCCCTTTGACGCGGCTTTCCAGTTTCCGGCTGCCTCCAAAGCGAATTCATCGGAGTGGTCGCGCCGCCCACGACTGGCAAGAGCCGGTCCCGTGGTTTGCGCTTGCCAGCCTCGTAAGGAAGTCCCAAAATAGCCTGCGCATGAAGCCGCTCAAGCTTTACTGGGTTTTTGCCAGGCCCTTTACCCTGATTCCTCCGATGATCGGGATTTTTTCCGGGTCGCTCATCGGCTTTGGGGCGACCCACGTGCCATTTCCGGTCATGCACGTAGCTCTGTCCGTGCTCGCTGCCGGCGTGCTGAACGCCGCCTCAAACGGCTTGAACCAGATTTGCGACTTTCAGAACGACAGCATCAACAAACCACACCGGCCGCTGCCTTCTGGAAAGATGACGCGACGCGAGGCCTGGACGTTTGTCGTGATTACTTACGCGGTTGCACTGGCGCTTGTTGCGGCGGTGAACTGGCAGACCTTTGCCATTTATGTTCTCGCCGCCCTTTCCACCGTGGCCTATTCTGCGCCGCCGATTCGGCTGAAGCGCCACCCTATCGGCTCAAACCTCATCATCGCCGTGATCCGCGGCGGTTTGTTGAAGGTGGCGGGCTGGGCGGCGGTCGCGACCGTGCTCGCCTCCGTCGAGCCGTGGTATATCGGATCTATTTATGTGGTTTTTCTTCTCGGTGCCACGACCACCAAGGATTTTGCCGATATCGAAGGCGATCGCGCTGCGGGGTGCATCACGCTGCCCGTCAAATACGGCGCCGAATGGAGCGCACGCGCGATCAGTCCGTCTTTCATCATTCCTTGGCTCATGATGCCGTTGGGCGTTTACTTGAAAATCCTGAGTGGAAGCAAATCCGCAATTCTGGTTTTGGGAGTTATCATGCTGGTGTGGGGATCTTACGTCATCTACCTGATGAACAAGGACCCGCACCGTCTGGTAAGCGAAGGTGAGAACCATCCTGCCTGGCATCACATGTACTGGATGATGATGGTCGGGCATCTGGGGCTGGCTGCTGCGTATTTAATCGGCTGAAGCCGGTGAGTTGTTAATTCATTTGATTCCATAAGGGCGTCCGAAATCTTGTTCATATGATTAAGCGGCTACTCTTTCTCGGTTTGGCGGCAGGCATGTTGGTCTGCGGAGCGGTGCTTCCGTCGGACAGCCAAACTCAGGAAATCGTTTCGCCCGGCGCCCGGGAGATCGCGATTACGATTGACGACCTTCTCCTGAACGGCCCCGAAATCGACCTCGGCCGCTTGAAGTCCATGACCGACCGCTTGACGCAAAGTATTCAGTCAAACCATGTGCCTGTCGTCGGCTTCGTCAATGAAAAGAAACTCCGGGTGACGGGCGAGGAGGATCCGCGAATCGCGTTGCTTCAAATGTGGCTGGACCGTGGCATTGAACTCGGGAATCACACCTATTCCCATTTCTCTTTACAGCAGACGCCGCTTCGAGAGTTCGAGGACGATGTGGTCCGGGGTGAGGAGATGACTTCCCGGCTGCTCGCTCGCCGCGGGCGGAAGCTTGTTTACTTTCGCTACCCTTATCTTCAGACGGGCCCCACGCGGGAAGTGAAGGAAGGCTTCGAACGTTTCCTGGCGGAGCGCGCGTACACCATCGCCCCCATCACCGTGGACACCAACGATTGGGTGTTTGCGGAAATCTATACCACGGCCAGCCTGCGCGGCGACCGGGAAACTATGCGGCGAGTCGCCGACGCGTATCCTCCTTACGTGGAGAAGATGTGCGACTTTTACGAAAAGCTTTCCCGCGAACTTTTCGGGCGCGAAATACGGCAGATCATGCTCCTCCACGCGAACCCGCTGAACGCCGATCATTTCGGCGGCGTTGTTCGCGTGCTGCGTAAACGCGGCTACCGGTTCGTCTCTTTGAGCGCGGCGCTCGACGACCCTGCTTACAAATCGCCGGATCACTACGTGGGGCCCGGAGGAGTATCGTGGCTGGAGCGATGGGCTTATACACGAGGCAAAAAGGAAAAGATCGCGTCCGAGCCGGACCCGCCTCGCTTTATCATGGAACTTTACCGAGAATATACGGGTAAACGCCCGTATTGATTCTTTCGGGTCCCTTGCGAATCACATGATTCTTCTGACCGGCGCAACCGGGTATCTCGGCTCACAGATCGCCGCGGAGCTGATCCGGCGCGGGGAACCGTTTCGCGTTCTGGTGCGCGACCCTGCGCGGCTGAGCTTTGATCCCCTCAAGGCCCAGTGTGAGGTTGCCGTGGGCGACATCCGAGACGGGGCGGCCCTCTCGCAGGCGCTGCACGGCGTGAAACAAGTCATTCACACGGCCGCACTTGTGAAGATTTGGGTCCGCGACCCGCGCGATTTTTGGCGCGTGAATGTTGAGGCGCTGAAAAATCTCTTGAGCTCCGCGGCCGAAACCGGCGTCGAGCGCGTGGTTTACACGTCTTCCTTTATCGCTTTCGGGCCTTCTGCGGATGCGAACGCCGGAGAGGGCCTGCGAAATCGCGGGCCGTTTTCGAACCAGTATGAAGAGACGAAATCCCAGGCGCTCGCCTGGCTGCGCGAGGAAGGCTTCCGCCGGTTTCCCGTCATCGCCATGATGCCCGGTGTCATTTACGGTCCCGGTCCCGCGACCGAAGGCAATCTGGTGGGTGGCATGATCGAACAGTACCTTGCAGGAAAATTCCCCGGATTGCTCGGTTCGGGCGGTCAGCGCTGGAGTTTCGCGTTCAACTCGGATGTCGTTGCGGCGCATCTTGCGGCGCTTGAGAAGGGAAGGCCCGGCGAAGAATATGTTCTGGGCGGCGACAACAGAACCCTGAACGAGCTTTTTGGAATTTTGGCGGAGCTTTCGGGCGTTCGCCGCGCGGTACGCCATTTGCCGTTTATCGCCGGAAAGATGGTCGGCGCCCTGGAAGTCCTGCGCGCGCGTTATTTCGGCCATCAGCCGCAGTTGACTCCGGGAGTGGTTGAGATTTTCAAACACGATTGGGTTTATTCGAGCGCCAAGGCAGTAAGAGAGCTCGGCTACCGAGTGACTTCCCTCGAAGATGGATTGAGCAAGACCTTGTCCGCTGTCCGTGGACCGTCGTCCGTCGCAACGGACAACTGACAACGGGCGTTTTCTGAGCCGATGAGCGACACTCCGACTGCGACTATCCACTCTCCGCGGGGATTGATCTCTACGCGCAAACTCGTTCACATCTCGATGCTGGGCTTTGCCTTTCTCCTGCCTTTTCTCACCTGGGTACAAGCCGCGGGGGCCGCGTTGATGGCCCTGCTTTTCAATCTATACGTTTTGCCGCGACTCGAAGTAGACCTGCGCAAGCGAACGCGGGACGAAGTGAGCGCGGATGTTTGGACGGGAATCGTCATCTATCCACTTTCTGTGCTCACGCTGATCCTTTTTTATCGGAACAGTATGCACATCGTTGCCGCAGTGTGGGCCATCATGGCGCTCGGTGACGGAGCGGCGGGTGTAGCGGGTGTCGCCTTGAAAGGGCCGGTGCTGCCGTGGAACCGCGCGAAATCCTGGTCGGGGTTCGGCGCGTTCATTGTGGCTGGGACGCTCGGAGCGTATGCGCTGACGCGTTGGGTTGCGCCGTCACTCCCCACGGATTGGGTTTGGCTGATCTCCTTTGCAACGGCCGTGGTGGGCGCAGCGGTCGAAAGCGTCCCGATCGGCCTGGACGATAACTTGACCGTGCCGTTGGTCGCGGGCGCCTTCATGTTCTGCGCCAGCTTGATGGACGCATCGTCATTTTGGAGCAATGTTCCCTTTCTCGTGTCGCGGATTCTGGTTGCCCTCGCGGTCAACCTGGTTTTTGCGCTGCTTGCCCTGTCATTAAGGACGGTAACCTGGTCGGGGGCTGGGATGGGATTCCTGCTGGGCGTTACCGTTTATATGAGCTACGGTTTCAGAAGTTTTCTGATACTGCTGGCTTTCTTCCTGCTGGGGTCGGTTGCAACACGGCTCGGATATGCGAAGAAAGCCTCGCGAGGCGTGGCGGAGCACCGGGGAGGCGCGCGAAGCTGGCGCGAGGCCGCGGCAAACCTGCTGGCTGGAGCTTTCTTCTCGATCCTGGTGATAACCACACCTTATCAGGCCATCTTCCTCATAGCGCTGGTGGCTGCGTTCGCGGAAGCGGCGGGCGACACCATCTCGAGCGAAATCGGACAGTGGCTATCGGACAGGGCCTATCTCATTACCACGTTCAAGCCCGTGCCTCCGGGCGAGAACGGAGGGATTTCCATAATCGGAACCCTCGCGGGGTTTGCCGCTTCGGCGGTCATCGCCGGGTTGGCTTGGTCATTGGGACTTTGCGGCACCCAAGGAGCTACGGTGGCTTTCGGCGCCGCGGCGGCGGGGAATCTCGTGGACAGTGTTCTCGGCGCCACCATCGAGCGACGCGGCTTGGTGACGAATGGCATTGTGAATTTTGCGGGCACAAGTTTTGCGGGCGCCCTGGGCGTCGTGGTCGCTTGGCATTGGCTGGCGAGGTAAAGAGTTGAGTCCGATTCTATGACTCTCGTCGGGCCTGTCCATCGGCCCCCAATCGCGCTATTATCGGTGATGTTGATTCAGGGCAAAGACGCAAAAGTGAAATTGGCAATTCCGTGTAACGCGATGCGTACGAGGAGCATCTTCAAGGTTTAGTGCTCCTTTTGAGCGCCGGGGGAGGTGTTGGATGAGGGCCAGAGGCGAAACCGTCAATCCACAGGGAACACCCGGGCTGAACTCCGCCGTGGGAGTGGAAGAGGCGGTCCGGGAACGGTACGGCCAGGCGGCGCGCGCGCGCGAAGCGAATCTCTGCTCACCGGTGGAATACGATAAACATTACCTGGATGCGATCCCTCGGGAGATCGTTGAACGCGACTACGGCTGTGGCGACCCGTCGCGTTACGCCGAGCGCGGTGAAACGGTGCTCGACCTCGGAAGCGGGAGCGGGAAAATCTGTTACATCCTCGCGCAGCGTGTCGGGCCTGAAGGGCGCGTCGTCGGCGTGGATTTCAACGACGAGATGCTCTCGCTCGCGCGCCGTTATCAGCCGGAAATGGCCGGCCGGCTGGGGTACTCGAACGTCGAGTTCCGCAAAGGCCGCATTCAGGACCTGAAGCTCGATTACGACCTGCTCGACCGCCATTTGCGCGAACAGCCCGTCGGGACTTCCACTGAACTTCTGAACCTCGAGGATTTCGCGAACACGCTGCGCGGTGACTCTCCGATGATTCCCGATAAGTCCGTGGACCTCGTCGTTTCGAATTGCGTTCTGAATCTGGTCCGCGATGAGGACAAGCAGCAGCTCGTGCGGGAGATATATCGTGTCCTTCGAGTAGGCGGACGAATGGCCGTCTCCGACATCGTGAGCGACGAGGATGTGCCGGAGGAGTTGAAGCGCGATCCCGAGCTGTGGAGCGGGTGCATCTCTGGCGCGTTCCGCGAAGATATTTTCCTTCAGGTGCTGGAAGAGGCCGGGTTCTACGGGATCACAATTGACCGCTATGAATCAAAACCCTTCCGAACCATCGATGGCATCGAGTTCCGCTCGGTAACCGTCCTGGCTTACAAGGGCAAAGAGGGGCCGTGTCTCGAGCGCCATCAGGCGGTTATTTACAAAGGGCCTTGGAAGAAAGTCTACGACGACGACGGCCACGTGCTCGAGCGAGGCAAGCGCATGGCTGTCTGCGACAAGACATTCGGGATTTACTCGCGTGCACCCTACCGCGACCAGTTCGTCTTCGTCACGCCCTATAACGAGATTCCGCTGGATGAAGCCAAGCCTTTTGATTGTCGCGGCCGCGCCACTCGTCACCCGCGCGAATCGAAAGGCCTGGATTACAACGTGACGGAAACCAGCGGCGAGACTTGCTGCGGGCCGGACGGCTGCTGCTAGCGAATTTATTGGAGAGGTTCGTCATGGTGGGCTTTGAAGAAAAACTAATTCAAATCGGCCGCTCGCCGCTGCGCGCTTCGGGCGTGGAAACCCTCCAAGTCAATGTGGGAAAGGTGTGCAACCAGACTTGCCGGCACTGCCACGTGGACGCCGGTCCTACGCGCACCGAGAGTATGACGCGCGAAACGGCTGAAATTGTGGTCGGTGTCCTCGACCGACACGAAATCCCGAACGTGGATATTACCGGCGGCGCGCCCGAGCTCAATCCGAATTTCGATTATCTGGTGCGTGAAGCGCGCGCGCGGGGAGGCCACGTCGTGGATCGCTGCAACCTGACGGTGTTCTTTGTCGAGGGCAAAGAGTACCTTCCGGAATTCTTGTGCGACCACCAGGTGGAAATCATCGCTTCGCTGCCTTGCTATCTCGAAAAAAATGTGGAGGCGCAGCGCGGGAAGGGTGTCTATTCGAAAAGCATCGAAGCCTTGCAGCGGCTCAACCGGCTGGGCTACGGCCGGCCGGGAACGGGCCTCGAATTGAACCTCGTCTACAATCCTATCGGGCCGTACCTGCCGCCGCCGCAAAAAGAATTGGCGGACGCGTACAGGCGCGAACTTGGCGAGCGATTCGGAATTGTCTTCAACAATCTGTATACGATCACCAACATGCCCATCAGCCGTTTTCTGACCGACCTCGTGCGGCACGGGAATTACGACCGTTACATGGATCTGTTGCTTGAAAAATTCAACCCCCAAACCGTGGACGGCGTCATGTGCCGAACGCTCGTGAGCGTCGGCTGGGACGGCACGCTTTACGATTGCGACTTCAACCAGATGCTGGGCATGCGCATCAACCACGGCTTGCCTCAGCACGTTCGTGATTTCGATGCCTTCCTGCTGGGCCACCGAGAAATCTGCACCGGCTCGCATTGCTTCGGATGCACAGCCGGGAGTGGTTCGAGTTGCCTCGGTGCCGTGAACTGAGCTTAGTTGTCTGCGGCATGCACGGGAAGTTTCGCCGGGAAAACCCAACGATAAGAATCTGAATCGCCCATGATCTTTGCGCTTTCGCTCTTGCTCGTCGCGCTGCTGGCCTTCGCCAACGGGTCCAACGACGTTTCGAAATCCGTTGCGACTCTGGTCGGAAGCGGTGTGACCGATTACCGCCGGGCTCTCCGCTGGGGAGCGGTTTGGACAACCGTGGGTGCGCTCCTGGGAGGCATTTGGTCCGGGGCGCTTGCCACACGATTTGCGAAAGGCTTGGGCGCAGCCGCCGAGCACGAGGCAGCAATTTCACTCGCTGTGGTTGTCGCAGCGATTAGTTGGGTTGCCTTCTCATCGCGCACGGGGCTTCCCGTGTCCACCACGCACGCCATTGCCGGAGCCATCCTCGGCGTGGGCTGGATTGCCGAGGGGCTGAGTCCCTTGGCGCGCCTGGACGTGCTCAAAGGCTTTTTGGTGCCGCTGGTGGCCAGCCCGCTAGTGGCTCTGGCGCTTACGTTTTTCCTGGGGCCTGCGGTTGCGAGAGCCGGCCGCTGGCTCGACGCGCGCTGTGCGTGCGCCATCCCGACTCCGAATGGTCCGCTCGTGGCACATCGTAACAGCGCCGCGGTTGCTTCCACTTTGGACCTTGTCGTTGACCAGCGAGCCAATTGCGAGCGCCGGTCGGCATGGTCGTTGAATCTTTCAGTGGATCAGTTGCACTGGGTTTCGAGCGGCCTGGTTGCCCTGAGCCGCGGGATGAACGATGCGCCGAAGATTTGGGCGCTGGCAATCCCTGTGATTTTATTTACCGGAACGGATCGCAGCTCATTCCTGCCCGTCGCAATCATCACGGTTGCTATCGCCATGGGGCTCGGAAGTTGGATGGCCGGACGGAAAGTCACCGAAGTGCTTGCCCACCGAGTAACGCGCATGAACCACGAAGAAGGTTTCGCCTCGAACCTCGCCACCGCGCTGCTGGTTGTGGTGGCGTCGCGGATGGGTTTTCCCGTTTCGACCACTCACGTCAGCTCCGGAGCTATCGTCGGCGTGGGCCTGGGTCGTCGCGGCATCAACTGGAAGGTTTTTAACGAAATGCTCCTCGCCTGGGTGGTGACCCTTCCCGTCGCGGCGATCCTGGCCATGGCCTGTTACTGGATTCTCCGATGGGCAATTCCTGGGCGATAGCTGCAACTTCGAGCCCACCTTATCTAATAGAGATTTCCTGCTCTATTACACTCTTGAAACCGTCACATCCCTTGTAGCCCGCATTTTCGCTTGCTGCTAACTTTCCTCACGTGGAGGCGAAGATCGCGCGAGGCGCCTTATTCAACTTGCGGCGCCGAGTGGCAGGTGCTAGCCTTTCGACAATAGTAACCTCCCCGGGGTAACGAACATGGAAGTGATCGGCTTTGGGATCTTCCTGGTTTTTCTGGCGTCGCTCATTGCCCTGATTCGCGCCAATCGAGCGGAGCGCGCTGTCAAGAAAAACGATGCACGCCTCCAGGAACTGACGGCCCACGCCCACAGCCTCGACCGCGCCATCGGCGAGTTGAAGAAGCTGCCCGCGAAGCTCTCATTTCTCGAACATGAGGTCAGACAACTCAAAGAATCAATTGCCTTCAAGGTTTCGCAGCCGGAAGTCGCTCCACCTTTGCCGGAAATCTCAGTACCACTTGCCAAAGCCACAGTCGAGGCGCGGCCTCCCGTTGCGGAATTTCGCATTCCGGATGTGAAGGTCCCGCCGCCCGTCGAACCTTCGCGCGTAACTCCGCCGCCCGTTCCTCTCCCGAAAGCAGTGGAAATTCCGCCGCCCCCACCGCCTCCTCCAGTTCAACCCGCTCCTATTGCTGCAAAGCCGCCCGTGCCACCTACGGCGCAGGTTCCATCGAAGGTTTCACCGCCCCTGCATGCTGGGCCACTCGCTCATCCCCAGCCGCCGGTTGAGAAACCCAAAATTCCCGAGCCTGTGCACGAGCCACGCCCTCTCGTTGAACGGCACATACCCTCATCGGCCCGACCGGAAGGGCGCGTCTCTCCTCCCGTCCCGCCTCCGCGCTTTGCGACCCGGCCCGCTCCGGGGCCCTCGATGGGCGATCGATTGAAAACCATCCTCAACGTCGAAGAGACACTCGGCACGAATTGGCTGAACAAGCTGGGCGTCATTATTTTGGTCATCGGTGTTTCGCTCTACTTGGGCTTCCAGTTGCAAAGAAGCGGCCCGGGCCCAAAGGTTTTCGTAGGTTATGCCGTAAGTCTGGCCATGCTCGTGGCCGGTATTTTCTTCGAGCGTCGCGAGCGCTGGCGCATCCTCGCCCGCGCCGGCATCGGTGGCGGCTGGGCGCTCCTTTTCTTTGTTACCTATGCCATACACCACGTGGAGGCCGCGCGCATTCTTGATTCCGAAGCCGCCGACCTGATGCTGCTGTTGCTAGTGGCGGCCGCCATGGTGGCCCACACGCTCAAGTACCGATCGCAAGTCGTGACCGGCCTCTCCTTCTTCCTTGCGTTCACTACCGTGACCATCAGCCACGTCAGCGTCTATAGCCTCGTGGCGAGCGCCATCCTGGCCCTGGCGATGGTGGTGGTGGTTTGGAGCTTGCGCTGGCACGAGCTCGAAGTCTTCGGCATTCTGGCCACCTTCCTGAACCATTATTACTGGCTGCGGCCCATCATCGCGCGCGTCGGCGCTCACCACGCCTTCGAGGAGTATCAGGCAAGCTCCGCGCTGCTCATTTTCTACTGGCTGCTTTTCGGCGCTTCCTACGTTGTGCGGAAAATCAAAGAACAGCGGGAGGAAAATATCTCGACGGTGGCGGCGCTCCTGAACATCGGCCTGTTTCTCGGCATCATGGGATACCAGGCGGTGCATCCTTCGCATCCGTTCTGGTTTTTCTTCGCCGTGGGGCTTGTCGAACTGACGCTGGGCCAGTTGCCTGTGACGCGGCGTCGCCGCACGGCGTTCGTCCTCCTCACGACGGTCGGAGCCATCCTGCTGGTTATGGCCTTCCCCTATCAGTATTCGGGTGGGAATCTTTCCATCGTGTGGCTGGCCGAAGCTGAGGCTTTCTTTATGGCCGGCATCTTCGCCCGTGAAATCGTTTTTCGGCGTCTGGGCATGTTGGCCGGGTTGTTGACGGCCGGGCAGATTTTGATTTTTGATACGGCCGATATAATCGTCCTGCGCTCGAAGGCGGCATCCGACTTGCCCCTGCCACAACTGGCATTGATCTATGGCGTCGCTGCCTTGGCGCTCTACTTCAACGCTCACGCGGCGACTCGCCGGTGGCCCGATCTCGCCAAGAATGATTTCGACAGTTTCTTGTTTCGGGGAGCTTCGTACGTGGCCGGGATCTTGGCCGTTGTCGGCGTATGGGCGGCCTTCCCGGAGAAATGGGTGGCCGTGGGCTGGGGCTTGTTGACTTTCGCTATGGTCGCGGCCGGAGCGCGCTGGAAAATCCAGGACGTTTCTCTTCAGGCCCACGTGGTAGCCGCCCTCACGCTGCAGCGGATATGGCTGGTAAACCTTCAGCCAACTGCCTCTCATCACCACCTAACCTGGCGCCTGGCCTCGGTTTCCCTTGCCGCAGCCCTTTTCTACGCGTCTTCTCGGTGGGCCGGATCTCGGCCTGCCGGCCAAAGAGGGATCGCAGCGGTTTATACCTGGGCAGGGTCGGCGCTGGTCGCGCTCCTTGCGTGGTACGAGCTACCGGCTGATTACGTGAGCCCGGCGTGGGTCGTGCTCGCTCTTGTCTTGGCTCTCATCGGTTCGCGCTTGAAGCTCCGTGAGCTTTCGCATCAGGCGCACGGTTTTGCCGCTGCCGCTTTCCTGGGCACACTGATTGTTAATCTTTCGACGCCGACTCATACGCACATAGTGGTCCGTTCGCTGACTGTCGTGATTGTAGCGGGCGTTTTATACGTCTGTGCGCGGTGGGCGAGAAGGTCCGACGTCCTAAGCGCCGGGCTAATTGGCATCTTGCATACTTGGGGCGCATCTCTCCTGTTGGCTCTGTTGGTTTGGTATGAATTGCGAGCGGATTACGCTGGTCCGGCGTGGATTCTGCTGGCTCTTGCCCTGGCCGTCGTGGGCGGCTCTTTAAAACTCCAGCACCTGTCACATCAAGCGCATGGGCTCGCCGCCGCGGCGTTCCTGGGAGCTCTCTTCGTTAATCTCGGCTCAACGGCTGTTCATCGACACCTGAATTTGCGATTCGCGACGGTGTTGATTGTGGTGGGTCTGCTTTACTTCTGTTCGAGATGGGCGAGGAAGTCCCAAATTTTCGGCGCATTGGTTGTCGGGCAGGCTCACACCTGGGGGGCATCAGTTCTGCTGACGTTGCTCGTTTGGTACGAGCTGGGTTCGCCGTGGGTAGCACCGGTGTGGATGGCCCTGGCCCTGGCCTGGGCGTTGACGGGTCGCGGCATGAAGCTGAGGGAATTTTCTCACCAGGCCCATTTGTTGGCGGGCGTGTCCATCGTCCGGGTGCTCATTGTCAATTTCGGAACAGCCGCAAGCGGCGACTACCACGGCTTATCTGTTCGGCTGCTGACTGTATCGCTAGTTGCCGCCCTGCTTTATGCCTGTGCGCGCTGGGCGCACGTTTCAGGTGTCGTCGGCGCCTTCGGTATTGCCGAAGCGCACACTTGGGCCGCCACATTCATGGCTGGTCTTCTGGCCGGATTCGAATGTTCAAAGGAATGGGCTCCGGTTGCCTGGTGCGCCATGGCCCTGGCGCTGGTTACGGTAAGCCGAAGCCTGAAACGCCGAGACTTTGCGTGGCAGGCGCACGTTCTCGCGGCCTTGGCTTTCGTCTGGGTCATCGTGGTCAATCTGGGGACAAGCGGAATAGGCCATCATGTCCCCCTGCGGTTGATAACCGTTACAGCCTGCGCAGCGTTGCTCTATCTCTGCTCACCCTGGAGCGGCGCGCTTGAGAGGGCCCGCGCGTTGCGGATCCCGGAGGGTTACACCTGGGCCGGCTCGACGCTCGTTGCGCTCCTGCTGTGGTACGAACTCGAGCCGGTCGGCGTCGCGGTGGCGTGGGTCGTTTTCGGACTCCTCCTGTTCGAGTTGGGTTTTACGCGGCAGTCTACCTCGCTGCGTCTGCAGGGTTACGCGCTCATGACGGCGAGTTTTGTGCGCCTCTTCTTTGTGAACCTCGCCGCCGCAGGCGAGCCCGGCCAGATCAGCCCGAGGGTTTACACCACAGTGCCTTTGGCGGCAGCCTACTTTTACGCGTACTGGCGGCTGAAAGAGCGTTCCGATGCGTTTCTTGAACTCGAAAGGGGCCGCAAGGTTTCGGAATTCTACTGCTTCTTCAGCGCCATTACGCTCGCCGCCTTGATGCGTGCTGAAGCGGATGTGAACTGGGTCGTAGCGTATTGGGCGGCGTTTCTCCTGGTGTTGCTGGCGCTTGCACAGACGCTGAAACAGAAGATCTTCCTTGTTCAGGGCCTGCTGCTTGGAGTGGCCGTCCTCTTTCGCACCCTTTTCTTCAACTTTTTCCAAGCCAGCTATTTCACGACGGACACCTGGCATGGCCGGCCGGTCACAATCGGGACGACCGCCGCGCTGCTTTTCTTGAGCTTGTTCTTTGCCTTTCGGTTGAGGGACAAATCCGAAGCACGCCGGGACGAGATTCAAACCCGCTTCGCGAGGCTTCGACAATTCCTGTATCGCCGGCCTGAACAATTTCTCTTTTTTGTTGCGGTGCTCCTGTTGACGGTTCTACTCAAACGTGAGTTTGAGCTGAGCGGGATGGTGACGCTGGCCTGGGGTGCGGAAGCCGTGGCCATTTTCCTTTTCGCGCTTTGGGTGGGAGAGCGCAACTACCGGCTGACGGGTCTGAGCCTGTTGCTCCTTTGCGTCGCAAGAATCCTGCTCTTCGATGTCTGGAAACTGCACGGCACTGACCGCTATCTGACCCTGATCGTTTTGGGAATCGCGCTGATCGTTGTCTCGGCTCTCTACACTCGCTTTCGGGAGGCCATCCACCGATACCTATGAAGCGTTGGATTGCTTTGATAGTCATCATTCTGGGTGGAGCCGGCGCGCTCTTCTTCGTCCAAACGCGCAAGGTCGGAACGCCCGTGGGCCCTGCAGCGCTTCTCCGCTGGCTGGCCGGCGCCCAGCGCGAAATCACGCGCGTCCCGGCTGCCGCCAAGCGCATAAGCGACGAAGAAGAAATCAGGGTCGGAAACCAAATGGCACAGCAACACAATCTCAGATTCCGGACGGGCGGCCAGGACGCCGACTCTCGGGCGGTTCAAGTTTATGTCAGTTTGATTGGAGCGCGGGTCTCTGGCCGGGCACACCGCAAATTGCCTTATAAGTTTCATTACATCCCGGGTCGCAATTTCATCAATGCCTTTGCGCTGCCGGGTGGACAGCTGTTTATCGGCGAGGGGCTGATCGCTCTGATGGACAGCGAAGACGAGCTGGCGGCGGTGCTGGGACACGAGATCGAGCACATTGACCATTATCATTGCGCGGAGCGCGTGCAGACGGAGGCGGCGCTGCGCCGGATTCCACTCGGAGGCCTGCTCGGCATCCCCGTGGAAGTGTTCGAGGCGGGTTACAGTAAAGATCAGGAACTGGAAGCCGACCGCGAAGGCACGCGCTTGGCCGTTTGGGCCGGCTATTCTCCGCTGGGCGCGATTCGGATGTTCGAGGCCTTCGACCGGCTGTATCGGCGGTCCTTGAGCCCGGCGAAAGATCCGCAACAAGAGCTTTCGCGTGTGGCGCTCCAAACCCTCGAAGGATATTTCCGCTCACATCCGGTGCCTTCCGAGCGGATTGACCAGATTCAAAGAATGATCGCCGACAATCACTGGGAGAAACTCATCAGCGAGAGAAATCTGGAGGTCGCGGAAGCCCTCCGGAGCGGGAAGGCAGAGCGCCCTGCCGAGGCCGAACGTTGATGAAAGTGGCGGGGGTTGCGGCCCCGAAGGCGAGAGTGGCGCGGCAGGCCGCCACTGGCCGCGCGGCACCCGCGCCACCTAAGGGGGGCGTCGTGCATCGAAATAAATTATCGTAATCATAAATTATTTTTATCAGACTAAAGGCCGGTCGGACAAAGGCTGGAGCTCTCGCGCTACGAGTGCGTCTTGTACAAGGAATGCGAGACGGCTCAGCGAGCCCGGCTGGGCCAGAATGTCGTTTACAAGATTCCGAATCGAACGCTAGAATAGGATTTTGACGCGGCGCTGCGCCGTCGCAAACGATTTCCATGCACGAAACACTTGCCATCTATCCCGGATCGTTTGATCCGATCACGAGCGGCCATTTCGACCTGATCGAGCGGGGAAGCCAGCTTTTTGACCATCTGATTGTTGCGGTGCTGACGAACCTGGAAAAAGATCCGCTCTTTTCGACGAACGAGCGCGTGGACATGCTGCGAGCCGTGACCGGCGGGATTCGAAACGTATCGGTGGACACGTTTAGCGGGCTGCTGGTGGACTATGCAGCGGCCAAGAAGGCGCACGCCGTTTTGCGCGGCATTCGCGCCTTTTCCGATTATGAATACGAGCTTCAAATGGCTTTGATGAACCGAAAGCTCTCACCCCAACTCGAGACAGTCTTCCTGATGCCGGGGGAATCTTACACCTACGTTAGCTCGCGGCTGGTGCGGGAAATCATCCGCCACGGTGGATCGGTGAAAGGGCTGGTCCCGGAACTGGTGGAAGAGCGCCTGCGCGAAAAAGTTTTCCCCCAAAAGTCTTGAGGTCGAACGCCATGCAATTTTCGGAACGCATTTCCCGAATCTCGGTATCGTCCACCGCCGCCGTGATGATGAAGGCGGACAAACTCAAAGCCGGCGGCGTCAAGGTCGTCGATTTCGGAGCGGGCGAGCCGGACTTCCCGACTCCCTCGAACATCAAGAATGCCGCTGCGGCGGCACTCGACCGCAACTTCACCAAATACACTCCGACGGGCGGAACTCGCGACCTGAAGAAGGCAGTCGTGGAACGGCACGCGGAGGATTTTGCGTCGGATTACACCGTGGAAGAGTGCCTGGTGACGGTGGGAGGCAAGCACGCGATTTTCGAAGCCATCGCTGCGACCATCGATCACGGTGACGAGGTGATTCTCCCCGTTCCCTACTGGGTTTCATTTCTCGACATTATCAATTATGCGGGCGGCAAGGCCGTGCTACTCGAAACTCGCGAAGACGAAAACTTCGCGGTCCGCGCCGAGGCAGTTGAAAAGATGGTCACGCCGAAAACGCGGCTGATCATCCTCAATTCACCGTGCAACCCCACGGGCGCTGTGATGCCGCCGGAGGAACTGGATAAACTCCTGGCGCTTGCGGCGGGGCACGGAATTCTTCTGATGTCGGACGAATGCTATTGCCAGTTCCTCTACGACGGCCGGGTGCCGTACTCGCTGGGGAGTTTGAAGGATCGCGACCACCTCATCATTGTCGGCTCGCTTTCGAAAACCTATTCCATGACGGGCTGGCGCGTGGGTTTTGCATTGGGCGCGTCGAAACTTCTGGCCAACATGCTGAAACTTCAGAGCCACTCGACTTCGAATCCGACATCGTTTGCGCAGGCGGGCGCCCTCGAAGCCCTCTCCGGCCCGCAGGATTCCGTTCGTACCATGCGCGATGAGTTTCAGCGGCGCCGTGATGTGATTGTCGCTGGACTGCGGGCGATTCCGGGTGTCCGGTGCGTAATGCCGGAGGGAGCGTTCTACGTTTATCCCAACGTGGGGTCCTATCTCAAGAAAAACGGCCTCGCGGACTCGATCGTTCTGGCGGAAAAGCTTTTGGAAGAGGTGAACGTGGCTCTGGTGCCCGGTGTGGCTTTTGGAACGCACGAGCACATGCGAATTTCTTATGCCACTTCTCAGGAACAAATTGACGAAGGCTTGCGACGGTTGAAGGATTTTTTCGCCCGGCAATGAACGCTCCATGCCGAAACTCGACTTCCCGCTTCTCCTTTCACCCGTTTTCAAACCGAAGATTTGGGGTCGGCGCGACCTCTTACCCCTTTTCTCACTCCCTCAACACTCCCTTCATCCCGGCGAGCTTATCGGCGAGGCGTGGCTTACTGACGACCAATCGCAATTCCTGAGCGGCCCGCCCGCCGGCATGACTCTTGCCGAAGCGGTAAAAAAATACGGCCCGGAGCTTTGCGGCCATGCCTGGCGTGAGCCGCGATTTCCCATCCTGGCCAAATACATCTTCACCAGTGACTGGCTTTCGGTTCAAGTCCATCCCGACGACGACTACGCGCGCCTTCACGACCCCGGCAGCCCGGGCAAGTGCGAAATGTGGTATATCGTTCACGCGGGCCGTGAGGCGGGGATTCTTCTCGGCACCGCGCCCGGAGTGACCAAGGACGGACTTCGCGCGGCGTTTGAGAAGGGAAAGTCTCGGGAATTCCTCGCAAAGCACCGTCCCCGCCCGGGCGAAGCGTTTTTTGTTGCGCCGGGAACTGTCCACGCGCTCGGACCGGGACTGGTGATCTTCGAAGCCGAGGAAAATTCGGACCTCACCTTCCGCCTGGATGATTACGGGCGCAAGGGACTGGATGGGAAACCTCGGCCGCTCCACCTGAAGAAGGGAATGGATGTCATTCGACTCGACCCGACGCCGCAAAAATGTTTGCCGCGACACGAAAAGCGCGAACCCTTTGGAACCCGCCGTTATGTCGTCGCGTCCCGATATTTCGCGGTGGAAGAAATCACGATGAGAAAGCGAGCAACGTTTCATGGCTCACCCGAGCGCGTCGAGGTTTTTTCCGTTCTCGACGGCGAAGGCCGAGTGGAAACCGCATCGGGCTGGATGGCTTTTCGCACCGGCGAGACGTGGCTCATTCCGCCGGCCACTCGCCCGTACCGGCTGGTGCCGGCCGAAACTGCTCGCTTTCTGAACGTTTACATTCCCGACCTCGACGATGATTTTCGACGGCCGCTCGCTCGGCACGGAACGAGCGCACGGGACATCGCCAAACTCGTTTTCGAATAGAGGCCATGCCAAACTCTTCAGCCTTCAAACACGTTTATGCCGTGATCCTCGCGGGCGGAAGCGGCACGCGCTTCTGGCCGCTCAGCCGGCGCAAGCGTCCGAAGCAACTCCTGAGACTGCTTGGGAGGGAAACGCTTCTCGAACAGGCGTGTGCGCGCCTGCGCGGAGTGATTCCGCCCGAGCGCACCTATATTTTTACAAACCAGCTCGTGCGCGGAGAAATCGTGCGCCTACTGCCTGAGATTCCGCCCAGCCAGATCGTCGCCGAGCCCGCGGCGCGTAACACCGCGCCGACTCTGGGTCTCGCCGCCTCTGAAATCCTGCGCCGTGACCCGGACGGCGTGATGGTGGTACTGCCCTCGGACCACATCATCACCAAACCCGCGGCGTTCCGGCGCGTCCTGCGCGCAGGTTGCCGATGGGCGGCGGTGGAAGGCCGGTCGGTGGTCGTAGGCCTGAAACCCACGCGGCCGGAAACGGGATTCGGCTACGTGCGACTTGGCTCGCTCGCCGGCCGTGCCGATGGACAACGGATTTACCGCGTCAAACGGTTCACGGAAAAACCTGCGCTCCCGGTCGCACGGCGATATGTCGCCTCGCGCAAATATCTTTGGAACGGCGGAATGTTCATCTGGCGCGCTTCGACCCTCGCGAAAAATCTCGAGCGTTATCAGCCTCGGATGGCGCGGGGTCTCGCCAGCATCGCGCACGCGGGTGGCGTGCGCTCCCGCCAGACGATGCAGCGCCTGTACCCGCGCCTGGAAAAGATTTCGATTGACTATGCGTTGATGGAGAAAATATCCCAAGTGTTCGTCGTGCCCGCCGACATCGGCTGGAGCGACGTAGGGAGCTGGGCGGTTGTTTACGAGCTTTCGGCGAAGGACCGCGCGGGCAACGTCCGGCCTTCGCAAAGCCTTGTGCTGGGCGCCGAGCGAAACATGATCGTTGCCGCGGACAAATTTGTGGTGGCAGTCGGCGTCCGCGATCTCGTGATCGTTGAGACGCAGAATGCGCTGCTGGTTTGCGCGCGCGAACGCTCCCAGGACGTGGGCAAGGCTGTACAGGAAATTGAAAAACGCGGGCGAGTGGATCTGCTCTAGCCTGCGGCCTTTTGCAAATGACAGACACCATCAAATTTGGGACAGACGGATGGCGCGGTGTGATCGGCGACGATTTCACCTTCGCAAACGTCCGGCGCGTCGCGGCAGCCGTCGCCGAATACGTTCGCGAGGAAGGTGAGCCCGCCCGAGGACTCGTCGTGGGGTACGACACACGATTTCTTTCGCCCGAGTGCGCCGGAGTCGCGGCGGAAGCCGTCGCGGCGGTGGGAATCCCGGTGATACTCGCGG
>CAYZVR010000021.1:0-22730 GCA_964481715.1 uncultured Acidobacteriota bacterium | reverse complement strand
ACTGAGTTACTCCCGCCCCCATTTTCGAGTGTCGATTTGCGATTTTCGATTGAACCGCGCCCCCTTCGATCTCGGACCTGTGTCGTTGCAACTTCACAGCCGCCAGCCGGCAATCGAAAATCTAAAATCGCAAATCAGCCAATGGTGGACAGGGGAGGGTTCGAACCTCCGTAGGCCGCATGGGCCGGCAGATTTACAGTCTGCTGCTTTTGACCGCTCAGCCACCTGTCCGGTTCGGCCCGTCAGGCGACGGGCAGGCTCGCCCAGGGCCAAAGCGAAGAAAACTCCCTCCTCACGCATCTCGCCAGAATCCATTCGCTTGAGCCAGAGGATTCGAGTCCCGCGTCGGGCGGGATGGACACGGGTGCACAAGCTCGCCCGCTCATTTGAGTGCCAATGAATTTATAAATCCGCTCCCGATTGCTGGCCCAGCGCCGCATTCAGCCAGGCGCCAGACCTCGCTCAAGCTGGAGCTGGCGAAGGGATTTGAACCCCTGACCCTCTGATTACAAATCAGATGCTCTACCAGCTGAGCTACGCCAGCCGTCACAAACCTATAATACTACTCGCCCGGCACCTAAATTGCAAGGGCAGCAGAAGAAATTTTTATGACCCGCCCATTCCATCCGGCTTGGCTCCTCCCGGGGGGTCCGAGAGGGCGATTTCTGGGCTCCCGGCTCAATTTTCGCCTTCAGGCTGCCGCCGCCTTTGAGAGCGCGCCGAACCCTTTCGCTTGCCCCCTGAGTCAAATACCAGGTCTTCCCGGACGCCGGCGCTTTCAATCCGCCCCCGAGCGATGCGGGTATTGAACATCCGGCAAAAGCGGTCGAGGTGGGCGAGGATTTCCTCCCCCCGCTGCTCGGCAGCCAATTGAGGAGCCCCTTCCGGAGAAATCTCGACCGGAATAATCTCAAAGTTTTCAAGCTGAGTGGGACTGAAAGTTAGTTTCACCATCAGGCACTCGCGCGCCGCCGGATTACTCGAAGGAAACGCAAAATTGCCGATCGAATAGAACACCGGGCGGTCGTTCACGTATTCCACGCCCTGCATCACGTGAGGATGCATGCCGACCACGACGTCACAGCCGGCCTTCACAGCCACCCGCGCAAGCTGGTGTTGTCTGCGCGTGATCAGGGGGCTGCCCTGTCCGCCCCAGTGAATCATCAGAACCACAAAGTCCGCTTGCCGGCGTGCGCGCCAGATGGCCTCGACAAGGTCCGACAATTTTTTCGATGATGCGATGCCCGGGCGGGTTGCCGTCGCCTCATAGTGGTGCGGGACGACGTCCGTAAATGCCAGCAGCGCCACGCGCACACCCTGCTTGCGAAAAATATAGGCGCGTTCGGCCTGGGCCTTCCTCCCCGCGCCAACCACCGGCAGGCGCGCTTCATCAAAACCGCTCAGGGTGTCCTCCAGGCCGGCAACCGTGTAGTCCATCATGTGGTTGTTCGCGAGGCCCACCAGGCCGATCCCGGATTCCTTGAAGATTCCGGGCAGCGCGGGATTCCGCGCGCGAAGGATGTAGTCAAGCCCGGCCTTCACCGCCGCTTGGTTTTTGTACGGCGTCACCGTGCTCGAGCGGGTGATGGGTTCTTCCAGGTTGACAAATACGAGGTCGGCGCGCGAGAACTCCTCGCGAACTCCGTCGAACAAGTGAGGGGCGTTGTGCGGTCCCTGCCAGGAAGATTCGGGCAGGACATCGCCCGCCACGGTGATAACCACCCGGTCGGAGTCCGGAGCCTCCTGCGCTCGGACTTCTTGCATTCCCGCCAATAGAAGCAGGCCTCCCCCAATGCTCGCCAGCGCCGCCCAAAGCGCCGACACCCCTAACCCTCTCTGTGGCCGGAAGGAAATAGGACTCCCCGAGTAGAAACTAGCCGTGCAGGTACTTGGCCGGATTAACCGGCGCCTCTTGAATGTGAACTTCGTAGTGCAGGTGCGGCCCGGTGGATCTGCCCGTTATGCCCACGGCGCCGATGACCTGTCCCCGTTTGACTTCCTGACCCACGACCACCGTGATCTTGCTCAAGTGGCCGTATCGAGTGCTGATCCCGAATCCGTGATCAATCAGGACGGAATTGCCGTAGCCGGCGTCAGGTTCCGCGCTCAAAACAATTCCATCGGCGGTGGATTCTACGTCCGTGCCAATGGTCGAGGAAATATCCAAACCCGCGTGGAAAGCCCCTTCGCCGCTCAGCGGATCCAGCCGCTCTCCGAAACCGGCCGTGATGCGCCCACGAACCGGCCAGATGGAAGGAATATTGGTCCTCTCGAAGGGAATGGGGGTCACAAGATTTTGGACGGCTGGCCCGCCGGAATTCGTCATCGCCGTGCTTTTAAGAATATTAAAGGCGTAAAGAGAAGCGTGGTAGCCGGAGTCAACGGTCGAGTTGGTCTGCGCCGCCAGGGCCACCACCGACTGCGGGAACTGTGCCCGCCGCGCCTCTCCGAAGCCGTAGGCCAGGGCAACTTCTGTCGCCAGGGACTGGAGGGAATCGAGCTTGGCGTTCGTCTGCGTGACGACCGTTTCCAACGATCGGTATTGAGTCTTTATAGCCTCGCGCTCCGCTCGCACGTTGTTATAGTCCGAAACCTTCAGGAGCATTCGGGCATAGCTTGTGCCCAGGGCCACCATGGTCGTCACACCGATGACGCAAAAAACCAAGGCTGCGTGGACGGCATAAGTCGGGATTCTGATCTTCCGCAACTTCCCGTGCGCTCCGGGGAATATCAAGAATGTATACAGCTTCTTGTCCATGAACACCGCCGCTTCTGAAAATTTCGATCTTGGCGCCCCGAACTTGAGCTTCTTGGTTGGGGCTGGGGACAGCCGACCGGGGAACCCGCTTTAGAGATACGCGCCAGATGCTATTGAACCCCCCCACATTTGTCAAGTAAATACGTCCAAAGCTACCGGCTTCCGACCCATTCCGATAGCGTTTTGGCCTTTTCTTGGTCTGGTCGGACTAAGAATCGAAGTCGCTCACTGCTGGCCAGCTTTGAATAATTCTCCGTCGCGTTTTGGTAGCGATTCTTGACGTTCTGTTCGAGCATCGTCTCTCCATCCGGTCCGACCGAATTGACCAGCCAGCAGGAACGGGGAGCAAGAGCCGCCACAAGGTCCGGCAGGTCGAATCGCCGCAGCAGCCCGAAAACGAACCAGGGCAAACGCAAAGAATAGTCTTCCGATTCGACCACCGACCGAAAGTCGGCCAAAACGCCGTCCAGAAGAATGGCGCGTGGCCGGGCATCGAGTACTGCGGCCATCAGGGCCGCCAGGCCGCCGGCTTGAACTCCCAGCAGATGGACGCGAGCAGGATCCACTTCAGCTCGCGTCTCGAGGTAGTCGAGCGAGCGAAGCACGTCCCAAACACGCTGGCCGAGTGCGGGCTTGCCAAGCGTCAGGCACGCCCAGGCGTAACCGCTCCTGATATCCGGGTCGTCGTAACCGTAGAACAACGGCCCCTTGGAGGGGTAATGGGGAGTGGAGATCCCAACTCCGCGCATGTCAATGGCACAGACCGTATAACCTTGCCGGGCGAGCGCGTACATCTCACTCGTCTCTTGGAGAACTCCGTCCCTGCCATGCTCCGCAACATAAAGGACAGTTGGCAGCCGGCCGGCGTTTCCCTCCGGTTTCAACAGCCATCCCGGGATGCGGATGAGCGGCTCCGAGCGAAAAACGAATTCCTCGATGACGAGCCCCTGGCCTTTGGTTATAGAAAGCACGACGGGCTGGAGCGGAGATCGTTGGGAGGGCAAGGCAAGCAGGCTTTGTAGGTCGGCGCGAATCTGCTCTCGCGCCGTCTTTTCGTTAACCCCCGCGACTCTGAAAGCGCCGGGCGCGGCAACTTTTTGCATCCGCTGCACATTGACTTGAACGACTGTTCGCCCTCTGAGCGCCGTAAGGACTTCGCCGGTCTCGGTGCAGTTCAAAGACGCCTCGGGAATGGAGTCAAACTCGGCCTCATCGGCCTTCTGGCCTTTTTTCCCCAGCCATCGGTTGAACCAGTCGTACGTGGCGTGGCGATTCGGGAAGCCGAAGTCGTGGGGGAAGGGCGAAGCGAAGAGCTCAACATTTTCCCCGGCGCCCAGCAGGCCGTAGAGGTGTTTCAATTCGCCGAATATTTCGCGGCTGGCTTCTTCGTGGACGGGCGAATAGGTTGCTCCGCCGTCTTGCGGCGTGTAACAAATCAGGAGCGGCTTGGGAGCAAAGGCTGCGAGCAGGTCGCCGCGGTCGAGTCCCACGGCCAGGCTGCCGACGAGGTTTTGTTCCGCATCGGCAATGGCACCGGGCGGCTCGTAGTGGGGTCCGGCGAGATTCTCCGAGTTACCCTCGACTTCGACCGCCGCGTGGATGCGCGGCTCGAGCGCGCAAAGGACCATCGTCATGGTCCCGCCACCCGAGTGGCCGGTGCAGCCGATTCTCTCGGGGTCAACCTCCGGGCGGCTAAGGAGGTAATCGAGCGCCCGGATTCCGTCCCAGGCGCGGTACTGCGCGAAGGTCGCCCCGAGCAGAAGCAGCGGCACTCCGGCCTGCGAATGTTCTTCGGTTGGACCGAGTCGAGGGCGGCCGGTCTTAGCGTCGAGGTATTGATGCCGTTCGCCCTGGCCGAAGGGATCGAAGGCGAGGACCACGTAGCCCAGCCGCGCCAGAGTTTGGAAAACGTACTGGTAGTTTCGATACGCCTTGCCGTTCTCCGCGTGCCCGAGCGGCGCCAGGATGGCCGGGAAAGGTCCGTCAGCTGACGGACTTCGGGGCACGTAGAGGTTTGCGGTGACATAGACCTCCGGCATGCTCTCGAAGATGACTTTTTCAATTCGATATTCGCCGCGCTCGAGCGTCCCGGTAATCTTGGGGTTGAGTGGAGTCTTCTCAAACGGGCCGCCGATGAGCTCCCAAACCTTTGCGCGGATCATCTCGACGCGCTGGCGCGCCTGCTCTGGTGTGCGCACCGCCGCAAGCGCCGCCTTGCGCCGCGCTCGGGCTTCGTTCATCTTTGCGGTAAGATACTGGGGCCAGTCGTTCCAGAAGTCGCGGGTGATGGAAGCGGTCGGTGCGGGCGACTCGGCGGCCGAGGCTCGGCCTGCCGCGCGGGCGACGGAACCGACGATCGGTACCGTGAGACCGGCTACGTTCGCTTGCAGAAACTTTCGGCGCGAGAGCATGATGACCTCATTGGCTGGAGTAGTGTTGGATTGCAGATTCTACACCCCCGGCGAAAGTTGGAAACAAGAATAACCGTTATAGGTAGGGGATAGGGTACAGGGGATGGAAAAAGCCACAAGGATGTGACGGGGTTCTCCATCCCCCAATCCCCATCCGCCATCCCCCACGACCTGACGGGGAGAATGGCTATGTTTCAATCGGAAACCGAATTCGTTAATTGGCTCAAGAAGCTCACGCCAAGGCGCGCTCCGGGACTCGCGCTCGGCATCGGGGATGATGCGGCGCTCGTGCGCGTCGGACCCGGGCGCGAAATCATCCTGACCACCGACCTTACGATCGAAGGCGTTCATTTCCTGTGCAAGCTCCATCCGCCGCGGTCGGTCGGTCACCGCGCCCTCGCCCGGGCGCTTTCGGACGTGGCGGCGATGGGCGGCACCGCGCGTTACGCGCTCATCTCGCTCGCGCTTTCGAAGCGGACTCCGCGAGCCTGGGTGGAAGAATTTTACGCGGGTGTGAGCGCGCTTGCCTCACGCACAAGTGTAACGATTGTGGGCGGCGACACGGCGTTGGTTCCGGACAAAACATTTGTGGATGTGGTGGTCGTGGGGGACGTCCCACGCGGCAGGGCCTTGCTGCGTTCGGGGGCATCTTCGGGCGACAAAATTTTTGTGAGCGGGCGGTTGGGGCTTTCGGCACTCGGGCTCCAATTGTTGAAACGGGGCAGAGGCCGCGCGGCTGGGACCTCCGCAGAGGCGGTGCGCGCGCATCTGTTTCCCGAGCCGCGCTTGGCGCTCGGGCGATTTCTACGAGAGAAGCGGCTGGCCTCCGCCCTGATGGATTTGAGCGACGGGCTTTCCACCGACCTCGCGCGTCTCTGCCTGGCGAGCGATGTGGGCGCGACGCTATGGTCTGATAGGATTCCGGCTCCAGAAGTTTCAGCCGATTTAAAGTCGACCTCTCGCTCGCTCGACCTGGCGCTTCATGGCGGCGAGGACTACGAACTATTGTTCACGGTTCGAGCTGATAAGTTGCGAAAGATCCCTGCAAGGTTTCATGACTGCTCACTTCATCACATTGGTGAAATCCAGCGCTCGAAGAAATTGCAACTCGTCCTGCCGAACGGCCAGCGCGTGCCGCTTGAACCGCGCGGCTACGACCATTTCCTCAAAAAGTAAATCGGCGACGGCGCAAACCTGCCTGCCGCAGGCAGGTCTGCTTCCTGAGAATTTTTTAAGGCGGGCCGGCGCTTGCGCGGCGGTTTTTGGTGCCGTTCGACGGCGCGGCGGAAGCGCCCGTCGGCTGACGGGTTGGAGAGGCCTGCGGGCTGGCTGAGGGTTTAGCCTCCGTGGCGGGCGCGTCGGGCTTGGGCGCCGATCCCGCTGGCTTGCCTGCGTCCCGTGCGGGCGGAGAAGGTGAACTCCCCGCCAGCGCCGGCTGCTCCGACATCAGGCGCTCGCTGCCACCGCTCGACAGAATCTGCTGGACCTGATCGGGGCTGGTGAGGAGCGGAGAGTAAGGGAAGTCCTCCATTGGCTGGTCTTTCAGCGCCTCACTCATGAAGTCGAGCCAGATGGGGAGTGCAACCTTCGCACCTTCCTCGCGAGGGCCGAGCGAGCGGTGGTCGTCGAAGCCCACCCAAACGCCGCAGGCGATGGAAGGCGAGAATCCAATGAACCAGGCGTCGCCGAAATCGTTGGTGGTGCCGGTCTTCCCGGCGAGCGGGTGTTTGGCGGCGAGCTCTTTGGCCCGGGCTGCGGTGCCGGAGTTGATAACTTCACGGAGCATGGAGGTTTCGAGGCGCGCGACCGGCGCGGGCAAGACATCCGTTACTTCCGGCTGAAAATCGTCAATCACCCGGCCGTCGTAGTTGGTGACTCGCGTGATCATGCGCGGCGAGATGTGAACTCCGTCGTCGGGGAAAGTCGTGAAGGCGGAAGTGTGCTCGAGCAGGGTGATGTCGGAGGCGCCGAGCGCGAGCGGCAGGTTGGGCACCAGGCGCGACGTAATGCCGAACTTGCGCGTCAGCTTGATGACCTTGTCCACGCCCACCTTGGCGATCAGCCGCACGGCGGGGATGTTGCGCGATTCGGCCAGCGCGTGGAGCAGCGTAATGGTGCCCTCGAACTTCTCATCGTAGTTGTGCGGCGACCAGATGCCGGAAGCGGTGGGGAAGCTGATAGGGGAATCCACGATGGTGTCGAAGGGATTCGAGCCCTCGAGCAAGGCTTGGGCGTAAACATAGACTTTGAAGGATGAACCGGACTGCCGTTCGGCCTGCCGGGCGCGATTATACTTGCTCTCGTCGAAGTCGTAACCGCCTACCATGGCCTTGATGCCGCCCGTCGAGTTGTCAATGACCACGACAGCTCCCTGAACGTTGGGGCGCTGATCGAGCGTGGCTTCAACCGTCTTGCCCTTGACGTCTTTGATCAGGAAAAGGTCCACATCGCCCGTCGCAAAAATCTGCCTGGGGTCGGAGCGGCGGGTCCAGGCGAAATTCGCCGGAGCCACGTGCGCGGTGAGTTCGCCGAAGCGCACCACGGCATGGCCGGAGTTCACTTCCATCACCAAACCGTGCGCGAGGCCGCCGGGTTCGAGCGGGCTCGTCCAGTCGTCATTCCTGTAAGTCTCGAGGGTGGCGGCGTGGCCGTTCGCGAGCTGGCGCGGTTTGAGCAAAATGTTGTCTTCGGGGCCGCGCCACCCTCGGCGCTTGTCGTCGTCGTGCAGGCCCTGGCGCAGCGCCTGCTGGGCGATCTTCTGCAAACGGACGTTCAGCGTTGTATAGACGCGCAGCCCCTTGGACTGAACGGTTTCCGTCCCGTACTTTTTCTCCAGAAACTGGCGGACGTCTTCGACGAAATAGGGCGCCGCGCTGTTGGACCAGCGCTGGACGTTCAGGCCGAGGGGAGAAGACCTGGATTGGCGAAACTGCTGTTGGGTGATTTTTCCGTTCTCGAGCATGGCCGCCAGCACCACGTTGCGCCGCTCGAGCGCTCGGTCGGGGTGGAGGAGAGGCGAAGTGGCCGTGGGGCTGCGCGGCAATCCCGCCAGGACCGCCGCCTCGGGCAGCGTCAGCTCCTTCAAGTGCTTGCCAAAATAGAATTGCGAGGCAGCCTCGAACCCGAAGTTGCCGTGCCCGAGCGGAATCAGATTGGCGTACAGCGTGAAAATCTGCTGCTTGGTGAAGCGCCGCTCGATTTGAATGGCCAGGAGCATTTCCTGGAGTTTGCGGCTCCAGCTTTTTTCGAGCGTCAGGAAAAGCCGGCGGCTGAGTTGCATGGTGAGGGTGCTCGCGCCCTGCGCTTTGCGCCACTCCATCAGGTCGGTCAGGCCCGCGCGAACGATGCGGACGACGTCCACGCCCCAGTGACTTTCGAAGTGGCGGTCCTCGACGGAGAGGACGGCATCGCGAAGCGCGAGAGGGATCTCGTCGTAGCTGACGATGACCCGCCGCTCGAGCGCGAAGCTCCCGATGGGCGTGCCGTCGTCGGCGTAGAGCTCCGTCATCACGTCCGGCCGGTAGTTTTCCAGTTGCTGCACGCGCGGCAAGTCGGAAGAGTAGACAAAAACCAGCCCCGCCAGAACCCCGCCGCCCGCCGCAAGGAGGATCAGGATCAGATAAACAAATTGGCCAAAGATCTTGCGGCTGCGCGCCAGCAAAGACGAGCGTTTTTTGGGAGGAGGAGCAGAAAAGAGCGAGAATTCAAAATCGTCCATGGACGGGCCGGCCCTTCACATCCATTCTAGGGCCCGCGTCGCAGGCAGTCAAATCCGGTGGGAATTGCCTTCCGGGCGATTTCATTATCAAGGAGGGCTTTGCCCTCGTGATCGCTCATGAGTGGAATCCTGGGGCAACAAAAAAATCCGTCGCGTCCTGTGGGAGGACCTTCTGAGATCCCGCATCACAAGCATCGGTCAGTTTTCACCAACCGCAGACGCAGCGTTCCTCGAACGCCCAAAAGCAAGGACTAGACCCAGATTCACCGCGAACAATCCCGCCGGAACCAGATACACCCAGATCCACGACGGGCTGACCATCTGAAACACAACGGAAGAATCGACGGGTGGCAGGCCATACGCGCGCGAGGGGCTGACCATGGCGAGCGAAGACAGGATGTAAGGCGTTCCTAACTTGAAAATTAGCAAGCCTTGCAATACGAGCGAGACCCACGCCACAAGCGCCAGTCCGCCCAATGCGCCCCAAAGCGGAGACGAGCCCGGGAATAAGATTTCGAGAAGGCGGGAGATTTTCGAGGGCGGCTGAGTGACAGGGCGATAGGGGATGAAGAACAGCCCCAGCGCCACGGCCAGACCCAGGGCCGCCACGAAGGTCCCCAGTACGCCAAGCACCAAAGCAACGTGCTCGTCTCCCAATTGGGCCAAGAGGTTGAAAAGCTTTCTCGGGTCCGTACCCTCGAACGGACCGGCCATCCCGCGCAGCAGAACTTTCCCCAAAGACCCGCCGAACATGGCATTGGTAAAGCGTTCGGGCCGCGGCGGGGCGAGCATAGGCCTTCCGGGAAAGTATTTTGCATACTGCTCTGCCCAGATTCCCTGGGCCGGCCGTCCCAGGTTGAGTGCGGCCTCAGCCAAGGCGGGATCAATCTCGAGGGCTTTTTCGAAGGCCTGTCGCGCTTCCTGATCCTTACCGGCGCTCTTGAGAATCACTCCAAGATTGTTCCAGCTTTCGGCAAATCCTGGAACCCTTCGGTAGAGGCCTTCGGCCTTTTTCATTTCACCAGTCTGATGGTAGGCGACGGCGAGAAGGAGGTCGCGCTCGGGCGTTCGGGGCAATTTATTTTCGAACCACCAAACCGACTCCGGCCCAGCCAGGCTTCCCATGGTGGAGCTGATAGGAGCAGTGGCAACGCGAAGAAAACCTCGCATCATACCTGCCACAAAACCCGTCGCGACCCAGGCGACCAGTAACATGGAGAGGAACGCGACGCGCTGGCTGCGGGTCCAATACTGTAAGCTCAGGAACGAGAAGGCACGACGAAGCAAGCTGCGGCCCTTTTTTTCCGCCGAGTCGGCGCGACGCTGTGGCCGGTACCGAAGCCAAAGCAGGACAACACAGAGTCCGGCGGCGATGACCGAAGCAATCGCCAGCAAAAGGACCCAGTCGGTAAGGAGCGTGGAACTTCTCGGCATCAAGAAGACGGCGGTTGAAGCAGCTTCCTTGCCTCGGACGCGCCATTGGCGTGCCTCCTCCCTCCGTCCGCTTTTATCCAGGATATCGGCATACAACTGCCAGGCCAAATCCGCAGCCTCACATCGCGGCCCCAACCGGTAGATGCGCTCCATCAATTCCCGGCCATGATCGGTGTTCGAGTCGGGAAGTTTCGGTAAAAAGGGGTGGAAGAGAATCAGCCTCCCGATCAGTCCCATCATCAAACGCGGGTCGTTCCCGTGTTCCAGGAAGTCGCGGTACCCGAGTTCGAAGGCCGTCCCGGCGGGCCCGGGTTCGTTCCACTGCTCCAAAAGGCTCGAGATACGGAGCATTTCGGTAAAATCCGTGGTCTTTACCAGAAGTACATCCTCGAGTACCGCGCTAGCCCGGGCATCTCCTGCTGCCCGCAGCGACCTCCATAAGCCGACTCGAATCAGGGGACTGACAGGATCACGACGGATCGCTTCCTCAAGCTCGGAGATCTGTTTCTTCACTTCCTGCTCGCCCGGCGCCGCCCATTTCTCGGAGAGGATGCCGGCCTTGCCGGAGACACTCCACAGCAAGTCGACCTCTTTCAACGGCACGAGAATCAGTAGGAGATCTCCAGTCGGCCAGTAAGGAATGGCGGCGCCGGCTCCCGGGTCGAAGGTAACGATGCGATGGAAAACCTGGTCGTTGAGCTTGTCTTCGACCTCGACTTCAACGCGACCGTCTGCGGGCGTGAGCTGGACAATTGACCCGGGGAAGTGCCAGCGACCGACCACCACGCCTTTCTCGGTATCAATCAGCCGCAACCAACCGCTATGGCTGAACCACGCGCGGCTTTCTCCTGCCATCACAAACTTCTTTTGGTATGAGTCGAGGGTTCCGTACTTTATCCGCCAGGCCCGAGTGCCGGTCCCGCCGGTGATTTCAACTAGTTCTTTGCCGGGAAGATTCATCTGTGCAACGGCGGCTGCCCCGGGCAGGGCATCGCCCGTCAACAACAGAAAGACCATGAGGATTGAAAACGGTTGCCCGGAAAGTGCACGAACGAACGGTTTCATCCTGTCACCTCGGAAGCAAAATGCCCAATCGCCGCCTTGTACGACTACGGGCTGGTACAACAGCGCGCCATGACTTCTTCGTCTGACTTCCCTGGGTTAAGTGAGGGCATTATGCCCGATTGATGACTTCCGTATACGGCGCGTCGCGGGCCAAGTCAAGGGAGAAGTGGTCAGGGTTTTTCGCGTTTCATTCTTGCCAAAGATACCTTACGCGGCGAGCACCTTCCGGCAGGCGCGGATGAGCGCGCGGGTAGGGAGCTTGCGGTCGCGCGCTGCCGGTTCGAGCATCACGAGCTCGCCGGTGCGAAAGCTCGAGTAATACCAGCGCGCGAGCAGGCTAAGGTGTTCCCAAGGCGGTGGCGGCAAAGATGAACCGGCCGGCGCGGCGGGCGTGGCAAGCGGATCGAGCAGCGCGCGGATTTGTTCGTCGAGTGAAACGGGCTTCGGAACATTTTCGTCAAGCGAGAGCGTGGCCGGGCCGCGCAGCTCGCCGGCGGATACTCGAAAGAAGGCCACGGTCTTCGGCTCGGCGCCCTCGACGACCAGCACGGCGTCGAGATCACTCAAATTGCGAACCAGATCGGGCTTGAGGCGCAAGACGTCGGCGACCTTTTCGATCTTGCCGTGGACCTTGGCGGCGTGCTCGAAATCGAGCGCTTCGGAAGCGTGAGTGCGCTCATCTTCCAGCAACCGCACGAGCGGCCGGCCGGCGTCGTCGAGGAAGGCGGCCACGCGGCCGACCTCCGCCTGGTACTCATCGTCCGTGCAACCGGCGAAGCACGGCGCAAGACACATGTGCATTTGGGAATAGATGCAGCCAGGATGCGAGGGATCGGGGTTCAAGTCTTCGACGCAGCGCCGGATTTTGAAAAAATCCAAAAACTCGGAAGCTAGCCGTTCGGCCGCGAGTCGCGAAGGGAACGGGCCGTAGTAACGCGAAGCGTCGCGGGACAGCCGGCGCGTGGGATAGAGTCGCGGAAAGCGGTTTTCGAGGTTCAACTTCAGCAGCGTAGGAGGCTTGAGGCGCAATCGCTGGCGGTAGGTTTTCGGGTAGAAGGTCTTATTTAATTGGTAGAGGAGCCAGAGGGCTTCGAAGCTCGATCCAACACAGGAATATTCAACTCGCCGGGCCTGGTCCCGAAGGTTGAGCAGCCGGGATGCGGCCCGTGACTTCCCGAGAAGACGGGACAGACGGCGGCGGAGGTCTGCCGTCCGGGCGAGATAGGGAGGTACCATCGCCGCAAGGGATTCGTCAAAATGGATGGCGAAGACGGCTGGCCTGGAAGGGAAGAGATCCGGTTCGAGCTCTAAATCCCGGTTAGAGCCGAGGAGTACAGATTGGTGTAGTTTCATCGAGAAGCCGCGAAGCCCCTTCAAGAGTCCATTCTAAAGAACCGATTAACCCAGGGTCAAGGCTCATGCAACCGTCCGTGTACGAACCAGTTAAGGTGCACTCGCATGGTACCTTGGTTTCCCCTGGTGCGTCTCCGAGGCTGGACAGTGAGCAGGTAGTTTGCTAAGCTTGCCGTAGAGTAGAAGGTAGTGCCTAACGCGGGGTCGAATGTTCCGGCGACCAAAGGTTGCGAGGGGGGACCGTGTTTTTTTACGCCGGAAATCCCGTTCCGGGTTTAAAATAAAGGCATCGAGGTCAAATGCACGTTAAGTTTTGGGGAGTGCGGGGCTCGACTCCCACACCCGAACGCCGGAACTCCCGATACGGCGGCAACACGACCTGTATCGAGGTGAGGCTTGCCAACGGCACGCTGATTATCCTCGACTGCGGAAGCGGTGTGCGCGCTCTGGGGAAAAGCCTGTTGCGCGAGTACGGCGAGCGGCCCATCCACGCTTACATCTTCCTCACTCACTTTCACTGGGACCACATCCAGGGAATTCCGTTCTTCCTCCCGGTATATCGCAAGGGGAACGTGTTCCTTTTCCATTCCGTCCTGCGCAAAGGGCTGGAGCTGAAAGGCGCGGTGGAAGGGCAAATGGTGAATCCGTATTTCCCGGTGGATATGAGCGCCATGGGTTCCACCCGGCATTTTTACGATCTCGACGAAAATCCCATCAACCTGAACGGCGCGGTTATCAGTTCTGCGCCGCTCAACCACCCCGGCGAGTGCGTGGCGTACCGCATTGAGGCAGACGGCGCTTCCTTTGTTCTGGCCACTGACACCGAGCCCGGATCGGCTTTCCACGACCTCGCCGTGCGCGACCTGGCGAGGGGGGCGGATGTGCTGGTCTACGACGCGCAGTACACGCCCGAGCAATTGCAGGGTGAAAAGAAGGGTTGGGGGCACAGTTCGTGGGCGGAGGGCACGCGCATTGTTCAGGAATGCGGCGCAAAGCATCTGGTGCTGTGTCACCACGACCCCGACCACGACGACATTTTCATAGACGGCCTGGTGCAGAAAGCCCGGCAGGAATTCCCACGGGTTTCCGGGGCTGCCGAGGGGATGACGCTGGAACTTCCCGCCGGCACGCTGAATCTTGCGGGGCCGGCCGAAGCTTCCGACCGCCGGCGCGAGCGCCGCTACGCGCTCGAGTTGCCCGTCCGCCTGGGATGGAAAGAGGAGGACGGAAGCGACATGGAAGTTGAAGGCACCGCGCAGGACATGTCGAGCTCGGGCGCGTTTTTTGTTGTGCCCCCCGAAGTGCGCACCGACCGGCCTCTGACGATGGAAGTCATTCTTCCCGATGAAATCACCCACCGCGGCGATGTCACCCTGCGATTCGTCGCCAAGCCCTTGCGGCACGAATTGATGAACGGAGCGCTCGGAAGCTACGAATCGCAGCTGGGTGTCGCCGCTAAGATTGAGAGTATGGAAGAAGAACCTGCCCAGGAAGTCCCCCTGCTCAAGAAAGAAAAGCGCAAGTAGCTGGAGGCCACTGCGGACCTGCCCCTTCATTAGCGAAAGAATCCCACCAGCTTATCGTAGGTCGTCTCAAGGTCTTCGGGCAGCACGCGCGTTTCGCCCACGACGGTCATGAAGTTCGCATCCCCGGTCCAGCGCGGCAGCACGTGCAGATGCAGATGGTCGGCCACGCCTGCGCCGGCGCATTTGCCCAGATTCATGCCCAGGTTGTACCCCTCGGCGTGGTAGCCCGCCTCGAGCGCCGATTGGACTTTTTGGGCGAGCGCCATCATTTCCACCAGCGTTTCCTGCGGGAGCGCGGCGAAGTCCGCCACGTGCGCGTAGGGAGCAATCATCGAGTGGCCGTTGGTGTAGGGATAAATATTCAGAAGGACGAGGTTGTTGCGGCCGCGGTAGAGAACCTTGTTCTCGCGGTCGTGCGACGCCTCCGCCCCGCCCACCCGGCAGAAAACACAGTCTCCGCTACCGGCCCCTTCGCTGACATAGCGAAAGCGCCAGGGGCTCCAAAGGTGATCCATAAGAAGACGATGCCGGCGGCGGGCGCGCCATCAGGCCGGCGAGCCGCTCGGAGACGGCGCTGCCGTGCCCTCGGAAGTTGCCGGCGCCGGCTGCGTGGCGTTGACGAGGTCTTTCAATTCCTTGCTGGGTTTGAAATAGGGAATCTTCTTGGCCGGGACATCCACGCGCGCTCCCGTCTTGGGGTTGCGGCCAATACGCGCTTTGCGCGGCCGCGTGCGGAAGCTCCCGAACCCGCGAATCTCGATCTTGTCGCCGGTTTGCAGGGACTTGATGATGCTGTCGAAGATGGTCTCGACAATGACTTCGGAATCCTTGCGGCTCACCTCCACCGCCTGCGAAACATCTTCGATCAGATCGGCTTTGGTCATGATGGTCTCCTCAGCAAGAATTTTGTTCGCCACCAAGCGGCCGTTCAAAGTTTCCCGTCAAGGTTCTCTGGCCGGGTCCTGCCCGTCGGCTGACGGGTTGAATCCGCTTATTTCCCGGTCGTCGCCGGCAACTCTTCGCGCTTCGCCGCCTCGTCCTCTGCCTGCGGCAGATGGGAAGCGGAAGCCGCCGCTGCCGCCGTGATGCCCGCCGAAGAAAACGCCACGGCCATAGTGGTCATGCGTGCGGGTTCCTTCTTCGGCTCGGGTTTGGGCTTGGACGCCTGGGCGGGCGCGGGAGGTGCGGTCCGCGCCACGGCGTCTTTCAAACTCAGGCCGATTTTCTTCTCCGTCGGATTCAGCCGGGTTACGCGAAATTCGTGTTCGCTCCCAACTTCCACAGTTCCCTTGCTGTTGCCGGTCTTAGCGCCGCCCACTTCCGAGTTGTGGCACAGTCCTTCGACGCCTTCCGCCAGTTCCACAAAAGCGCCGAACGGAGCCAGCCGCGCCACCTTGCCGTGCACCAGATCGCCGACCCTGATCCCCGCCAGGAAAGTTTCCCACGGGTCGGTTTCAAGTTGCTTGAGGCCCAGCGAGAGCCGCCGGTTCTCTACCTCCACGCGCAGGATGACGGCTTTGACCTTCTGGCCCTTCTTCAGGATTTCCGAGGGGTGCTTGACTTTTTTCGTCCAGGAAAAGTCCGAGATGTGAATCAGCCCTTCCACGCCGGGCTCAATCTCGACGAACGCGCCGAAGTCGGTCATGTTGCGGACAACCGCTTCGACCTCGGTGCCCACCGTACACCTCTCGGCGAAGGAAGTCCAGGGATTCGGAAGCGTCTGTCGCAGGCTCAAGGAAAGCCGCCGCTCGGCCGGCTTGACTTCCAGCACCGCCGCCTCGACTTCATCGTCTTTTTTCAGGATTTTCGAGGGATGCTTCAGCCGCGTGCTCCACGTCATTTCGGAAATGTGGATCAGGCCCTCGACGCCGGGCGCAAGCTCCACAAAGGCGCCGTAGTCGGTGAGCGAAACCACGCGGCCACGAACGCGGTCACCGGGATGGAATTGCTCCGCTGCACTCTCCCACGGATCGGGTGTGAGCTGTTTCAAGCCGAGCGACACGAGGCCCTTTTCCGCGTCGAACTTCAAAACCTTCACCTTTAATTCCTGTCCCACCGCAACCACTTCCGAAGGGTGCTTGATGCGATGCCACGCAATATGCGTAATGTGCAGCAGGCCGTCCAAGCCGCCGAGGTCAATAAAGGCGCCGTAGTCGGTCAGGTTTTTGACGCGCCCGGTGAGCTCCGCGCCTTCCTGCATCTTTTCCAGCAGACTCGCTTTGAGCCGGTTGGCTTCTTCTTCCTGCACCAGCTTGCGGCTGACCACGATGTTTTCGCGCTTGCGAACGTACTTGATGACCTTGACGGAAACTTCCTGGCCGAGGAGGGAATCGGGGTTGCGCAGCGGGCGGATGTCCGCGTGCGAGCTCGGCATGAACGCCTTGACGCCGATATCGACCGCGAGGCCGCCCTTCACGCGCTCGACCACGCGCCCGGTGAGAACGCTCTGCTCGCGGAAGGCGCGCTCGATTTTTTCCCACAGCTTGATCCGTGCCGCCTTGCGGCGCGAGAGCGTGACCGTGCCTTCCCTCTCGTTGTAGTTTTCAACCCACAGGGCAACGGTCTCGCCGGCTTGAACGGTCAGCGTCCCGTCTTCTGCCTGGAACTCGGCGATGGGCATGGCGGCGTCGGTCTTCAGGCCCACGTCCACCAGCACTTCGGCGTCGGTGATCTTCAGAACTTTGCACTCGACGACCTGGCCCTTGGGAAGCGCCGCCACCTTTTCGAGGTCGGCCATCATCAGGTTTTCGAGGTCGCCTTCGTCGGGCAACTCGGCGCTTACCTCGGTCGATTCCGCTTGGCCGTTTCCGTCGGTGGACGGACCTAGAGGTCCGTCGTCTGACGGATTCACGGACCCGAACTCAGTCGAGGGGCTCACGGTTCGTCCGTCGCCTGACGGATCGAGGGGCAATTCGATTTGAACTTCCGGCACGGTTTCTGAATCCTTCGAGTCCTGCTCGCCGAGGACGTCCGTCATCTGACGGACGGCACCGAAATTCTCTCGCGCTGACATGGCCTGCTCCTCCCCACCCAGAAGCCCCGACGCGGACTCGTATGAAAAGAAGCCTTATTCTACCTGCCTGTGAAAAGGGAAGTCAACGCAGGCTGAAAGGTTGTATGGAAATTGGTGCCGCGGTCCCGCCGGGACGTAGCATGGGCGTCTCGCCCATGGCCAGGATGGCCATGCTACAATTCGCCGCGAAGTTCGGCTGTAGGGACAGGTCTCCGACCCTCCCCGGCGAGTCTGCGCTACTCCCCTGTCTAAGTAGGAGTAAAATTATTTGACTTACCTAATCCAATTTGGTAGGATATTGTCTATGGCAGGTGTCAAATGAAAATCGAAACGAGCGTCGTCACTACCAAAGGGCAACTCGTCATCCCCGCTCGCCTGCGCCGGCGATTCGGGATCAAAAAGGGCACGATGGTTACCTTTACGGAAGATGACGGACGTATAATAGTCCAGCCAGTTACCCGGGAATTCATCCGAGGCCTGCGCGGGTCGCTCAAAGGGGAACCCTCCGTGCTCGCGGCGCTGCTCGAGGAGCGCAAGCGCGAGCGGACGCTATGAAGACCTACGTGTTGGATGCGAGCGCCCTCATGACGTTTTTCGAGGACCGGCCAGGGGCTGGCAAGGTTGAAGAACTGCTCGCCAAGGCGGCGGAGTCTAAACACCCGCTCGCGATGTCGGTGGTCAACTGGGGCGAGGTTTATTACTCGGTCTGGCGCGCGCGCGGGGAAAAAGCTGCCGCAGCCACGTTGCACGAAATCGCCCAGCTTCCCATTGAGATTGTGGGCGTTGACATGGAACTCGGCCGTCAGGCCGCCAGCCTCAAGGCCCAGCACAACCTGCCGTACGCGGATTGCTTCGCCGCAGCCCTCGCCCAGACCCGGAAAGCTACTCTCGTCACGAGTGATAAGGATTTCGAACGTGCGGGAACTGCCCTCAAAACCCTTTGGGTCTGAGGTGGCAGTGACCCTCGCCTAACCGCACACATCGCAGAAAGCGCGATGTAGGCGCCACCCGCGCGACGGGGAGTTGAGCACGACTGCCGAGGAGGACATACCGATGGAAAACCATCGAACCAGGGAACTCTGTCTTTCGTTAATGCGGGCCGATACCGAGGCGGAAGTAATCAGGCTCCTGAAAGATGCTGGCTACTGGGACAACCCGGCGGTCTGGCGATTTTACGGGGACAACGAAAACAACTTCAGCGCCATCGGCAATCAACAAAGTCGCCCAGATGCTGCACTAGTGGAGAAGCTGGTGAATTCCGTAGATGCGCGCTTGATGAACGAATGCTTAGTGGAGGGTATTGACCCCGAAGGGTCCGAAGCTCCCCAAACAATTCGACGAGCAGTGGCCCGGTTTTTCGACGAGAGTCCAAATCCGGGCAGCACGACGGCGGGTCTTATGACTGAATGGTCCAAGTCTAAGCGCACGGCCATCGCCCGAGGAATAACCCTTGCTGCAACGGGTGCCAAACCGCAGGAGGGTAACCCGAATTTTATCATTTCCGATTGTGGTGAAGGACAAACGCCGGAGAAGATGCCCGAAACCCTTCTCTCTTTAGTCAGCAAGTCGAATAAACTCCGTATTCCGTTCGTGCAAGGGAAGTTCAATATGGGCGGCACCGGCGTACTGCAATTCTGTGGTCGGCACAACCTTCAACTTGTTGTAAGCAGACGCAATCCCGCAATCGTTAAGGGGAAAGTGGTGCATCCTTCGGACACGCAGTGGGGTTTTGCGATGGTTCGCCGCGAAGACCCGCAAGGCAATCGCCGCAGTTCCGTTTATACATACCTCGCGCCCTTAGGTGCCGAACGCAATCACGGTCGGGGCGGTGTACTGCGGTTCGACGGCGACAGCATGCCGATCTTCCCTGAGGGCAGCGACCCTTACGCGAGACAATCAGCGTGGGGGACACTAATTAAACTTTATGAATACTCTGCAACGGGGCACAAATCCCATATTCTAAGGAAAGACGGAATCCTGGGGCGCATGGACCTTCTTTTGCCAGAGGTAGCATTACCAATGCGTCTCCATGAATGCCGAGAGTATGGTGGGCATGTCGGCAGTCCTGACACGAACTTGACAGGGCTCGGCGTCCGCTTGGAAGACGACAAGGCCGAAAACCTCGAATTCACACCTTCTTCCTGTCCGATGAGCGCGGCCGGGGAACAGATGATTGCGACGATCTACGCCTTTAAGAAAGGGCGCGCGGAGACCTATCGTAAGAACGAGGGCATCATTTTCATCGTGAACGGCCAGACACACGGGCACCTCACGACAGACTTTTTCCGCCGCAAGCAGGTCGGCCTCAGCTATCTCTCCGACTCTATATTGGTAACCGTTGATTGCAGTAAATATAGCGGCAGGGCACGTGAGGATTTGTTCATGAACAGCAGGGACCGCCTTCGTAGTGGTGATTTGCGTCAGGAAATCGAAACCTCGTTGGAAGATGTATTGAAGCATCATCAAGGGCTCCGTGACCTTAAGGAGCGGAGAAGACACGAGGAAATCGAGTCCAAGTTGGACGATTCCAAGCCGCTCGAAGACATCCTGAAATCGCTTCTGCAACACTCCCCGACCCTTGCTGCGCTTTTTCTTAGGGGTAAACGGGTTGCGACTCCATTCAAGACGATAGGGGTGCAAGAGGAGCCGAAGCGATTTGAAGGCAAGTCCTTCCCCACGTATTTCAAGTTCAAGGGAAAAGAGTATGGCACACAACTACACCGCGACTGTCACATCAACATGCGCTGTCGTGTCCCCTTTGAGACCGACGCTGTGAATGACTACTTTAGTCGGGAGGTGGATCCCGGCGAGTTTGCATTGCATTTAGTGTTGGGTGGATCGAGATTGCCTGTTCAGGACTACACCTTGAACCTCCAGAATGGTATCGCTAGCCTTAGCGTGAAGTTGCCGGCTACCTGCGCTGCAGGGGACGAACTGAGTTTTGTTGCCAGCGTGAACGATTGCTCGCGGCTCAATCCTTTCGAGAATGCGTTAACCATCCACACAAAAGAGCCCTTGGAGGCACGTGGGGGCAAGGGCAAAAGGCGGAAGCCCCCAGGCGAGGAGGACGGCGGGGAACGCGAGTTACCCTCTGGAATTCAACTCCCGAAAATCATCAAGGTCCATGAGAGCGCGTGGGGGGAATACAACCCTCCGTTCGATAAGTACACAGCCTTGCGTATAAAGCACGCTGGCCTCCAAGGACAAAACGGGGAAGACAACGAGGAGGGTGAAGACGTTTATGATTTTTACTTAAACATCGACAACGTCTATCTCAATGCCGAACTGAAATCCGGCTCCCAAGACCCGGAGGTGACTAGAGCACGTTTTATGTACGGTCAAGTACTCTTGGGGCTCGCGTTGCTCCAACACGAGGCACAGGCAATAAAAGCCCGCGCACCAAATGAAGAAAACGGCGGAGGCGAACAAACCGAAGACGACAACATTGAGGACCGGGTAGAACTAGTCAGCAGGGCTGTCGCTCCCGTTCTGCTACCTATGATTGACTCCCTGGGATCTCTCGATCTTGAAGGTGGGCCTGGAGCGAACTTTTCCGGCGAAGCTGTCTGATGCTTGGTTGATATATCAGTTCACGCCAAGCGATGGAAGAGAACGACCTCTTTTGCCGTAGCCTGACTTTCTTTTTGCAGCGCATACCACTTTCGATGTGGCACGCAGCGCCATATGCGACCATCATCCGAAGTGGCAGTCGACCAGAACTTTATTTCTTCGAATCCCGCGCGGTTCAAGACGCCCAGATAATTTGGTAATTGCCAGGAGGGGTCCGAGAAGGCGACCATCTGGACTAACACCGTGCGCTTGTCCGCAATGCGTGCGAGCGAACTATACGCGCGCGACAGGCTGTCATAGTAGGGCGTCAAACCTGGGCGTTTGCGGTCCCCAAACGTATAGTACGACGCGCCGTTACCATCCGGGCAGCCGACGACCCAGAATGGTGCTGGAGTCTCCTTGCGACCCTGCACTTGCCAACGGTGGTACAAGACGTGGACTCCAGGATAGGGAGGCGACGTTAGGATCAATGCAGGCGGGAAGGTGGCTACTAGCGCGGGATCCTTTTCAACCCCGACAGCCGATCGAGTCCGGCAAACTGTGACCTTAGCAGGTTGCCCCGGTGATGAGCGATTGGCATCGATAAGCGTAGCAGCGTACCGCGTCGCCCCGTCAATCATTTCCCGCAAGTATACAAGGAAATGCTGCCTAAACTGATTTGCCGACGGGACAGTCATTCGGCAGTCGAGCGCCCATTGGCCCGTCCTAAGTAGCACACAGCGGGCAAATCGCTTTTGACGTTGTGTGTGCAGTTCTTCCAATTTCCCCAAAGCTATTTCCAAAGTTTTTCGAATGGCCCAAGTTCTCCTGCCGCTGATATTTCGTTGATAGCCGGTCGCCTCCCAGCTCGTCGCGCGGGATGAGGGTGAATGCATATTTAGAGCAGGAATGAGGTTCTCTCCCCAACCCCTTATCTCCGCGCGCTCGGTTTCCGAGAGCGGGGTCGTTTTCACCTTCGTGACGAATGTGGCTAAGGGATTGATATCCGTCCCGACCCCCGTTCGCCCGAGAGTCGAAGCCTCCACAAGTGTGGTGCCCCCTCCCATGAATGGGTCGAATACCGTGTCGCCGGGCTGCGTGAAAGCCAGGATTGCGGCTCTCGCAAACGCTGGGGAAAACCTTGCGGGATACTTGTAGAAATTATGGGTGAGCCCTGTTACAGGAAGCTGACACTGTATCGCGTCGAGTAGGTCGCGGATATAAGAACCCACTTGTTGAGCTCCTACAACCACTTGCTGGATTGATGATGTGATCGCGAGCCTTGCCCCCCATTATGATTTTATCATTCCTGTCAACCGCGTCGCGCATCGCGTCCTTGGCGATGGGCGCGGCGCGGCGAGTCTACGGTTTTTCTTCAGATTTCCGCTTCGGAATCCGACGGCATGTTTACGCGGTCAATCGTCAATCGTAGGTCCGACAAGCAGATTCTTCGTCGGTCACCAAGGCGACACTCCTCAGAATGACAGGCGGCTCGCCGCGGCGAGTCAATCTTCCATCGACATTCGCCGGCGGGCAATCTAAAATCCCCAATCGGCAATCGGAATGACAATCGTCAATCAAAAATCCTCAATCGCAAATCGCAAAGGGGGCGGGATGAAACGAGTGGGGTTTGTGCTCAAGGTGAAGCGGGAGAAAATCGAGGAGTACAAGGCGCACCACCAACACGTTTGGCCGGAGATGCTGCGGGCGCTCGAGCGCACCGGATGGCACAACTACTCGCTCTACCTCGGCGCGGACGGGACGCTGTTCGGATACTTCGAGACGCCGGAGAGTCTCGACGCGGCGCGCGCCTCGATGGCCACCGAAGATGTCAACGCCCGCTGGCAGGCGTTTATGTCGCCGTACTTCGAAGCTCCTGCGGGCGCCGCGCCCGATCAGATGA
>CAYZVR010000020.1:5575-23450 GCA_964481715.1 uncultured Acidobacteriota bacterium | reverse complement strand
GACGAATTGGGCGACCTGCTCTTTCAGGTGGTCTTTTATTCGCAGCTAGCCGGAGAAGAGAAGCGGTTTTCAATTGACGACGTCGTAGAACGCGTTCACGCCAAGCTCATTCGCAGGCATCCTCACGTTTTTGGTGAGACCCGCGCCTCGACTCCTGACGAGGCGCTGAAGAGCTGGCTGAGCGTTAAGGACAAGGAACGGGAGACAAACACAGTCAAGACACCTGATGCGTCCGCCAAGCAAGACTCGCTGCTCGACGGAATTCCTGAGACACTTCCTTCCACGCTCCAGGCCTACGAGCTGGGCGTGCGGGTTGCGGAGGTCGGGTTCGATTGGGAAAAGGTCGAGGACCTTTTGGATAAAATCGGAGAGGAGTTGAACGAATTGCGGCGAGAGTTGCCCGTGCGAGCAGGAAACGACGTGCGGCGGGTCGAAGAAGAGGTCGGCGACCTTTTGTTTACGGTGGCGAATCTCGCCCGTTACCTTCGCTCCGATCCTGAAAGCTGCCTGCGTCTCGCCAACCAGAAGTTCAAACGCCGTTTCCAAATGCTTGAGCGCGAAGTCGCGAAGCGCGACAAGCAAGTTCGCGACTGCTCGGCAAAAGAATTGAACGATATCTGGGAAGCCGTCAAGAAAGAATAAAGGGGTGCTGCGGCCAGAAATGTGAACGCTCCTGTTGCGCCATCCTGTGCGGTGTTTTGTGAAATACACTATCCGGCCTTGCCGAAGTCACGACGAATTCGCCGCCTGCGTCAGCCTTCAGCGGGAAATCTGGGGTTATGCCGCAGATGAGGTCTATCCTCTCCGATTGTTCGTGAACCTTACAAAAATCGGCGGCCACGTTCTGGGCGCATTTACGCCGGCAGGTGAAGTAGCAGGCTTTGTGGCTTCCATGCCCGCGTGGCGCGGCCGGATAAGGTATTATCACTCGCTCTCGCTGGGGGTTTTGCCCACCCATGAAAATCGAGGGCTTGGCCGGGCGTTGAAACTCGAACAGCGCAAGAAATCACTGCGAGCCGGAATCGATTGCATCGAGTGGACCTTCGATCCGCTCAAAGCCAAGAATTCCTACTTTAACCTCGTGCGGCTCGGGGCCATTGCGCGACGCTATTTGCCCGATCACTACGGGGCGGTCGAGAGTCGATTGCAGCAGGGTCTCCCAACCGATCGCCTGATCGCCGAGTGGTGGCTGAAGTCACCGCGCGTCCGCCGGGCGCTCAGTGGAAAACCGCCGCGCGCCGCGCGAAAGAAGCCGGCTGCACTGGTGGAAATACCATTGGATATTGGGCGAGTTGCAGACAGGCGCCCGAAAGAGGCTCGCGCCGTCCAGCACCGCGTGCGCACGGAGCTTCTTCGGCACTTCGCTCTAAAACTCGCCATCGCTGGCTTTGAGCAGGACGAAAAGGTTTATCGTTTCTTATTGGACCATTATGAAAATCGACCGAGTCGAGCTTCGCGAACTCCAATTGCCGCTGGTGCATTTTTTTGAGACGAGCTTTGGAAGAACCACCGTACGCAGAATCGTGCTGGTGCGTGTTGAGGCCGGTGGATTGACCGGATGGGGTGAAGTCACTTGCGGCGAGGAGCCCTTTTACAGTCACGAGACGCCCGAGACCGCCTGGCATATTCTCCGCGACTTCCTCATCCCCTGGAGTCTTAAGCAGGAGTGGACTGCTGCGGCCGCCCTCGCGCCGCTATTTCGTCCCATCCGCGGCCACAACATGGCCAAGGCGGCGCTTGAAAACGCGCTGTGGGACATCGATGCGCAAATGAAGGGAGTTTCTCTTGCCAAGCTGGTTGGCGGGACACTGGAAGAAATTCCGTGCGGTGTGTCCATCGGAATCCAAGATTCGGTCGAAGAACTCCTCGAAAAAATCCAGCGCGAACTGGATGCCGGCTACCAGCGCATCAAGGTGAAAATAAAACCGGGCTGGGATGTGGAAATCCTGGACAGGGTCCGCAATCAATTTCCTCGCATCGCCCTGATGGCCGATGCGAATTCCGCCTACACGCTCGCCGACCTGCCACGACTGAAAGAGCTCGACCGATTTTATCTGATGATGGTCGAGCAGCCGCTTGGCTGGGAAGATTTGGTGGACCACGCCAAACTGCAGCGCGAGTTGTCGACGCCCATCTGTCTGGATGAATCCATTCACAGCGCCGACGACGCGCGCAAGGCGATCGAAATCGGCGCGGGAAAAATTATCAACCTCAAACTCGGCCGCGTTGGTGGCTTCACTTCGGCGCGTGCCGTTCACGACGTTTGCCGCGCAAAGAATGTGCCTGTCTGGTGCGGCGGCATGCTTGAGTCGGGAGTAGGCCGCGCGCACAACATCGCCATGTCGTCTCTTTCAGGTTTTACTTTACCGGGTGACGTTTCCGCCAGCCGCCGGTATTGGAAGCAGGACATCATTGATCCCGAAGTGACGGTCAGCGCGCAAGGAACGATTCGTGTTCCTCAAACCCCCGGCCTGGGGTATGCGCCGAACCTGGAACGCATTGAGAGCGTCACGGTTCGGAAGGAATCCTTTGAGTAACCTTTCGGCGGCCGAAACTGGGCCGGACGCGGCCGTAGGTCGCCGCCACAGCCATAGCCTGATGCACTTGCTGATGCTGGTCGCCACGTTCTGCTGGGCGGCCAATATCATCGCAGGCAAGCTCGTTCTGCGCAGCGTTGGCGCTCTGGCGCTGGCCCAGGCGAGAGTCACGGGAGCGGCGATCCTTTTTGGATTATTTTTCATCGGCTGGCGCCGCCGGCCGCCGCTGCGGGCCACTCGTCGCGAGTGGGGATTCCTGGCCCTCACGGCGATTTTCGGGATCACCCTGAACCAACTCTTTTTCATCGGAGGCATCGGCCAAACCTCGGCGGCTCACGCCGGGCTGATCGTAGCGCTCGGGCCCGTCATGGTGTTGATTCTCTCTTGCGCGCTGCGCCTGGAGGCGCTCACGACGCTCAAATCGGTGGGTGCGATTATTTCGTTTGCCGGCGTGGCGGTCCTCACGGGCGGCAACCTCTCTAACGGTCGTGGGACGGGCTGGATTGGAGACGCCATCCTCCTCGCCGGCAGCGCGTTTTTTGCTTATTACACGATTCTGGTCAAGGAAATCGCCGACCGGTACGACGCGCTGACGCTCAATACCGTCATTTTTGTGCTGGGTGCAGCCTTGATGCTCCCGTTTACCGGGCGGGCGATTCTTCATACCAGTTGGCGTTCGCTTCCTGCCCGCACGTGGTGGGAAATTGCTTTCATGGTGGCCTTCGGAACGGTGACTTCTTATTTGATTTACGCTTTTGCTCTTACGGAGCTGACGGCCTCGCGTGTGGCGGCGTTTGCCTACCTCCAGCCGGTCATCGCTGCGGCGTTGGCAATCTGGCTGCTGGCGGAGACACTTACGTTACCAGTGGTCTTCGGGGGCGTCTTGATTCTTTTCGGGGTTTACCTCTCGGAACGAGAGCGAGGCGAGGAGAAATCCCGGCGCGCAATCGTCGAGAGCGTCCCTTAAGGGCGCAAGACAACCCTTGCGCGGCCGCAAAACCCAATGGCAGGTGTTTCTCGATGAAAAAGCGCGTCGCGGTAATTCCCGGGGACGGCATCGGCATCGAAGTCATGGCGGAAGCCATCAAGGTGCTCGATACGCTGATCCGCACGCGAGACTTGCCGCTTGAAATCGTGACTTTCGATTGGGGAGCGGAGAAGTACCTGCGCGAAGGAGTATCGCTTCCGGAAGGCGCCTTCGAAATGTTCCGGCGCGAGTTCCACGCCATCCTAATCGGAGCGCTGGGGGACCCGCGCGTGCCTTCCAACCAGCACGCGGCGGATATTTTGTTGGGCATTCGCTTTGGCCTGGACCTTTACGTCAACCAGCGGCCCATCAAGCTGCTGGATGCAAGACTTTGCCCACTCAAGAATCGCGCCGAGCGCGAGGTGAATTTCGTGGTCTTTCGTGAGAATACCGAGGGACCTTACGTGGGCGTGGGCGGAAACTTCAAGCGCGGCACACCGGACGAAGTCGCTGTACAAGAAGACGTCAACACGCGCAAGGGTGTCGAAAGGATTCTGGTCTACGCCTTCGAGCACGCGCGGCGGCACGGCCTGACACGACTTTGCATGAGTGACAAGTCCAACGCCATGCCGCACGGCCACGGCCTCTGGCAGCGGACTTTCGCGGAGGTTCGCAAGCGTTACCCTGAAATCGAATCGCGCCATCTTTATGTAGACACCCTGGCCATGGAAATGGTGCGAGACCCGTCGCAGTTTGAGGTAATCGTCACGAGCAATCTGCTGGGCGATATCGTCAGCGACCTTGGTGCGGCTCTGCTCGGCGGGCTGGGGCTTTCGCCTTCCGGTAACATTCATCCCGGCCAGGTCTCGATGTTCGAGCCAGTCCATGGTTCGGCGCCCCCGCTGGCGGGGAAAAACCTGGCCAATCCTCTTGCCGCCATTCTTTCGGCGGGAATGATGCTCGATTTTCTGGGGGAAGGGAAGGAAGCCGTGCAGATCGAAAAGGTCGTGGCAGAAGCCGTCCACGAAGGCAAGACGACAGCAGATTTGGGCGGCCGGCTCGGCACTCGAGAAGTGGGTGACTGGGTTTGCGAACGCCTGGAAAGTTCGAAGGGCGACTAGATTTGCTGTATCAACTCACGATTTCGACTACCGGTCCGCGCCGCCTCGGCGTGAGGATTGCCGCCAGGAAAATGCCGCATAAAAAACCGCCTACGTGGGCCCACCACGCGACGCCACCGCTGGTTGCCGACTCGATGGCCAGCGCCTGAAATCCCGTGAAAAATTGAATCAGGAACCAATAGCCGAGCAGAAACAGGGCGGGGATTTCAACCTTCCAGAAGAAGAAGAAAAGCGGAATGAGCGTGGTGATGCGCGCGCGAGGATAACTGAGGGCATAAGCGCCCAGGACGCCGGCGATTGCGCCGCTCGCGCCGATACTCGGAACGGGCGAGCCGGCGTTCAGGACGATGTGCAGGACGGCAGCGCCAAAGCCACTGAGGAAATACAGCAGCAGGAATCTCGCATGGCCGAAACGGTCTTCGATGCTGCGCCCGAAGACGAAAAGGAACAACATGTTACCGATCAGGTGCAGCCATCCGCCGTGCAAGAACATCGAGGCGAAGATGGGAACGAAGAAAGCTGCGGCGGTCACGTGCGCGAGTCCGGTCGGCGTGGAGTATCGAGCCGGAACGATGCCCAGATAGAACACCAGGCGGTTGATGTCTTTGCCAACCGAGAGTTCGAAGAGAAATGCGATAACGTTTGCGACGATCAGCAGAAGCGTGGAAATCCAGAAAATGCGCCGGCGGAGGTGATCGGTGAGAGGAATTGGGATCATCCCGTAAACATTCTAACCTGCCTGGCGTGGACTGCCTATCCGGAACGCTTTCTGGTCCGGAACGCGGGGTCTTGCCCCCGCGTTGGAAGGCGAGAGGCGCTATGCGCCGGCTCCGAACCCACCTCCGACAGCAGGGGCAAGAACCCGAACTCCGGAACCAGAAAGCCGTCCCCAAGGGTCACGGCGTGAAAACGATGGACTTGTTCGTCCCGCCCAGGGAGACTCCCAGAAGTACACGTGAGCCGTTCGGACCGGGCCCATCTTCGACAACGTCCCGGGCGAACTTGGTCTGGTGTTCAACGATCTTCCCTTTCAACTCGCCGACGATTTTCTTGTTCATCAGGAAAGTTATGGTCGCCTCCGGACTGTGTGTCTCCCACTTGATCAAGTACTCGCCTGGCGCGAGGTTGGTTGCGCCCATTGTCGCCTCATTGAAAAGTCTCAGCCGATGTTGGTTCTTGGCATTTGCGGGAAGGCCGGTCGCCAGAATAATGGCCAAGCCGCCCACAACGGTCATCACCATTCTTTGCAGTTTCATTCTTCTTCTCCCTTCGTCCTGATTTGAAGTTCTCCGCATCGATTACCCCCTCGCCCAATCCCTCCGTTTGCTCCTTTGACTTAAACCCTAGACCAATTGAATGAAGGGTTGCGGTAAAGTGTTGTCAAATGATGTTAAGGAGGTCTTTACAAGCAACATTCAATAGCATGGCTCGTTTGATTGACCGGTGTTTGAACGGTTCGATATACTGAACTGCGAGGGCGCATTTCTACGGGAAGGTCTGCCTGGCCTTCAAGACCAATTGAACTGGGGGCTCGCTCTCGTGGTTTGCAATCATGAAACCCACACCTCTTGCCAGTGAACTCATTCGCGTTGTCGGTCCGGACGCCGTCCTCTGGCGCCCTGAGGACCTAATGCTCTACGAATACGACGCGCTGTCCTCGCTGCGCCAGCCGGACGCCGTGGTGTTTCCGACCACCACGGAGCACGTGGTTGAGATCGTCAAGCTGGCGGCGCGGGAAAAGGTTCCCGTTGTCGCGCGCGGAGCGGGAACGGGTTTGAGCGGCGGGGCGGTGACCACCGAGGGGGGAATCCTTGTCGCATTCTCGCGCATGAAGAAAATTCTCGAAATTGATCTTGAAAACCAGCGCGCGCGGGTTCAACCGGGCGTCGTAAACCTGGACCTTTCGCTGGCCGTCTCCGATCAGGGATTTTTCTACGCGCCGGATCCTTCCAGCCAAAAGGCCTGCACCATTGGAGGCAACGTGGCGGAGAACTCAGGCGGGCCGCATACGCTCGCTTACGGGGTCACAACCAATCACGTGCTGGGACTCGAAGTCGTCCTGCCCGATGGGCGGGTCATTCACACGGGTAGCAAGCGTTGGGATTGCTCCGGTTACGACCTGACGGGACTGATCGTGGGCTCGGAAGGGACGTTCGGCATTGTCACAGAAATCATCGTGCGCCTGATGCGGAAGCCCGAGGCCGTGAAAACGCTTGTGGCGGTATACGACCGCATCCTGGACGCGACGCGGACCGTGGCGGCCGTTACCGCGCGCGGCATCACGCCGGCGGCGCTTGAAATGATGGATGGCTTCACGCTGCGTGCCGTCGAAGAAGCCACTCACGCGGGCTACCCGATGGATTCGGCGGCGGTGCTCCTGATCGAAGTGGAAGGACTCTTCGAGAGCGTGGAAGAAGATGCGGATCAGATCGAAGCGGTCTGCCGCGAAAACCACGCGCGCGAGGTCCGCCGGGCGAAGAGTAACGAGGAGCGCGATCTGCTCTGGCGCGGGCGTAAAAACGCCTTTGGGGCGCTGGGGCGCATCAGTCCCAGTTTTTACGTTCAGGACGGCGTGATCCCCCGCACGCGCCTTCCGGAAATGCTGGAATTTATCGAATCCGTTGGACAGAAATACGACCTGCGCATCGGAAACATTTTCCACGCGGGCGACGGAAATCTTCATCCACTTTTGATGTTCGACTCGCGCGACAAGGCCCAATCCCAACGCGTGTTGAAAGCGGCGGGAGAAATCATGTCGAAATGCGCGGAGATGGGCGGCTCGATTACCGGCGAGCACGGCGTGGGCATCGAGAAAAACGAACTAATGCCGCTCATCTTTTCGAGCGACGACCTCGACATGATGCGAAAAATCAAGAGCGTTTTCAATCCCTCGGGAGCGTTCAACCCCGGGAAAGTTCTCCCGACCGGCAAGATGTGCGGGGAACTGCGGGTTCAGGTGAGCGCAGGCAACTGACATGATCGCAGCTCTGGAAACGGCGCAAGCGGGACTGGCGGCCATTGTCGGCACCACGCACGTCGTGGCCGACGCTCAAGCTTGCTCGAACCTGAGCGTGGATGGTAAGACGCCTAAGCTAGTTGTCTATCCGTCCTCGGCCGAACAGGTCGCCGAGGTGCTTCGGTATGCCGCCGAGCAGGACCTTGCGGTCATTCCGTGCCGCAACGCTACAAAACTCGCGATCGGCAATCCGCCGCGCCGCTATGACATTGCGCTGTCACTCAAGGAGATGAACCGGGTCTGGCATTATGAGGCGGCGGACCTGACCGTGACCGTGGAATCCGGGATGAAATTCGGCGATTTCCAGCACTTTGTCGGTCGGAACAGGCTCTGGCTGCCTCTGGATCCGCCGGGGGGCGCGCGCGCAAGCCTAGGAGGAATTCTCGCCACAAATTCCTCCGGCCCTCTGCGTCACCATTTCGGCACGCCGCGCGACATGGTGCTGGGGATGAAGATCGCGACGACGGAAGGAAAGGTGATCAAGACCGGCGGCCGCGTGGTGAAAAACGTCGCAGGCTATGACCTCGCCAAGCTTTTGATCGGGTCGTTCGGGACGCTGGGCGTCATTGTGGAAGCCAGTTTCAAGCTGTTTCCGCTGCCGGCAGGGCGTGCGACATTTGTCTTCGAAGCCGGAACGCTCGAACGGGCACGCGAGGTGCGACGGCTCATCATGCGGTCACCGCTCGATCCCACGCGAATGGTTTTGCTCGACGACGCAGCTGCCGGGTTGGTGGCGGAAACCGCCAAGTTGCAGGATGGAATCTCAGGGCCGCAGCATTGGATCGAAACCGGTGGTTCGAGCCGGGTGCTTGCACGGCACGCTCAGATGCTTCGCGAATTGGGTGGCAAAGCAAACGTATCATTGCGATCCTTTGATCAGGAGGAGGGCGAGCGAGGCTGGTCGCGCATAACGGAATTTCCCGATTGGCTTTCGGAGCGATTCCCTCAAATGGTTGTATTGAAGGTATCATTGCCAATTGCGTCCAGCGAAGAGTTTTTGGACAGCGCCGCGCAGGAAACCGCGAACCACCGCGCGGCGTATTTCGCCCAGACAGGTGACGGAATCATCCATCTTTGTTTGCTCGACGAAATTCCAATGTCTGAAATTGCGGCGTTGGTCGAGAAGCTTCGAAGGCTGGCCGATAATGCGGGCGGGGCGCTCGTCATCGAGCGCGGGCCCGCGGTCCTGAAAGAACGAGTGGATGTTTGGGGAGAAACGGGCGACGATTTCGAAGTCATGCGCAAATTGAAAGAGGCTTGGGATCCAAAGGGCGTCCTATCGCCTGGCCGCTTCGTGGGTGGGTTGTAATGCTGCGCTCTCATCAGGCCAGACTCATCCGATGGCCGGCTCAATTGACCGAAAATAATGAATCCAGTTGAAGCGAAACCCGTAACTTTGAAAACTGAGAACGGCTACGGTCCCGGCGAGGCTCCGGTCTGGGATTACTATTCCAAGTGCATCCACTGCGGCCTTTGCCTGAATAGCTGCCCGACCTATCGTGAGCTGGGAGTCGAAATGGACTCGCCGCGCGGGCGAATCTACCAGATGAGATCCTGACATTCGGCACAACGGTGCGCGAGGCGGCTGCCGCTCGGCGAGAGCTTTGTGCGGCACATTGACTTGTGTTTGGATTGCCGCGCTTGCGAGACGGCGTGCCCTTCGGGCGTCGAGTACGGCCGCCTGGTGGAAGCGGCGCGCGGGCAAATCGAAAAGTATTACAAGCGTCCATGGCTCGAATCCGCGCTGAGACGGATCTTTTTCCACGCAATCCTGCCGAACCGGCGACGGCTGGAATGGGCCGGTAAAATCCTTCGCGTGTATCAGCGCTCGGGACTGGAAACGTTGGTCCGAGCCCTCCTCAAACTATTCCCTGGAAAGCTCGCGAACGTGGCGAGGCTCGCGCCGCGGATGGAAAAGCCTTTCTTCACGTCGCAGCTTGGGACCGTCGTACCCGCCGTGGGTGAGCGCCGGTATCGCGTGGCGTTTTTTGCGGGCTGCATCGCCAATCTTGCCTTCGCGCGGCTGAACGAAGCGACAATTCGAGTGCTCGCGCGGAATGGGTGCGAAGTAGTTATTCCCGGCGAACAGGGATGTTGCGGCGCGCTGCACGTTCACGCGGGGATTCGGGACTTGGCGCGCGCGCTCGCCCACAAGAATATCGACGCGTTCCTGGCTGAAAAGTTTGACGCCGTGATTACCAATGCTGCGGGCTGCGGCTCCGTGTTGAAAGAATATCCGCAACTCTTCGAGGAGGAGGAAACGGACCTTCTCGACCGGGCCAAGGCTTTCAGCGCGCGGCTGAAAGATGTCACTGAGTTTCTGGCGGGGATTGACTTGAACCGAGAGCTTGGGATAATCAAAGCGCGAGCGACTTATCAGGACCCTTGTCATTTGGGCCACGCTCAGCGCGTGCGGTCCGCGCCACGAAAACTCCTGGCCGCGGTGCCCGGTTTGGATCTCGTCGAATTGAAAGAATCTGAGATTTGCTGTGGCAGCGCGGGCATCTACAACGTCGCGCATAACGAGATGGCGGAGCGGCTGTTGGCCGGCAAAATGCAGCGCGTGGACGAGACGGGCGCGGACCTGGTCCTGACCGCAAACCCCGGCTGCCTGCTGCAACTGCGTGCGGGCGTTGCCGGCTCGAATCACCGTGACCGGCGCGTGCTGCACGTCGTTGAATTATTGGACGAAGCATATTCCGCTCGCGAAGGGCTGGCAAAATAAAGTCGACCGCTATCGCAAAGTAAATCGGTAGGGCATGTCAAACCATCCAAAAGGGATTGCATAATACTTTCGGAATTCAGGGGGATAAACGGCCATGGGGGACGGCAAGCCGAGTCACGAGGAAAATCTTGAAGCTCTCTTGCATGAACGGAGGCTGTTCGAGCCGTCGGCGGAGTTTCGGCGGCAAGCGAATGCCGGTGACCCGGATGTCTACGAACGAGCTGCGAAGGATTTGGAGGGTTTCTGGGCGGAAGAGTCCAAACGGCTGGATTGGATCGAGCCGTGGAAGAAGGTTCTCGAGTGGAACGCTCCATGGGCCAAGTGGTTTGTGGGTGGCAAGCTGAACGTCACGGCAAACTGTGTGGACCGTCATGCGGCCTCGGCGCGGCGCAACAAGGCGGCGATCATCTGGGAAGGTGAGCCGGGCGACTCGCGCGTGCTCACCTTCGGAATGCTTCAGCGCGAAGTCAATCGCTTCGCGAACGGGTTGAAGTCCCTGGGCGTCAAGAAGGGCGACCGCGTGGCGCTTTATCTGGGCATGATTCCCGAACTCGCCATCGCCATGCTTGCCTGCGCCAAAATCGGCGCGCCGCACGGTGTGGTGTTTGGAGGCTTTTCCGCCGAGTCGCTGCGCGAACGCATCAACGATGCGAAAGCGAAAATCCTTATCACCGCAGACGGCGCGTGGCGCCGTGGCGGCGGCGTGGCGCTCAAGGCGAATGCCGATGAGGCACTGAAGGATACGCCCAGCATCGAAAAGGTTATCGTCGTCGAGCGGATCGGAAAAGCCGCACAGGCCGTCATGCACGCGGGCCGGGACATTTCCTGGAACGACCTCGTCGCGGAGTCTTCCGACCAATGCGACGCTGAGCCGATGGATGCGGAGGACATGCTCTACATCCTTTACACAAGCGGCACAACCGGCAAGCCCAAAGGTGTGGTCCACACCACGGCGGGTTATCTCCTCGGAGTTACTGCGACTCACCATTACATTTTTGACATTAAAGAAAACGACGTGTACTGGTGCACCGCCGACATCGGCTGGGTGACGGGCCATTCGTATATCGTTTACGGGCCGCTGGCCAACGGCTGCACGACCTTGATGTACGAGGGGTCGCCGGATTATCCCGACCGCGGGCGCTTTTGGTCTATCGTGGCCAAGTATGGCGTCAATATCTTCTACACTGCGCCTACGGCGATCCGCACCTTTATGCGCTGGGGCAAAGAGTGGCCCTCGCGGTACGACCTCTCATCCCTGCGCCTGATTGGAACCGTCGGCGAGCCGATCAATCCCGAGGCGTGGATCTGGTATAACCAGAACATCGGCCACAGCCGATGCCCGATCGTGGATACCTGGTGGCAAACAGAGACTGGAATGATTCTGATTACGCCGCTGCCGGGACTGACCCCTACCAAGCCCGGCTCTGCAACGCGGCCGTTTCCGGGAGTTGCCGCCGAAGTTGTGGATGATAAAGGGCAAAAGGTGGGACCGGGCGGGGGTGGATACCTCATCCTAACCAAGCCGTGGCCCGCCATGTTCCGCACGATTTACGGAGACCCTGAACGATACGAGCGCCAGTACTGGTCGCGGTATCCAGGAAAATATTTTACCGGCGACGGCGCCAAGCAGGACGAAGACGGATACTTCTGGTTGCTTGGTCGTGTGGACGACGTGATGAACGTCGCGGGCCACCGCATCTCGACTTATGAAGTCGAAAGCGCCCTGGTTGACCACGATTCTGTGGCCGAAGCTGCCGTGATCGGTAAAACGCATGAGGTCAAAGGCCAGGCCATCGCCGCCTTTGTCACCGTGAAAGAAGGCATTCAGCCGAGCGAGGCGCTCAAGAAGGAGTTGAAGGAACACGTCGTCGCGAAGATTGGCGCCATCGCGCGCCCCGATGATATTTTCTTCACTTCAGAACTTCCCAAGACTCGCAGCGCCAAAATCATGCGCCGCTTGCTGCGTGATATCGCCGAAGGCCGGGTGATGGGTGATACGACAACTCTCGCCGACCCCGCGGTTGTCGGAAAGCTGAAGCAACAATACGAGGAAGAGGGCTGACCGCCAAAGCCCTCCCGAGTTTTTGCCTATTGGGATTTCAATTTGTCTTCGCCGCTCGCGGAATTCTTCCGGGTCGCGGGCGACAGAAATGCAACTGCGTAATTGGGATTATTCCGACAATCGTCAGGTCGTATCTCACGTATCACTCCTAAGTGTTCCGGATCTCATCTTTCTGGTTAGCTGTTTAATTCTGCCGCGCCTCCTAGCTGATTCGTCTTCCCTTGGCATACTGGTCGGCCCCTTTCTCGCAACATGCTCGGTTTGTTTGGAGCCAGTTTCCCTCCCGATGGGGTTCGAGAAACGGCTCATTTGTCGAATGTTGACAGGCAGTTTCTGTGTCTCTCCCCTGGCTGTCAACTGTACGCGTCTCTCTAAGCGATGAAATCGGTCCACAAAGCCTGAAACTTGGTGGCCTAAGACTTTGAAAAATAGCAAGGAATGTCAGGCATCAACGGGAACGACAGTGTTAGGTTTATCTTGACAGTCGGTTAAGGGACGAGGTTCGGTTGGGGTTACTGACAGTGAAGAGGGCGAGGCCAAATGCTGAGGAGCGCAAGAGAGTCCGTCGAGTGAGGAAAACCACGTTTGACGATCATCGTGCGCGCGTTCTGAAGGTATTGGTGCACATTCAGCAGAATCTCGATCGTGCCCTCTCGCTTGAAGAATTGGCAGCAGTCGCGCCGTACTCTCCCTTTCACTTTCATCGTATCTTTTGCGGCTTGGTCGGCGAATCAGTGAAGGAACATGTGCGCCGCCTGCAATTGGAACGGGCGGCGCACCGCCTTCGCCACGGCGGCCAACCAATCATGGAGATCGCGCTGGACGCTGGATATGAAACACCGGAATCGTTCACCCGTTCCTTTCGCAGGATGTTTGGTCAATCGCCTACCGAATTCCGGGCGCGACACGGGGTGGTGGCATATGGGCCCGCGCCTGCCGGTGTCCATTTTGTGGCGTCTGGCGTTCTTAATAGCTTTCGCCCAGCGCGCCCGACAAAGCCACCGATAGCTGTGCGTATTGAGAAGCTGCCAGAAATGCGAGTGGCCTTTGTGAGGCACACGGGGCCGTATGAGGAAACAGACGAAGCGTTAGACCACCTGATGGCCTGGGCCCGTACGCGTGGCCTCCTAAGTTCGTCCGCAGTGGTCTTCGGTATTGCCTACGATGATCCCACCGTTACCGCACCTACCAAGCTGCGCTACGACGCGGCGCTCGTGATTCCCGAGGACCTGAAAGTTGATGGCGACGTTGGAGCGCAAACCATAAAAAGCGGCGAGCATGCTGTTACAACGCACCGCGGTCCATATGAAACACTCGGCGAAACCTACACCCGCTTTTGCGGCGATTGGCTGCTGTTGAGTGGGCGCGAATTGCTTGCGGCGCCAGCGTTGGAGTTTTACCGCAATTCGCCGGAGGACACACCGCCAAGAGATTTGGTAACGGACATTTACATGCCGTTGGCAGGCGACTGAAAGTTGTCCATTTTTTGATTATTCGCCTTGGAGGGGAGAATGAAAGAAAGCAAGCGAGTGGTAAAGGCAAGCTGCAAAGCACGGTTTTCGCGGAATGGATCGCTAGTAGGCGCCCTGTTGTTGTTCATTCTTTTGCTTTCACCTGTAGTCGAAGCACAAAGTGCCCAACAGCCGGATGTCTGGGAGCCTCTGAAGTTGTTTGTTGGTTTCTGGAAAGGCACGGCCAGTGGGCAGGCTGGCAATGGGAAAGTTGAGCGTGAGTACCAGTTCGTTTTGAATGGCAAATACCTTTACGCAAAGAACACATCCACTTACCCACCACAGGAGAAGAACCCAAAGGGCGAGGTACATGAGGATTGGGGTTTGTTTAGCTACGACCGTGGTCGCAAGCAGATTGTCCTGCGGCAGTTTCATGTGGAAGGCTTCGTAAATCAGTACGCGTTAGATACCGCAGCCAGCAACTCGAAGACACTTGTTCTTGTCACCGAGAGCATTGAGAACATCCCGCCAGGTTGGCGGGCCCGCGAGATGTACAAAGTGTTGAGCAACGACGAATTCATCGAAGTCTTTGAACTGGCCGCCCCTGGCAAAGAGTTTGAGATCTACACAGAAAACCATTTCAAGCGGCGAGGTGGAAAAACTTCGACGGGAACCCGATAAGCGTTGTGATCCAGCTTGGCCGCAAAGCCAGCTCGAAGTCTTGAGACGTGCAAGATGGAGGCAAGACTGGAATAAAACTTGAATACTAAGTTCCAGTCTATGAAGCAAGTAATTTATTTACATCTGGATATAGTTGGCGGAGAGGGTGGGATTCGAACCCACGTCACGATTGCTCGTGAACACGCTTTCCAAGCGTGCTCCTTCAGCCACTCGGACACCTCTCCAGGCCTCTAAAACGGCTTGTTCTCCCGCGGACTGGGGACTTCGGACGAAGCCGCCGCATCGGCAGGAAACTCTCAGTATAGCATTGGACGAAAATTTCATCCAAAGGGAGGCAGGATAATCCGGACGATCCATCTCACTGGAATCGCCGGCGGAATCTCAATTCCACACCGAAAATCCCGTTTCGATCGCGAACTCCGTAAAGCGAAACGTTGTCACCGACCTGCCACTCGAACTGTACGACCCGCCGTTGCGAGCTGCCCGTGTCGGTGATGTAGGTCAAAGTCAGTTCGCGGGTCACTTGCTGCTCGACCGTCACGCGCGCTCCGGCCACATTTTCAAGCCCGCCCGCGTTCGGGTCAATTTTAATGCGGCTGACGCCGAACAGCCTCTGGATGCGGCCGGTCATCTGGCTCGACAAGGCTTCCGAAAGCAACGCGCTCGCTCCCACTGTGGAAAAACTTTCCTGTCCGGTGGTTGACTGCCCGCCCCGCTGGCGCGAGTAGCCGAGCGCAAGGAGTGAAAGGACGTCGGAGGTGGGCAAGGGAGGGTCTGAACGGTAGGCGATTTTCACTTGGTCCAGTGGGCCCGAGATGTCCAAAGTCAGGTCGTAGCTCTGCACCCGAGTTGTGGCTTCTACATCCAGCACAGGTTGCGTGCGGAACGGGTTGGTCATGTTGATGTCGGCGCGACTCACTTTGTAGCGGTTCCCACGAAGAACGGATTCACCGCTAAGCACGTGAATCGAGCCGATGACTACGGGATTCGCGAGGGTCCCCTGCAGGTGTAAGTCGATGTCCGCTACCATGCGGAGATCCTGCGTCTCGAGCCGGACCGTCGGCGCCGAGAAAACTTGTATGTTCAACCGGATGCTGTCCGCGGCCGGAGAGGATGTGCCAATCGAGAGTGTTCCAGCGGGGTTGCTGACCTCGGACACGAGGTTCAATACGCTGAAGTTGGGCGCTGCGAACAACTGGCGGACGATCAGGTCCCCTTCCAGCCGGCTGCTTTCGGAGGTTCCGTTCAGCTGCAAGGTACCCGTCAACTGGGAAGTGAAATCTGGCGGATATTGGACGCGGACCTGGTCAACTTTTGCTGAGAGCTGGAACCTGGGCATTTCGGCAAATGTCATAAACCCCTGAACAGTTACCGCCCCTCCGCCGCTCATCCCGCGCAGGGAACTGACCGTGGCTCGCTCTCCTTCGAGGCGGATCTCGCCGTTCATTCCGGACAGATGAAAGGGCAGCTCCCCATAGGCCAGATTGAGGTCTTGAACTACCAGCGTGCCGAAAAGCCGCGGTTGTGCGGGGGTTCCGCTAATGCGCATGTCCATCTTGGTGTGGCCCGTCCCTTTGATGGCCGGATCGAGCAGGCTGAGAAGCGTGGCATCCGATTCCCCCTGAGCGGTGAGCGAGACCGTTGACCGTTGGCCAAATCGAATCGACCCTTCGACCTCGAGGTTGGTGGAGGGTCCCTGAATCCGAAAGCGGCTGGCGCTCAGCCTGCGATTGGCGTAGCGAAGCTCCACGGGCTGTGAATTCTTCCAGGCCAAATTGGACGTATCCACCTCGAGCGTGTCGATCCTGCTTTCGACTTCCAACTTGGCCGGCTCGCGAAGCGGCCCGTGGACCTTTACGTCTCCGTTGGCCTTTACCTGGGCGTCCAACTTACTGCTGAGCAAGAGGCGGATCCAGGGGCTGACAAAGAAATTGGTGCTTCCCCCTGGAATTGCAGCGAACCGCCCTCTCCGGCGCTTTCCCCGGTAATGCGAAGGGTCTGATCCTGCCAGTTCAGTCCGCCGTGAAGGCCGCCCGCGGCCATTCCCATGACCTTGAAGTCACGGACGTCCCATTCCGCGCGCAGTTGCACGCTTTCTGGAGTTCCCTGGCCCTTGAGATTGAAGCTTGCCAGTCCCTCCAACTTCTTTTTGGTGGTGGTTTGTCGTTCCGGCGACGATTCTATGTTGAAATCGGCCAGCGAAATGTCAGTGCCTTGCAGGTCTGCTGAAAATGCGCGTGAGAATGGGTCAAAATTTCCCCGGCCTTTGACTCGCGCCTTGCCCCGCGCAAGGTGGATGTTTTCGACGGTCCAGATGGATTCAGCGACATGAAAATCAGCCGCGAGTGAATCAAATGGCTGTCCCGCAACGGTTCCCTGATCCACTTTGAAATTTCCACTTCCGGTCATACTGGCGGCTGTTCCTTTCAAGTCCGCGTTTCCGGTGATCAGGCCGCTGATGTCGTAGTCAACGCCCAGGGCGGCCTTGAGCCCGGCGAGGGATGTTCGTTCCGCTCCTGCCGAGAACCGGGCTGGCCCGTTCGGTTCGAGCTGCCAGTTTTCGAGGCTCGCGGCGGCATCCACCGTCAAGACGCTGTGTTCGCTTCGCAGTCGTCCGCCGGAAATTTCGACTGCATACGGAGCGGCGAAAACGCCGGCCTCAAGCTCGTCCCAACTCCACCCGCGGTAATCGAATTTCCTGGCTGAAAGCCGGCCTCGGATGGCAGGCTGGTTTAGGCTCCCACTGAGTGACCCTGAGAATGTCACCGGGTCCTCGAAAACGAGCGGGATGGGTTCGCGAGCGCGGGCAAGATATTCGACGGGAACCCGCCACTCTTCAAAGTCGCTGGTCACCAGTTCCACCTCCAGCTGGGATTGAGACGATTGCACCGTCCCTTTTGCGGACAGATTCGAATGAGGAGTTTGTAGGTTCAAAGAGTCAAACCGGAGCGTCAGCCCGTGTGCATTGGTTGCCGAGCCCTGTGCGATTCCGTTCACGGGGAATGAGCCAATGGGGGCGCCCGCGCGGGTTTGAAAGCGCAGGTCAAACCGGCAATTGAGATTTTCAAAATTACCTGTCCAGGTCGTGTCGGTCGTGCCGCGGACCTCAGCGCCCCAGTGAAGGTATTTGAGCAGAGGCCGGCTGCCGGACGCGGATGCAAGGGCCGCGCTGAGGTGAACGCCGCGCAACTCGGCGTGCAGCGAATACTGTAGTGATTTTTCCGAGAGCGACACCGAACCCTTCCCCTGAAAAGTGCCGCCCAGCGCTGAAACCCGAACTTCAGGCACCTGAATCCGGTCTCGGTCAGCCGAATA
>CAYZVR010000020.1:0-5565 GCA_964481715.1 uncultured Acidobacteriota bacterium | reverse complement strand
CGTCCCTGGACGCGCCCTTGGGACTGCCATGTTCCCTGGGAGTAGTCGGCATGGCCTTCCGCCAGGACATCGCCCGAGGAAAACTGTCCGAGCTTCAAAATGCGGGCGGCGTCTGCGGCCGTGCCGGCAGCCTTAAAAGTGACATGAGCTTTTGTTTCGGGTGCGAGTGTCATTTGCAGGGTGGATTGGCCGCTCAAGCCCTCCGCGTGCCAGTCGAGCGATGTCACATTCAGCCCGGATTGCGAAATCTCGAACCGCGACGAGAGTGTTGTAGCAGGAAGGGCGATGCGGGGAGAATCAACGCGAATGGCTGTTGAGGACAGGCTTCCTGCATAGCCCTGCGCATGTTTGTGCTCCATCTGAACCGCGACGTTCTGCGCGCTCACGTCGAGTGGGAGGCGCTGGTCGTTGAAGAAGACGTTGGTCTGGCTCACTGTCAGGCGTCCAATCGTCAGATTGACCAAATCCCGGAGCGAGCTTGCGGCTGTCGAGCGCGAGGATGGCGCAGGGCCGGGAAGATTCGTCAGACCATCGCGTCCCGCCGCCAGATGGACCTCAGCGCCGGTTATGTCCAGCCGGGCTATGACCAGCTTTCGGCGGAGGAGGGAAATCGGATGGATACGGACAGCAACACTCCGGGCAGTGAACAGCGGCGGCTGCGCCGCGTTCTCGGTGCCGTGAAGGATCAGTGGGTGAAACGTCATCTCCAAAATGAACGGGTTAAAGCCCATCTGCCCGGTTTCAAAACGCGCACCCGTGACCTCCCGGAGTCTTGCCGCCACACGCCGCTCGAGTACCCGGCGAAACCAGGACGAGCTCACGATGGCGAGACCCGACATGACAAGGATCGCCAGCGTCATGATGGCGTAAACCAATCTGCGAAAGGGTTTGGACATCGTCAGATTTTTGCGGGCTGAATGGGCGGCGCCAAACTCAGAAGGAGTGTTCTTCCACCCGATGACTCGCCTTCAGGTCCTTCAGCCACTCTTCCAGAAGATTGTTGACTCTCTCCTGCAACAGAATTTCCCGAATGCGCCGCGCAACTTCCCGCAAGGTGGGCACAGGTCCGGTATTCTCCTTTTGATAAGCAGGCACAAACGTTTTGTTGTAATACGTCTCAATCTCGCTGCGTTCCACAAAGGCTTCAGGCCCCAGGCGGCGATCGATCAGGTTGAGGACGGTCTGACGCATTTGAAGACGTTCGATGACCTGCTCTTTGGTCAGGCCGACGGCCCGGAGTGCGGACCCGAAGGCCTCCTCGCTGCCAAACTGCTTTTGCACATCATCGAGCTCCTTATCCAGGGTTTCCGCGGAGGCCTTCTCGGCGGAAGACTTTGCTGCCTCTTCGGAAAGCAGCATCTGATCGATGAGCCGGTCGCGAACGCGCTTGCGGGTTTCCTCGTCGAGAGGAGCCGTCGGCGCCTTTCCGTCGAGGAACTGTTCCAGGCGGTATTCAGTCTCGACGTCACTTTCCGTAATCGCCCGGTAATCTACCGAAGCGACCACGCGGTCGAGATTCTCGGCGCGGGCTGCGGGTGCAACCCGCAAGCCTGCGGCGAGCGTCAGAATGGCGGCCAGCCCACTCAGAAACTTTGGCCGATGCCCAGGAAAAACTGAAAGCGCGATAATCGCAGCACCTCGATATTGCCCGTGTTGCTGTCGACGACCTGATACCGCGGCGGATTCAGGTTGTAGCCGACGTCAATCCTCAGCGGCCCCACGGGCGTTTTGTAACGCAATCCGAAACCTACGGCGTTAACGTTGTAGTCAAAATCGGTGGGAGAACTTTGGCGAAATTTTAGCAGGCGCATCCGGCGAATGCTCGAAAAAACGTTGCCCGCGTCGTGGAAGAGAACAAAACCCAGGCGATCATCCGCAAAGGGCATACGGAGTTCGAGGGAATTCAGAAACAGGGCGTTGCCTCCGATTGGAAAACCAGTTTCCAAATCGCGAGGTCCGGCCTGGTTGATGGAAAACCCGCGATGCGATTCACTGCCGCCCATGAAAAAGCGCTCGGGCAGGGGAATATCGTGCGTGAGGGTGATTTGAGTCACGCCGTTTGCATCCGTGGTCAGGATCCGGCGCAAGGCTCCAAATGGCGATTCCATGGAGAAGCGCGTATCCCGCGCAAAAATCAAATGCCGGGCCAAACGATAGAAAGTGGAATTCTCGCCCGAGATGCGAAGAAAATTCGCCTCCGACCCAAACTTACTCCATGAAACGCCGCCGTCAGCGATCGAAAAAGATCCCTTCGTCGCGTCGACCGGATTATCGCGGTGGTCGTTGATGTAGGTAAGTCCCAGCATGGCGACGCGTGCGGCGCGACTGACCAGCGGAATCTGTTCCTCGGAGATCCGGTCAGAAAGGTTAAGCGCCTTGACGTTGCGAAAGTTGAACCGTCCCGCAATCAACGTCGTCGTACTATACCTTTTTTCAACGCTGATAGAAGCTTCCGCGCGATCCGAGGTAAACGTCAGCACGTCACTGCTGCGGTCGACCAAAGCGTTCAGGCGCACGTGAAGGTCGGGCCGGGTGGGAAAGCGCGGAATGAAGTAGGTAACGGACGCCCCCTTGTCCAGAGTGGACAGGCGGCCGCGGAAAGCCGCCGTCTGGGCGCGGCCTCCGACGTTTAAGCGCGTCACGTCCAGAGAGACCCGGGGGCTGGCCTTGAATTCTCCTTCCGGCTGGTTGCTCCCCAGGCGCTGAACTTCGACCCCGAAGCCGTAGCCGAGCGTCCAACGCTTGGCTTCCTCAACGCTGACCAGGACGGTCTTAGGTCCCGGCGGACCCTGCGGATTCTGGGGTGAGATTTGCACCTGATTGAAAACTCCGAGGTCGTAAAGCCGCCGCTGGGAATCGAGCAGGTTGCTCTGATTGAGCGGCTCCCCCGGGTGAAACTTCAATTCTCGCTGAATGATTCCTTCACGTGTGTTGCGGTTGCCCATCAACACGACTCGCCGGATATGTTCCTGAAGGCCGGAGAAGATTCGGTATTCCACTTGGAAGTCGTGCTCGCCGGGCCCGGGCGTGCTTTTTGAGTCCACACTGGCGTGAACGTAGCCGTGGTCGCTGAAGTACGAGAGGATTCTGTCGCGATCAGTTATGACTCGCTCGGGCGCAAACGGCGCGCCTTCGCGGGTCACTAGAAGACCTCGGATTGACTTTTCCATTTCCGCGTCCAGGCCCTGGAGAGAGAGGCTCGATACTCGAGCGCGAGTCCCTTCGTTGATGTCGAAGGTGACGAAAAGATGGTTGTCCGAATCACCGTATCGAGTGTTCAGTTGAGGTGCGACTTTCACCTCCAGGAAGCCCGCGGAATGGTAGAGCTCAGTCAATGCCTTTGTGTCGTGTGACAACATCTGCCGGCTGAAAATGCCGCGATCGTGGAAAATTCCCGAACGCTGAATGGTGAGAAGGGGCTCAAGAGTTTCGGTTGAGAGGGTTCGATTGCCTTGAAACGCGTAGCCGTCAAATTTGCCCAGGGGGCCTGGTTCGACCTGGTAGGTGATATTCACTTCCCGGGTTTTCGGATCGACGGTTCTTTTGCCCTCGACGGAGGCGGAGAAAAATCCCTTCCGCTGGAAGTGGTTCTCGATATTTTCCCGGCCCTGGCCCACGGCAAACTCGTCGGTAGCACCTTCGGTGTACATCGGAAGCAATTCTTTCTGCTTGGAAGACGAGACCCGAGTGCCCCGCAAGCGTACCAGGACACGAGGGCCGGCATCCACCTGTACGCTGAGTTTTTCCGTGTTGTGTCCCGAGTCGTAATTCCTTCCCAGGATGCTCGTGGTCGCCTGAAGATATTTCCGCTTAATCAGAAACTGATGAATCTTCGAAAGACCCCTGTCCAGCTTGGCGGAGGTCAACTGGCGACCGGAACGCCATCCGGCAACCGAAGCGAGCTTTTTCGAGGCCACAACAGTTTGGCCCTGAAAGTCCACTGCCGAGAGCACAGCCGCCTTTCCAGCAACAATTGTGAAAACCACGGCGGCTTCCTCAGTGTCCATATTGGGCACAATTCGGTGGGTGATGTTGGCCTGGTAATAGCCGTTCTCGGCCAGAACTTCCGACAGCCGGCGCTCGGCCGTGGTGAGGTCTTCGTTGGTCAGCGGTTGTCCCAGTCGAAGGCGTGAGGCCATGATCAAGCCCTGTGCTTCAATACTTTCCGGCGTTCCTTCCACGCTCACGCTGCCCGTAAAGTATTGGGCTCTTGCCACAAAGATCAGGGTCACGCCCTCGCCCACAGGCTCAGCCTCCGCGCGCAGATCCTGGAATCGCCCCGACGCATACAGATTCTTAAGGCTCTCGTTCACTTTGTCCCGGTCGAGCGGCTCGCCCACTTTTTGGGTTACTTGTTCACGGAACTCCGCCACGTTCAGCAGGGCATCGCACTGCAGCCTGATCTCGGTGACCCTCCGTCCCCACGCGGTTGAATCCTGAGCTGAAGGGCACAGCCGCGGAATCAAAAGTAATGCGAGACAAAGGCCGAATCCACGCCCAAGGGAGAGCAGCCAGCGGGCTCCGAGGGGCCGTTTCCAGCGGCCGGCCTTGTCCAATTTGCAGTCGTCGTAGGGATTCGATTGGAAGTTATGAGTCTCGCGCAAGTGAGAGGGAGTCACGTCAAGATTTTCGAAATTTATCAAGACAGCCAATCATTATACTTCGGATTTTCCGCCCACGGCTCAAACGCAAGGATTGCCAGCGAGTGTTGTTTTCCAACGCCCGCCCGTGCTCCTGAAATCAGTTAGGTGCCTCAGCTCCCCAGTTGGATTGACTGGGGGTTGCGTCGAATGAAGCTTTATCGCATTAAACGTCTCCCAGCGGGACTGAAGTATCAGGCTGTGATTAAACGGACGCGGTCGCCGAGGAGGTCGCCCAGGAGATTGTCCTGCGGGAAGCCCTGGCCGAGGTGCTGTCGAAAACCTTCCGCCCGCTCAAAGCCAGAGACTTTCCCCGCGCGGTCGGCCATCCTCCGCATCATCGCGAGCGTGTCAGAGATTTCCTGTTGTGCGCGCAGGAACGCGCGCTGGCTTTCGTGGCAGGCCAGCATCTGTTCCTTGCGTTCGAAGGTAGCGGTAATGTCCACATAAATGCTGGAAGGAATTTCCCGGCCCAAAATATCTTTGCCCGCGAACGGCTGCGCGTAATAGAGGTGCGGGATTCCTCGAATGGCCCTGGCAGGCCTTCCCGCCGCCGGACGAAAATTGGGCGCCATGGCCCCGAAGCAGGCTGTCTGGCAAAGCCGGCTGGTAACCTCGTGATCCACCATGTAGTCCTGGGGAGAGTGGGTGAGGACGAGCGCGGGGTCGTGACGGCGCACCAGCTCGGTGACTTTGCCGAGCGTCCGTCGGTCGTAAAAAATTTGGAGATCCTTTTCTTCCAGGCAAAAGTAATCGGCGCCGAGCAACCGCGCCGCGTTTTTGGCTTCCCGCCGCCGGACGCGGGAGATTTTCGCGGCCGGCAGGATGGTGCTCCCGCAATCGCCGGCGGTCATCGTGGCAATTTGGATTCGAGCTCCGCCGTCGGCCAGGAGCGCGAGGGTTCCTGCCGCCAGAAACTCGGCGT